>NZ_JAMYLM010000015.1:0-143146 GCF_040317995.1 Mesorhizobium sp. M1334
TTGCTTGCATCAAAGGATGGTGACATGGGGCGCTCCTTAGGTAGCTGCTCAACAGCGTCGAGGGTGCCACACGCTCGCCGCCGCCCATAGCATCTACAGCGCTGTTGAGGGCGCGCTCGCGAGCGGCTTCGTAACCGCCGAGCTACACCACCTTATGGGACACGACCGTAGTGACTTTCCTCGCCGAGCTCATCACATCCGGGCATTGTGGGCGCCGGTGCTTTTATCCCCGCGCCTCGGTTCGCCCGAGAACCTTGTTATCGGAGTCCCAAGCGCGACGGAAGGTGACTTTCATCTCGCAGAGCCAAATGCATGGCGGCCGCTGCACTGTCTGTTCGGAGACGGTTCGGAGACGGCACTGCCTGCGGCCCGTGTTGCGCTCGATAGGCTGAAAGCGGACTTGTCAGAACGAGGACAAATCGCGCTGGGTGAACCTCGGGATACCTTTTCGGGGATCAGTGAGGGAAGGCGAAGGTAGTAGCGTGAAGCAGTGACTTGGCTCGCGTCGCTTTCATCGCTCTGTGATATTGCTCTGGCGGAGAAAGTCGAAAAGGCTGGTGACGCGGTGGCGGCACCGACCGAGACCAGGTCAAGCGCGGATCGCTTGCGTTGAGCGCTGTGGCGAGCCAGCCGCCCTCATAGTCAAGCTCCTTCAAAAGAGCGTCGAGCGTCGTTGCCTTGGCTTCAAGCGCTTCACCGTTGACGATCAGCTCATTTTCAGGCTCCTTGTCGGCAGATGAATTGAAGAGAACGCTGGCAGCCTGCTCGGCCATGGCCGGTGAAAGCAGGAAACCATGCCGGTAAAGGCCGTTAATCGTGATCGTGCCGTCCTTCCAGCGCTTCACCCGCGGCAGATTGTGGGGATAGGCAGGGCGCACACCCACTCCCGTCTCGACGATTTCGGCCTCACCGAACGCCGGATGAGCGCAGTCGATCACCTGATCAAAGCCGGAAAGGCCGACCTCGCCCGTCTCGAAAAGGAAGACGACGCCCCAGTCGGCTGCAACGTTGCCGAAAGTGACGACCGCCTCCTCGGCGCTTTCGCGTTCGCACCAAGGGGCGAGCATGCCGTCGGCGAGCCAGGAGGCATTGCCGCCGATCTGGCTGCGAATTTCAGCAACCGTGACGGATGCACCCCGCGCGGCCAATTCATGGGCGACGGTGAGGCCTGCCATACCGGCGCCTTTGACAAGAATGCGGCGCATGGCTCAGCGCGCCCCCTGATCTTCCTGCACTGAGGCCTGTTTTTCTACCGCGGGCGTTTCCACCGGCATATAAAGATCGCCGCCTGCGCGGTATTTCGCCGCCATCGCCGCCATGCCTTCCTTCTGCGCCGTGGCCCGAATGTCGTGGGAGATGCGCATGGAGCAGAATTTCGGTCCGCACATCGAGCAGAAATGCGCCAGCTTGTGCGCCTCCTTGGGCAAGGTCTGATCGTGGAAGGACCGCGCTGTTTCGGGAACGAGCGACAGGTGAACTGGTCCTCCCAGCGGAACTCGAATCTGGCCCGCGACAGCGCTTCGTCGCGGATCTTTGCCGCCGGGTGACCCTTCGCCAGGTCGGCGGCATGGGCGGCTATCTTGTAGGTGATCACGCCGATTTTGACATCGTTGCGATCGGGAAGACCGAGATGCTCCTTCGGCGTGACGTAGCAGAGCATGGCGGTGCCGAACCAACCGATCATCGCCGCGCCGACATGCGGCTGACTTGGGCGGGGGTGTAGAACTGGCCTTTGCTCTTTCCGCTCTCAGTCGCGAAATGGCGCATCAGATATTCGTAGGCATCGCCGAGAATGTCGTCGCCATCGGCGCTCGTTGCTGCCGAACTGGTAACGTCCGGTCATCAGCACATCCGGGGCCATGTCGCCGGGGCATCGCTGCCCCCATGTTCTTCCGCAGCCTTGCGGAATAGCCGCCATAACATCCTTTGGAATATCGCTTCTTTTCATCATCCCCCTCAATCACGTACATTCACTGCAACAGGTTCAAGTCGAGCAGCGACCGGGCATACTTTTCGATAAAGCGCCGGGCATGCTTCATCCCGTCTCTGAGTTCCGCTTCGCTAATTTCGTGAGCGCGATGGATGATCCCGTCACGCCGCCCGACCAACGCACTCAGATTGTCGCGGTGGGACAGCCGTTGCGGCGCGTGCAGCACCTCGATCCGTTGCAACGCAGCCTGCAGAGCGCCGAGCGCTTCCCGGGGGCCGAGCGTCTCAGTGCCGTTTTCGCGGAAGGCTGACAGCGCCAAATCTTCCCGCCGCTCAAACAGCCCATAGAGGAACATTTCCACAGCATGCACGGTCGCTATGGCAGCAAGCCGCCGATTATTGGCGCCGCCTTCCAGCTGCAGCTCTTCTGCCTTGCGGAAGAAGTCGCGCGCCATCAGGAGAAAGCCATCGACCTGCGGCAGCATCTCGTTTTGGCGCGCGAGATATTCAAGCACCAAGGCCGCGACAAAATCCTCTGCCCACGGCTCTGCCTGCCAGCCTCCCAGCACGGTCTGACCGGAGACCAGCCAGGCATCTCCAGCCGCCAGCACGTGGGGCACGTCATCGACAAAATCAGACCGGCGAATAGCCTCCATCGCGAGTGTCGTGGCGATGACCTCGGGATCGTCGTCGCCCGCGTCGCGCGGAAGCGCGCCTGTGTCAGGAATAACTTGTGTGATCAGCCATGACACGGCTTTCCGAATTGCGTCGTGGTAGCGGTCATCGCCAAGCCGCTGAAGGGCGACTGTCGCAAGGGCCGTGGCGCGCAGGCCGGGCCGGGGAACCCCTTCTCTAGTTTCATTCCAGTAGCCCCCACCCTCCTGGCGGCGCACGAGGCGATCAGTCAGGACCGCAATTTCCCGGCGCAGATCGCCGATAAGTTTCGGGCTTCGCGAACAGCGCCAGAGTGCGTAGCCGATATCTTCAACCGGGGCGGCGGCTTCTCCCTCGCCAGTGCCGAGCGCGATCATATGCGTTGCGCATTCGGCCAGCGCGCCGTCAAGGCGCCCCGCTTCCGTGGCGCTGCCGTAAAGGTCCAGGAACCACGCCAGCGAATAAGACCAGTCGGCAGGCAAGTCCTGCCCATTGTGATCCCTTGCGACGACGGCCACGACGGCGTTGCGGCCTTCGGGCGTGCGGGGCTCTATCCCAAGGATCGGGTATAATTCGGGCGTCGGCTGCTGAAGGATACGCGCCGGCACGAGCGACAGTGCTTTCTCCAGCGAGGGAGGAAAATCCTCCAGTTCTTCGGCCAGTTCGGCAGCTTCTCTCCTTCGTCCCTCGCGGCGCGCTTCTACATATTCTGCCGCAACCACGGCAACGGTGCGCTGCGCCCGTTCAGCAGTGCCGGTGGCAATCAGCTCGGCCGGAATGTCACCATCCTTGATAGCCCAGTGCGTACGGTGCTGTTCGAACTGTTGAACGCCCAGCCGGTCCGCAATTCTCAACACCGCTGACCGGTCGAGAAAGGCATGTTCCGGATCGGGCTCGAAGGTGAAGGCCAGTTCGTGTCCGCGCCGAACGATATTGCGTATGCGGCCGTGCCGGACCACGCGCGCGTGCGGGCCTCCCGCCCCGACTTCGTACATCAACAGCGCCGGGATTTCCTCCAGCCGGCGCAATGTTTCAGGGCGCGCGAGGTCGATAGCCTCGGCCTCGGCGCCGCTATATTCCTTGAACCGGTCAATGGTTGACGTGAACGGCGGCGTTTCCCACCACTCGCCGTGGCCCGAGACAAGCAAGTTAAACATGGCACACCAACGACCTCACGCCGCCTTCTCCATAGACCACTTCACCCGTTCGGCGAGAAAGGCGGCGAATGATTTCACATTCATATTGCCGCTCGCCTCCTCCAGCCCTGCGAGGTAGGCCTTCCGGTCATCGACTCTGACGACTGTCCAGGGGTAACCGCCTGAAGCCAGCATCGCGTTCATGAGAAACCGCGCCATTCGTCCGTTGCCGTCCGGATAGGGGTGCACATAGCCCACAAGCCAATGCCCCAGCACGGCACGCACGGAGGCCTCCTTCTCCGCCTCCAGCAGGTCGAACAGCTCATTCATACCATCGGCCACCGCTTCGGTACGCGGCGGCACGTGCTGCGAGCCGCGCAGGTACACAGGGTGATTGCGATATCCCGCAAGCGCGCTGGCTTTGAGGATGCCGGCGGTCACTGACGGCGCGAACAGCTCCCGGTACCACTCCCGGTGAGTGTCCCGCGTCAGCGCGCCGGCTGGCTTGCCGTTGATGATCGCGGCAACAGAGTCTTTGACCTTCTGGAATGCGAGGTAGTAGCCACGCGCGGCAAGCGCATCTCGGTTCTTGCGGTCCTCTTCATCAATCTGCGGATTCCAGCTCCCCTCGCGCACCCGGTCGATGAGTTCCGGGGTGACGCTGTACCCTTCTATCGACAGCGAATGGTAGGCGTCGCTTTCGTAGATATCCTCGACGAACTTCATGTAGGCGTCTTTGTCGGACGGCAGTCCGGGTGCCTTCGGGAATATCTCGATGATGGCTTCGCGCTGCGATTGCCAGATCGCGCGCAGGCGGGCGACCAACGGCGGTACGCCCGCCGCAATGGTTGTCACTCCAATTTGTCCCGCGAACGGATCGGATTCGCGCACGTCATAGCCGGCGGCTTTGAAGGCGGCCACGATTTCATCGGCAAAGGAGTCGCGTCCTACGCGACGGAAGGCCCCCGCAAGCCGTCCCGCCACGGCGGAATGGCCGCCATTAAGCAGCAGGGCCAGAACGGTTGATACGTCGCGCACCGACGCCATGGCGATCTGCATCTCGATAGGGGCGCGCTGGAAGAACGCTTCCGGCACCCGGGTAAGGGCGGCCTCGACAGTGAACACGCGCTGGCCGTTTTTCTCTGTCAGTTCGGCCGGCATCTCCTTGACCTTGAGGTCATAGAGCGAAGTGCCGAACAGCAGGTCGATTTTGTTATTCGTGCCTTTGGGGGTGTTCACCACCACCTGAGGCGGAATAGTGGGCGCTTCCGCGTGCAGAAGCAGCGACTGCTCCGGTGACAGGAACCAGTCCTTGCCGAACCGGTCATTGCAGTAAAGGGAGCAGAACTCCCAAAAGCTCGCGTACCAAGGGGTGGTGTCTTGCTGCCGTGCCTGCGGGCCGGTCGACATGAGCCAGCCTTTGATAACATCGCGCAGGAACCCGTTCTGCAGCAGCCGCTCCCGGTGGACGCGGGTCAGCTCATTTGATTTGAATATGCGCCGCCCACCCTCCTGCAGCTCTTTGAGGACGGCCAGTGATACAGCTAGTTTTTCATGGGGCTTGGCCATGGCCGTGCCTTTGCAAGTTTTTAGAGCTGGGCGATTACAAGTATATAGTGCTGATAGGCGACAAGTCAATGATGCTGTGAAGTTGCAAGTTTTTTAAGTCGTGCGATAACAAGTTTTTTATGCGACAATCGGCAAGTGCGATCGTTTCCATAGCCGCGCGAAGGATACTACCCGGATGGGCCGAGACCCAGCTCCCCCGCAGGCTACGCAGGGGCTCGGGGCGAGCCTAGAGCCTGGCCCTCCGAAGCGCTTCGAAGGAGGACGCGCCTCTTTGAAAAACTCGCCCGTTGTGCATCGTGGGTACCCGTAAACGCGAATTCTCAAAGGAAAGACGCTCCTTACCTCTCCCTCCCGCCACGATCATCACGGCCGCGCCCGCGCTCACTACGCCGCGACGCCCGCGAGATCGCTGCACGCATCTGATCGGCCACCAGACCGGGTGCAGATGAAGGATGTCCGTGACGCTGTCGTGTGTTTGCACCGTCAGCGCAGTGACGGCAAGGCAGCTGCGCACGCCCATGGAGGAGAGCGTCTCGATATCGCGCGCGATTCCGGCACCCCCACTGGAGTCCGATCCGCCGACGACAAGTACATGCGATGCCTGCCTCAGCGCCCTTTCATCCGTTAGAATGAGCGTTCGAAACGCAGGATTCCGCCGACACTGCTCTTCTTGTTGGCGTTGGTCCAATTCATGTTGGAAGCGCCGTCCACCTTGCCGACGGCGAAGTTACCGTATCGGCCATAGTCGAGTTCCGCCGTAACTGTGAAATCTGGAAGAAACGCATAGGCGACGTTTGCAGCGACACCATGGTTCTTGAGCTGATTACCGGAGAGCTGAAGCTTGAACGAAGTTGTCTCGTTGAGCTTGTAAGTGGCGCCAGCCCAGAAAGCCCAGTTCCCGCCCCAACTCTTATAGAAGCCGCGACCATGAGCGTCGATGGCGTTCGTGGAGTCGTCGTTGAGCTTGCCGTTGGAACCGTAGCCGAGCATTCCGAACAGCAACAGTTCGTTGGTGACATTGATGTCGACACGGACCTTGGCGGCCACCGATTCGTAGTTGCTATCATAAGCGGCAACGCCGGTGATCGCGCCCCAGCCATGTGTGTATTTCAAGCCGCCGACTACGTGCGGTGCGTAGCTGTCGATTGTGCCGACCACGCCCGAGCCTTCTTCGAGCGAAACCACGGCCGAAAAGCCGTTCCCGGGGTCGAAGTAGTACTGAACCACATTGGTATCGAAAGCGCCGTATGGAACCGGCGTCTGGTTGAGTACGTCACCCGCGCCGCCAATAAACATGTCGAAGGCCGACCAGTCCTTACCAACTCGGAGGCCACCAAGCTGAATCCAGGCGAAAGTCAAGGTGCTGTCTCCGTTGAAGGCATAGGACCGAGAACTGTCCGAAACCGAAGTGTGGCGGTTGCCGAAGTTCATGCGGGTTTCGGTGTAGGTCTTCAACGTACCGAGTTCGGTCTCCTGGCCGGTCCAAGTTTTCAATGTGAAGCGCGTGTTGTTTTGCCATGTGCCCTGATGCTCACCAGTTCTCACATCCGACGTTCTTGCGTGATCAACCAGTCCGACATGGCCCAAGCCGACGTCGTAACGGACATAGCCGCCGATGCGCACGCAGGTCTCAGTGCCTGAAATGTAGACGTAGCCCGAGCCGTAGACGTCGCAGACTTTAACGTACTCAGTCGGGTCAGGCTCGGCAACGGCGGTCACGGCGCGAGCGTCGGAAACGGCAATCAGTGCCGCAGTTGAGCCGAGGAGGAGGCTCCTAATGTTCATTGTTGATCTCCGTTCAAAGAGTAAAAGGAATGGACGTTAGTGATGAACTCTTGCTAAGGAAACAATCGATAACGATGCGCATTGATTTGAATTTTAGCAGTTTTGATGCGCTCGTCACGCCAGATATTCATCAGAAATTGAGAATATGATTTGGCTGTTATTGTTACAAATATGCCATTGTTATTACAAATATAATAATCGCCGAAACGACGCCATCCAACATTTCTGTACAAATCATCCCCGTCATCTCCGCTAGTTGTGGGCGGGCCGTCACAAAGGCTTCTACTGCAAATGACATGCCATCCTGACGACGCAGCTGCGGCTTGAAGCTCAAGGTTGCCGGCGGACCTTGGTTCGCTCTTCCTTCCTTTTTGCCTTGCGGATCAACCCAAGCACGAATGGCAAACGTTTCGGCTACGGTTCGTCTGTTCGCTTCGCGACAGTTTCGTTCAATGGCGACAGCTTTGTTTGCTGTGAGCCCCGACGTTGAGACATCATGCGGCGGCACCGCTCGGTACGACGCCGTCATTTTGGCGAGCGCGATGATCGGTAATCACGCGCTGACGCGCAGCCTTGCCTCCGCCACGGAGTCAGTAGGCGCGCCGGCCTTGGCATTGCGGCCGACCTGACGGTCGCGTCGAGCAGCCTCTCGTCCTGATAGACGGCGCGCCACAGCTAATGCTTCTTGCCAGCAATTCACACAACGAGCTCATCGAGATGCCAGAGATCACTATGGGGCTGCGCTAGCTGGCGAGCAAAGTCTGGTCCCAACGCGGTGTTATCTCGTTGGATGCGGCAGCCGCGCTCAGCAGAATCTACTCGACCAGGCGCAGGCTGAAGGGAAGGGATGGTGGAACCCAACGGTGCGCGTGAGGGTCGCGGCGGGAACAGCCATGGCCAGTCGCTGACCGTCCAGCCAAGACTGAACGGCCGCTATTGCTGAGAAATACAAGTTTCGAGCCCAAAGCGGAACGGACTGACATAGCGCAAAGACACAGGCGAGCGCAGCGGTAAGGTTGGCGGTTATCAGCATGGGACGGTAACTGTTGCAGACCACAAAATATCGCGAGGCCGGCCTGCCTTGGTACACTATCTATCCGACTGTGTCAGAGTTCTCTGGGGCGGTCGGCGCCGAGGCTTACGAGGAATGGCTCAGGAACCTGCCGGCTGACGATCCGGTGTCGCTCTATTTCCACGTTCCGTTCTGCCGATCAGCTTGCTGGTATTGTGGCTTCCCCACCACCATCACCCGCCATGATGCGCCGATCGTCAACTATCTGGCGGCCCTGCGTGACGAGATCCGTTTGGTCTCGGAGCGAGCGCCGCAGACGCTGCCCGTGAGCGACATGCATTTCGGCGGCGGAACGCCGTCTCTCATAGGACCAGCCGAGTTCCTGGCTCTGATGGAGTTCCTGCGACGCCGCTTCGCTCTCACGAAAACAGCTACGGTTGCCGTCGAGATTGATCCGCGCACGTTCACGGCCGAGATGGCCGAGGCCTTAGGAGCAGCCGGCGTGAACCGTGTGAGTCTCGGCGTGCAGAGCTTCGATCCCATTGTTCAAAAAGCAATCAACCGGGTTCAGAGTGAGGCGCAGACGTCGGCTGCCGTGGAAATGCTGCGCCGGCATGGAGTAAGCCGCATCAACTTCGACCTCATCTTCGGTCTCCCGCATCAAACGGTGCAGTCCTGCGTCGAGACCGCGAGGGCGGCGGTCGCAATGCGCCCCGACCGGCTTGCGGTGTTCGGCTATGCGCACATCCCGTCGCTTATAAAGAATCAGCGCCTCATCGAGGAGGCAGTTCTTCCGGGCAGCGCTGCCCGCGCCGAACAGTATGCGGCCGTGGCCGCGACGCTGATTGCCGCCGGCTACCGCGAGATCGGGCTCGACCATTTCGCCTTGCCGGACGACGAGCTCGCGCTGGCACAGAAAACGGGTCGCCTGCGGCGTAACTCGCTGGGCTACTCGGCCACCACCTGCAGAACCCTGATCGGTTTCGGCGTGTCGGCTATCGGCCGCGTCGGCGAGGGGTACGTCCAAAACGAAGTTACACGGGATTCCTACATCCAGCACATCGCAGCTGGCCGTCTGGCGACGTCAAAGGGCTATCGCCTCACCGACGACGACCGCGTGCGAGCCGCAATTATCGAGCGACTAATGTGCGATCTCGAGGCCGATGTGCAGGCAATCTGTGCCGCCCACGGATCTGATCCGATCCGTCTTCTCGATTCAGCTGAACGCTTGGCGATGCTGGCCGAGGACGGGATAGTGGACTTCGAAAACGGTTTTGTCCGCGTACGGCGGGAGCATCGCTTTGTAATTCGCGCTGTCGCTGCCGCGTTCGATGCTTTTCTCGATCGGGATGGCCGTAAGCATAGCCACAGGTGAGGGCAAGCATCCAACCGGAAGCTAAACTCGACGCCCTTGGCCGAGGCCTGTCATGAAGCGCGCGTCAAGGATGCGAAAAGCAGAGCTGATCCGCCTATTTCATCTCATCTTCAATGACATCGACCTCGTGGCTGCCACCGAGGCGTTTCCATATTGATCGTGGTAGGTGCGGGGCATCTGGGTGTTTCGCCGTCAGCGCATGAATATCCCCGCCATGTGATGGGTCAGGAAATCGCGGTGGCTGCGATCAGCCCGTCGATGACAGACCGCGGCCACGCCGCTTCGCGAGGCCCGTCAGGTCGCCCCAGGCCAGGGCAACCAGTTCGTCCACGGGCAGGACTCTCGGCTCGAAGCGCTGCGGCAGGTCCCGGGCGAGCCATCCGGCCAGTGCGTCACGTTTCCGACCTTTGTCCATGAGGGCAGCGCCGCGCCGGATCTCGGCGATCGACACAACGCTGATAAATGAGCGGTCTTCATCGAGCCCGTCATCCATTCCAGCACGCGCGCGTCAGGGCTCGGCCTCGTCACCTCGGAGAGGCCATTAGTGTCGAGCAAGAGCCTCACAATGGCAGACCATGCGGTTCATCGCGTAGCCGCTCGATGTCCAGTTCGGCGTTGCGCAGCGGCGATGCGCAGCGAGTGCCCAGAAAACAGCAGCCAGCTCCCCTTCCGGAAGATCGGAGCGGACGCCACGCAAAAAGCGCCAAATCCTTGGCGCCGGCGGTCTGTGTGTTTGCGCGCTGGCGGCTTTGGTGTACTCCTGTGCCGTTTCGACGAGGCTTCCAGCCGGACCGGCAGGGAGGAGGCTTTGGCGGCGCGGCCGGCACACGGCCCACCTCGAGGACGAGATCGACGATGTCGGGCAGATCCTCGGTCGCCTCACAAATCGGTGAGGTCGTCGGGACACCGTCTTCCACTTTTGTTGATCAGCCGCCTTCCTGGCCATGTTCCGAGACAATAAGGCGCCCGTGCGCCGCCGCCTCGATTAACCCAAGACGCGCAAGGATCTTTTGCCGGAGACAACGAGGTCACCATCCTGCGGTGCTGCGTTGCGTCACAGTCGGCATGAGATGTGCAAAGTGGACCGTCGTCAAACGTCAAACAGAGGCGTTGGTGACCGGACTGAACGACCAGAACGGGCTGCTTGCGCCCTTTCGGACTTCACAAAGTTCGAAAATGGCGTCGTTTCAGGGCATAATCGCCGCTTGTCAAAATGTTTGCGACAAGTCCGGTGAAAGCCTACCGAGTATCTTGTGCTTGGGGGGCGGTTAGTTCCGAGAGCGGCATACACATGCTAATCTATTTGATTTACGGGCCGACCTGCAGCGGCAAAACAGACGCGGCAATCCAAATTGCACGAGAGACCGGATGGCCGGTCATTGCGCTGGATCGTGTACAATGCTGTCCTCAAATCGCCACCGGCAGCGGGCGTCCCTCGGATTCCGAACTGCAATCTACCCAGCGGATCTACTTGGACTCGCGCCCGCTAACCGCGGGCATCATCGACGCCGAGACCGCCCATCGTAAGCTGATAATGCAAGTGGATGAGCGTAGTTCCCAGCCGGGGCTCATCCTCGAAGGCGGTTCGATCTCCCTTCTCAATTTAATGGCGCGAAGTCAGCATTGGGATGGCGCTTTTCGGTGGCATGTAAGGCGGTTGCGGCTCGGCAACTCGGACGCCTTTCTGGAGAGAGCCAAGCGTCGGGTCACAGACATGTTTGTCACAAGAGAAGGACAACCTTCATTGTTGCAGGAACTTGCGGATCAGTGGAAGGAAGATGCAGTCCGTCCCACTTTGGAAGACGTTGACGGATATCGTTGCGCCATTCATTTTGCGAGAGAGCACAGCTTGGCAATCAGCGAAATGCCGTGCCTTCGCAAAGAGCTCCAACAAGATCTTGTAGAGGCGATTGCGAGAGAATATCTCGAATATGCGCGTTGGCAAGAACGCGACTTTCCAGAATGGCAAACTGAGTGAGCAAGCCTCCCCGGACCTCGCCTGCGATGCGGGCACGGTAGCTCCTGAGAATTGCGCTAAGTGGTTTGCTGAAGCAAGCTAGTGCCAGGCGACATTAGGTCCGTGTGGCAGCGGAAGGATTGCTTTCGCCACGGTGACTGCGGAGGAGGCGACATGGCTGCACTGCTCATTTCAGGCATGGGACGGAATGTACCGATGACAAAGTGCTGCGCGCTTCGTAGCGACCGCTACCGTGGCTGACTCGCGAACTACTATCCGCCAGCCCGGTCTGTGGCGTCGTCTCGGCTTTCATCGCCACCGCCTTCGCCCAGGAAACGCCCGAGGCCGCAAGCGTCGCCGTGGCAGTGCGGCACCCGGCAAGATGGGTGGTCATCGGCCCTATCTGATCGACGGGGAGCACCGTGCTTTCGTCCTGGGCGAGGTTGAGCGAGATGCCAACATGACGCTTCATCAATTGACGGCGGCACTGGCTGAACGTGGTCTCCTGCGAGCGTCGGTCGCTTCCTGCACCGCGAGGGCAAGAGCTTCAAAAAAACCGTTCTGCCGGCCGAGCAGCTCAAGCCAAAGCTGATGCGCGGGCGTGCGCAATGGATGCGCTATCAGACCCGCATTGACCCTACGCGCCTGGTCTCCCTGGATGAAACATGGGTCAAGACCAACATGGCGCCGTTGCGCGGCTGGGGTGTGCGCGGCAAGCGGCTGATGGCCCACGCACCATATGGCCATTGGAAGACGATGACCTTCATCACCGCGCTGCGGCATGATCGGGTGGAGGCGCCTTGGGTCATTGACGGACCCATCAATACGCAGGCCTTTCGCGTCTATGTCGAAACCGAACTCAACAAAACACTGAAGCCGGGCGACATCGTCATTCTCGACAATCCCGGTTCTCACAAGGGCCAAGCCGTCCGCGACACCGTCAGGGCTGCTGGCGCAAGGCGGGTCAAGCCCGCGAGAGCGGCAATTTTGTTCCGGCTATCACCCTCTCGTCGAGAACGGCGTGACGGAAGCGATAAAGTTGCGCCGGCCGGCCGCCGGTTTCCGCGGTTGTCTCACCGGTCTCCTCGACCAGCTCCTGCTGCTCGATCAGCCGGCGAAAGTTCGGCTTACGCACGAGCCTGCCGGCAAGCGCCTCCACGGTGCGCTGCAGCTGCAAAAGCGTGAAGACCGGCGGCATCAGTTCGAATACGACCGGCCGGTATTTGATCTTGGAGCGCAGCCGCGCAATGCCGGTCGCCAGGATGCGACGATGATCGGCGATCATCGATCTGCCCGACACCGAGGTGGGCGCAGCGGAATGTCCGGCGCGTATTGCTTCCTCCACCAGGGCGGCTTCGTAGAGCAGCTCATAACGTTGAAGCGCGAGTTCCTCGTTCCAATGGCGGTCGTCAAAGCCGAAGGCGATCGCCGCCCGCCGTCGTCGGTCGAGGCGTGTCGTACCGTCGTCAGTGCCATCCGCCCATTCCATCAGGCGCGGCCGCAATTCGTCCAACACGACCGCCGGTGTGCCGGAGCGGTGATCCTCCCACGGGAAATAGTCGTACCAGCTTCCCCAGTGTCGCCCGGCCGGGTCGCCAGCTTCGTCTTGGTGGGTGAGCGCCAGATAGCTGATAGAGACCACGCGGTCGTCAGCGCCAACCCTGTCGCGATCGGCGAAGGTGTAGAGCTGTTCGATATAGCCGAGCGGCTGGCCGGTCTGTTGTTCCACCCATCCCCTGAGGCCCGACTGCAGCGAACGGTGAGCAAGCTCGAACGGGCCGGAGGGCAGGGCGTTTGCCTGCGGGATGGTCAGAACGCAGGGGGCGCTGCTGTCCATGGCGACCACAACGGCGATCAAGTCCGCATTGACGTCGTTGGCCTTGCCTCCAGCTCCGCCTTTCCTAATCCCTTTTGCGCGATCGTCCATGGTCCCCGACGTCGTTGAGCAGAGCCCTGCCGCGTAGGCGGCTGAACCGATTGAATTCCGTTTTTGTCTGATAATTGTCGGCGCGTCAACACCACCCGTCGTGGCGATTTTAGCTCTTCGCAGCTGCACAAAAAGTGCCAACGCGACATCCGTGCTTGGGGAAGGAGGCCCATTGAGTGCGCCGATTCAAAGCTCGTCGATCGACATTGCGACGTTGTTCTCGTCGGCGACAGCGCGGCATGGTTCTCCACGGCTTGGCGTCGACGCTGGGTGTGACGCTGGAGATGATGATCATGCACGGTCAGGCCTGCCCCGTGGCCTGGAGCCGGCGCAAATGGTCGTCGACCCGCCGTTCGGTTCCTTTTGAAGAAACCCGGAGCAGGCTTTCCGCTGCCTGATAAAGCCCTTCCAGTGCGCCCGCGCCAGCATCATCGCACTCTCGCTCCAACACAACCTATGCGAGTCAGTAAATCGACTCGCCGGCACTATTGTTTCAGGGGAAATGAATCTAGTTTCAAAGGGTTCGGCCGATAGGCCGGGCACAGCTGCGGTCTTCACGGCCTTTTTGACATACACGCGTCGCCCGATTGAGATTATCTTGACGGTAGCGCAGTGCGCCATCCATGCCATTCGAGATGATCATGGGCAAATATCGAGACCATCGCGAGCCACGCCGGCATCGCTATGACGATGACCCCGTTTCCTTTTCGGAACGGACTTCCGAGCCAAGCTATTTTCAGCGCCCGCCGACCGTGACGGCAGATCCTGTCGATGCGGAGGTATTGTGGTTCACAGTCAGCAAGGGTTTTGGCTTCGTCAAACTGTCGGACGGCACGGAGGCCTATCTGCACGTGCGAGTGTTAGAGGCGGCCGGAAGCCGGGATGTTGCCGCGGGAACGCCTCTCAAGATCACGGTCGAAAAAAGTCCAAAAGGTCATCAAGTCGCGCAGGTGCTGGAGATCGGCGATCACCGCGCGAAAACTCCGTCACATACGCGCGTCGCTGGAGGGACCTTCGTTGAAACCGGTGCGCAGCTGGAGAGCGGGGGCACGGTCAAGTGGTACAAACCCGAAAAGGGCTTCGGCTTCATTGCTCCTGACAACGGTGAGAAGGACGTCTTCGTTCATGCCAGCGCCCTGACGCGCTCAGGGCTCAGCGTGCTGGTGGCGGGACAGAAGGTGTTTGTCGAATGCGGGGAAGGCAAGCAAGGCTGGGAAGTCCGGAGCATTCGCCTTGCCTAGACGGCGATGCATTGCTCGCCTCGAAGGAGATGCCGGAGAGCGTCGGGCGGCCGCCCGAGCCCGCGTAGCAGAAACCGACATTGTCGAAGCGCAGCACGCCGTCGGTGACGACGAGATCCCTGGCGCCCGCCGCGTCCTCGATGTCAAGTTCGGCGTCGAGCAACTCGAACAGCCGCGTGCCGCAGGTCGAGGCGCGCGCGAACGAGTTGACCATCAATCCGAGCTGGCGCACCGGCATCTGTAGAATGGTCATGAAGGTGAGCAACAGGGCCAGCGTGCCGACGCTGATTTGACCTGCGATCACTTTCTGGCCACCGAACCAGAGCACCAGGCCCATGGCGGTCAGGAACGAGAAATTCATGGCGCTGGTGTTGCCGACACGGATGTCAACGCGCTCATTGGCGAGATCAAGGCGCGTCCTGCTTGGCGCGGTCGAACTTTTCCAGCTCGTGCGGCTGCGCGGCGAAGGCACGCACGACACGGATGCCGCCGAGATTCTCATCCATCACCCGGATCTTTAACGATCGCTGATGCCCAGATATGGGAAGGTCAGGCTTCAATGACGGGGAAGGTGTAGGATTGACTGGTCGGGTTTCCGGGCCGAGCTTGTCGGCCGCTCAATCGAAAGCGTCATTTGAGGCGCTTTCTCTCCCGCGTGTAACTGGAAGACACGCTCGTCCAGTTCCTTGTCTACTTCCGTGAGACGATGATTGAGGCGAAGGTAGTCGGTCCAGGTCGGCGTTCGGAACGTTTCTGTCCACTGCATAGGCTTCTGAAGGTTGCGCTGGAGCGTCCAGTTCCGAGCACCGACGCGGCTGTGTACATGACGCCGCTGCCGCATGAGGTCGAGGAAGGCCTCGACATTTCTCTCGGCTATCAGATATTCGATCTTGACCACGATCGGGCCGCTTCTCGGCTTCAAACTGAGAGCGACAGCTGGGGCGTCGAATTCCTCCAAAGGATCGGGCTCGGACTCGCGGCGCTCGCGAAGAGGAAACAGAACGCCGGCTGCAGCAACGAGCAGCAGGGCCGCAGCGGAACCCTCTAGCGCCCAGGTCAGCGAATGGTTCTGGGAAACGGTGCCCCACACCCAGCTGCCGGCCGCTATGCCGCCGTCTATCAATGCATAGTAGATGGAGATCGTGCGCCCCACGACCCAGCGCGGGCTTGCCAGCTGCACGCTCACGCCAACCCCGGACCAGGCAGTGACCCAGCCTGCGCCGCCCAAAGCAAGTGCAATTGCCGCCACGCCGATCGAAGAGGTAAGCGCCAGGGAGAGGGAGCACGCCGCGCAGGCGACGCAGGAGAGCCTCATCAGCTGTTCTTGCGACAAGCTCCGTCTGAACAGGCTGTTGGAGAGGCCGGCGAAGACCGCGCCTGTTCCGAAACCTGCCATGAGCGTGCCATAGGCGAGCGGGCCTCCTCCCAACTGGTCGCGGACAATCAGCGGCAGCAGCGCGAGTATGGCGATGCTCGCCAGGCCAAAGAGGGTTCCGCGTGCGATCGCCGCTTTGATTTCCGATGACATCGCCGTGAAGCGCAGCCCGTCATAGATGGCCCTCCTCATCGACTCGCGCGGAAGAGGCGACGAGCGGACCTTCCACTTGCAGCGCCATATGGTGGCCAAGGGTACCAAATAGGTGAGGGTGGTCACGGTAAAAGCGGCCAAAAGCCCGAAGGAGGCAACCACGATGCCGCCGAGCGCCGGGCCCACGGTCCGTACGGTGTTGAAGCCAACGGAAAGCAGGGTAACGGCAGCGGGAACATCGCGCCGGTCCACCATATCGCCAACCGACGCCTGCCAGGCGGGATCGTTGAGAGCGCCGCCGCATGCGATTAAAAAGCTGAAGCCGAGAATCATCCATGGGTCGAGAAAGCCCAGCGCTACAACAGCGGTCAGCATCGCAGATGCTATCACCATAAGGCAGCGGCCCGCGAACATAACCCTGCGACGGCTGAAATTGTCAGCGAGAACCCCGGCGAACACGGACAAAATGAAAGCGGGCAGGTTCGATGAAGCCTGCACCAGCGCAACCATCAGATCGGAAGTCGAGATGGTAGCCATCAGCCAACTGATGGCAACAGTCTGCATCAACCAGCCGAGGCTCGAGACTTGCGTGGCGAGCCAGATCGAACGAAAGGTGGGCTGCAAAAGTGGCGCAAAGGTCGTTGGTGCAGCCAAATCATCATTTGATCCAGCCACCCTACTCATTTTGCCAACCTTTGCTTTGCGTTATTGCCGTTTCCCATGTAATCTAGGCTGAACCGTGGCGGCTAGAAGAATAGAGAGAAACTGTTTGCCTTGCGGCACAGTTCCTCGTGATTAAGGGTTGCGGCCGAGACGCATGCCCGAGCCGGCCCACCCCGCCTTCGAAGACATCACGGGGTGGAGCCCGGATTCTTGCTTGTCGTTTGACGCAGCATGCTTCATCAACGGGCACTTTGCCCAGCGATGCCTTTTCGCGAAACGCGACGATGTTCTTTCGTCGGAAACTCTCTCCAACGGCGTTCAATGCGCTGAGTCTGGCTTGGGGCGAGGTGAGGGCTTGCAGATCTTAGACAGGATTGATTCCTGATAATCGCAGACGGTTGCCGGGCCGCGATCGAAGAGGCGCGCGCCTTGCTGCTTCAGCTTGAACAAAAGTCTGACGCGCTCACACATGCCATCGACGACTTTCTGCTCGATCTGATGAGGCTGGCTTTCATTGTTGAATGTTATGGACGCGGCTTTGAACTTTTGGCGCGAACGCTTGCCCGTAGAAGACTGGCAAAGGTCAGGCTTTTGTCGGGGGCGGTGAACTCCGCCAGGGGAGAAATGACACCCAAAGCCGGATGGCTGAAGCGACGGTCGCCCCGCGTTGCGCACAGTGACGAAGGTAACGGTACGGCTCTTCGGCAGCTGGCGCATCCTCATGGTAGCGTCTGGCCGTTCCCTCTGATGCCTCGGCCTCCCACACCTATCCGAACAGGCCCGATCCTGGAGGGTCCTCGAAGCGGGCATGAGGGCGATAGGCCGCGTGGTTGGGGTACCAAGCGTAGGCGCGGTATTGGGCTGGAAATTGGCGATGCGCGACGAAGAAGTCCGAGATCAACTCGTGCAATGGCAATTCCTAACACCGTGGACGTGTTGGAGCAGCCTCATCCTCCTAGTCAGGAACGTCATCAAGGTTATAGGATTGATGCGCGGCGAACCCTCCGAACTCAGGATCATGTTGACATCGCTGTTCGACAGAGCCGACTTGGCGCAAGGAAGCCACATCGTTTCGGAATTGCTTATCGCATGGTCTATCGTCGGCCTAGTCAAACCCTTGGCGCGGCGAGGAAGCGGCGGTCGTCGGCGTGATGCATGAGGGGAGTCGGCCGCGCCTCACCATAGGCGAAATGCAGGAACCAAAGGAAAGGACCACCTGCATGGAATTGCGAACCGCGTCCTCGGCGTCTGAGCCGCGACCCTTGCCAAGGATCATTCAACCCGCGACGTAGAGCTTCAAGCCAGCCTTGGACATGCGAACCGCGCTACCATCGTTGCAGAGGAGCCGTCCACCAGATGGTTCCATTTGTAGTCCGCACGCCTTTAGTCGACATAGCGGACTGGCTCCGGCCACCGGCAAGGTTGAAGAGTGTTCCGTTGTTGCAGTCGTACTTGGCCTACGTGAACCAGATGCCTGAGCACGCGGTCGCGTTTCAGGGTTGATCTACTCGTAAAAAGGAATTGTCTTAGGCGGAAGGCGCACTTAATACCACTATCCTATTGGCGCCCCATCGGGTTCCCGGATTGAGCAAGTCCGGATCACTATTTTATGCCGCTGCCAGCGTTGTGTCCGCCATGTGCACGCGCGCTGCCGCTGCCAGCAGGTCGGTCTGGGTGATCAGCCCAATAATGCGTCGCTCGGCATCGACGATGACCACGGCATGGCTGCGGCCGTCGGTGAGGACCGGCAGCAGGCTCATCGCCGGCGTATCGGGAGAGGCGGTGCCAGCCTTCGACATCACAGCCCTCACCGCGTCGGTCGCCTTCGTCAGCTCGCGCAGGCCAACTACACCGACCAGCCCGCCGTCGGCGTCGGTCACCGGCAGCGTCCGGATGTTGTGATCGAGCAGCAAATGACGCGCCTGGTCGGCAGGCGCATGTTCATCGACCGAAATCACATCGCGCGACATGATGTCCTCGCACAGCAGGGTGCGGTGGGAGCGCACCATCGCCTGCAACTCGACCTGCCGCAGCAGCCGCTCAAGATCGTTGCGGTCGATATCGAAGGTTTCCTCCAGCGCGCCGAGCGCGGCATCGATATCCTCGGGCTGGAAGCCGACCCGCTCCCGCGCCGGCGGATCGATGGTTCCATGCGCGCTTTTAAGGGCGGGGGCCGCCACATGTGGATAGTTGCGCCGCGACAGTTTATGGATGCCGTAGCCGAGTGCGACCAGCACGATCGAGTTCAGCGCTACCGGAACGAAGGGAAACAGCAAGCCGGAACTGAAGACGGCCGGTCCGCCGAACACCGCAGTTAAGGCGGCGGCGCCACCCGGCGGATGCAGGCAGCGCGTGAACGACATGGCGGCGATGGCCAGCGCCACCGCAATGCCGGTAGCAAGAACGGGTTCACGCACGAAATGCGCCACGATCACCCCGACCAGCGCCGAAATCGTATTGCCACCGATAATCGACCAAGGTTGCGCCAGCGGGCTTGAAGGCACGGCAAAGAGCAGCACGGCCGATGCTCCCATTGGAGCAACCAGCAGTGCGACATGTGGGCCAGACCCGTTCGCCAGCGCACTGATCACGCCAGTCAATGCGATGCCGATCATGGCCCCGATGCAGGCGAGCAGCCGCTCGCGCAGCGTTGCACCGGCAAGGATCGGAACAAAGAGACGAAACGCCATGGCATACCCTTGGGCGAGTGGTCGGAACTCCGCGCTCCGCAATGCAGGCAAAGCCACAGATTTGGAAGTTAAGCCAATTCGGAAAGCCGGCTCACGGGGGAATACTTTTGCGCGAAGCGGCCATTGCCAAATGGGTGCAGACATTTTGATCAGCCAGAGGAGGCGGACGGCACGCTGATCCGCTCGAGCGCAGCTAGAGGCCAAGGGCTGTCGTGCCGCGGGCAGCCGGAAATGGGGATGGTCGGAGGTCGAGCTGGGATGGACACTAAGGAATTCAGAGGCTTCGAAAAGCGTGCTGACAATGTCGGCATGGCAAGACAAATCAGGCCCTTGTCGCTCCACTTCCGAGGCGAACTCCAGCGGAGTACGGCTTCTACGCGGTGCTTGGTCTGCCTGTCCTTGCCACCATCGGATTCGTTGGCTGCTGAAACGTCCACCTGTAGCCGCTGAGAAGACGACTGCCGCCAGTGCCGTCGTGGAACCGCCATATGACGGCGGCTTGGTTACAGAGCCGGCTCGTGTCGATCGGGCGGGGGAGCCTGATATGACGTACATGGTCCAGAAAGTGGCCAATGAAGGTGCTGGCATCGTCAACGTGATCAGGTCACGTAATAGCGGTAATACAACCGCGACCACGAGCCTCTCAGGCGTTCGATGAGGCGGGAAAATCCGATCACCAGACCAAACGCGTTTCCGCCACACTGCCACACACGAAACCGATCAGGGTTCCAGGCTCGCCAGAAGATTGGAGCCAAGGCCACCTCGGCTGAACTCTGCCATGCCGCGGCCGCCACCTCTTCCAGCCGCGGTAGAAACGTGGGTCAGCAGCGCCGGCATGGGCGAGCAACTCCCAAAATCGCGAGCAGCGCCATCGGCTCCGCAAGCGGCCGCAGATGTTGGCCGATGAAGCGGAAGGGCGGCGGTGCGATGGAAGCGCCGTGCGACAGCCTATCCAGACCTGTAATCGTGATCAGGCTCATCTGGGTCTCCGGACGCCAGCGTTGCAGATGGTTTTAGGCAAGCGTGAGCAGGCCGTGGGTCCCAATCCGGTCAGGCCGACCACGATCATGGCCGAAAGAACGAGTTCCAATTGAAAGAGCTGACGACCATAGGCGATCAGGTATCGGAGCCTTTCGAACGATGCGATGAGTTCTACCGCAACCAGGGTCTGCCAGCCGTTGGCAAGGCCTTCTCGCAGCCCTGTAAAGATCGACGGCACGGCGGAAGGCAGCACGAGTTTCGACCAGCGGCTGAACGAAAGGACACGGCCAGACCCCGTCTCACGACGACGCCGTTGCGCTTCGCTGCCATCAGGCTGGGTAGAGGACTTGCACGTCTAAAGCTGTCGATCATGCTCGGCACACAAAAAAGGGCGGCATTGCTGCCGCCCTTTCCGCTGTAGGTTGATAGAGGGCTGGATTAGAAATCCATACCGCCCATGCCGCCCATGCCACCGCCGGGCATACCAGCCGGCATGCCGCCGCCAACCGACTCCTTCTTCGGAGCCTCCGCGATCATGGCTTCGGTGGTGACCAGCAGGCCGGCGACCGAGGCCGCGTCCTGCAGAGCCGTGCGCACAACCTTGACCGGATCGACGATACCCATGGCGATCATGTCGCCATATTCGCCGGTCTGGGCGTTGTAACCGAAGGTCGCGCCCTTGTTCTCAAGGATCTTGCCGGCAACGATCGATGCTTCCGCACCGGCGTTGGCCGCGATCTGACGGGCCGGAGCCTGCAGCGCGCGACGCACGATGGCGATGCCGGCGGTCTGGTCGGAGTTGGCGCCAGTGACGGTGATGGCCAGCGAAGCGCGCAGCAGGGCGACGCCGCCGCCGGGAACGATGCCTTCTTCGACGGCCGCGCGGGTCGCGTTGAGGGCGTCATCGACGCGGTCCTTCTTTTCCTTGACTTCGATCTCGGTCGCACCGCCGACGCGGATGACGGCAACGCCGCCCGCCAGCTTGGCGAGACGTTCCTGCAGCTTCTCCTTGTCGTAGTCCGAGGTAGTCTCTTCGATCTGCTGCTTGATCTGGGCGACGCGGCCCTGGATCTCTTCCTTCTTGCCGGCGCCGTCAACGATGGTGGTGTTCTCCTTGGAGATCGACACCTTCTTGGCGCGGCCGAGCATGTTGAGGCCGACATTCTCGAGCTTGATGCCGAGGTCTTCGGAAATGACCTGGCCACCGGTGAGGATGGCGATGTCTTCCAGCATGGCCTTACGGCGATCACCAAAGCCCGGCGCCTTGACGGCGGCGATTTTCAGGCCACCGCGCAGCTTGTTGACGACCAGCGTGGCCAGGGCCTCGCCTTCGACATCTTCCGAGATGATGACCAGCGGCTTCGAGGTCTGCACGACGGCCTCGAGGATCGGCAGCATGGCCTGCAGGTTGGAGAGCTTCTTCTCGTGGAGAAGAATGTAGGCGTCTTCCAGATCCGCAACCATCTTCTCGGCGTTGGTGACGAAGTAGGGCGAGAGATAGCCGCGGTCGAACTGCATGCCTTCAACGACTTCAAGCTCGGTCTCGGCGGTCTTTGCTTCCTCGACGGTGATGACGCCCTCATTGCCGACCTTCTGCATCGCTTCAGCGATCATCGAGCCGACCGACACGTCGCCATTGCCGGCGATGGTGCCGACCTGGGCAACCTCTTCCGAGGTCTTGATCTTCTTGGCGTTCTTGATCAGCGTCGCGACGACGTCGGCGACGGCGAGGTCGATGCCGCGCTTGAGGTCCATCGGGTTCATGCCGGCGGCAACCGCCTTGTGGCCTTCCTGAACGATCGACTGTGCCAGAACGGTCGCGGTGGTGGTGCCGTCGCCGGCGATGTCGTTGGTCTTCGAAGCAACTTCGCGGACCATCTGCGCGCCCATGTTTTCGAACTTGTCCTCAAGCTCGATTTCCTTGGCGACGGTGACGCCGTCCTTGGTGATGCGCGGTGCGCCGAACGACTTGTCGATGACGACGTTGCGGCCCTTGGGGCCGAGCGTGACCTTCACCGCGTCGGCGAGGATGTTGACGCCGCGCAGCATGCGCTCACGAGCGTCGCGGGAGAATTTTACGTCTTTGGCAGCCATTTTTTACTCCTGGGCATTTCGCCCGAAATTCAGATTGGATGGTGCGGATGAAAGGCGGCGGCGTGTCAGCCGATGACGCCCATGATGTCCGCTTCCTTCATGATCAGAAGGTCTTCGCCATTGAGCTTGACTTCGGTGCCCGACCACTTGCCGAACAGGATGCGGTCGCCGGCCTTGACGTCCAGCGGGACGAGCTTGCCGACCTCGTCACGGGCGCCGGAACCGATGGCGATGATCTCGCCTTCCTGCGGCTTTTCCTTAGCCGTATCGGGGATGATGATCCCGCCGGCGGTCTTCGCTTCGGACTCAACCCGACGAACGACCACGCGGTCATGCAGCGGCCGGAAATTCGACTTTGCCATTTTTGGATTTCCCTGGTGCGGATGTTGAACGGTTCTCCGTTGCCGGAGCGTGGTTAGCACTCACCAGAAGCGAGTGCTAACGCGGCAGTGAGATAGGCCGTAGGCTCCTGCTAGTCAAGACGGAAGAGGGACGGGCGAAGAGCACGAGCGTGGAAGCACCGAGCCCTTTACGTGAAAGACGTCGGAGATCGGACATGGATGGGGCGGCTCACCATTTGTAACTGAAGGCTTTATTCATTTGGCACGATTGGTGCAGCGGATGATCCGCAAACGTTGCGCGCGACAAATATGAGAGGTGAACGCCATCAGGACTCTTGCGGTTAACGGGTCCACTCGGTGTTTACGGTGTTGGCCGCCGCGCGGGCGCCAGGACTCCGGCCATCCCGATAGTCACCAATCCAATCTGCGGAGAACAGGAGGCAAGATGAGCGCGACAGTCAGCATGAACTCGAATTTGAAATGTTTGGCCAAAGCAACTGCCATCGCCTTGCTCTGGACGGTCACGGCTACGTCGGCGGACGAAGGTATGTGGATGCCGGGCCAGACTGCGGAAGTGGGCGCGGCCATGCGCGCGGATGGGCTCCAGATCGATCCCGCCCAGCTGGGCCGTCTGGACGCTGACCCGCTCAACGCGATCGTATCACTGGGCGGATGCTCCGCCTCGTTCGTCAGTCCACAAGGGCTGGTCGCAACCAATCATCACTGCGTGTTCGAATCCATCCAATACCACCGCAAGGAGGGCCAGGACTATCTCACAGACGGGTTTCTGGCGAAGAGCCCTGGGTGAAGAATTGCCCGCGGCGCCAGGCAGCCGAATCTATGTGATCGAGGACATGCGGGATGTGACCGCCGAAATGCTCAAGGGCGTCTCGGACAAGCTGAATGAGTTTGCCCGCTATGAGCGGCTCGCCACGAACCGCAAGGCCCTGATCGCCGCATGTGAAGGACAGCCCAATCGCCGCTGCGACGTAGGGGCCTATTATGGCGGCGCCTCCTACTATCTCCAGCAGAAGCTCGAAATCGAGGACGTGCGCCTTGTCTATGCGCCCGCGCTCGGCATCGGTAAACTTCGGCGGCGAAACGGACAATTGGATGTGGCCGCGCCACACAGGCGACTTCGGCTTTTATCGCGCCTATGTCGCTCCTGATGGTTCCTCCCGGCCATATGCGCGCGACAATGTGCCTTACCGGCCGAAGAGTTGGCTACCCATAGCCTGTGAAGGCGTCAAGGAAGGCGACCTTGTGATGGTCGCCGGCTTTCCCGGCGCAACCCACCAGTTCCTGCGGCGGATGAAGTCCGGTTCAACTTCGCGCAATTCGAACCGCGGTTGCAGCCTTCGCTCTCGGATTATGCCGGCCAGATCAACCAGGCAACGGCAGGCAATCGCGAGGCGCAGATCCATTGACCGCCCGCTTCACAAATGGCTCGGTCTAAAACGCATGGGAAAAGCAGAAAAGGCAACAGATCGGCACCAGAATGAATATGGCCGCGCGAACTGACAGACGCGCCAACAATCGGCATCTCGCATGGTCCGTGGCACCGGACGTGGCACCCACCCTGCTGGCGCGACTCCCATCAGGTCGTCGGGGTTTCGCTGGCGAAAAAAACTTCCGTGTGTCTCTGCGCGATTCCTCCCGCTTGCGCGTGCCTAGTCAACCAAAAAACTGACCATCTGCAGGATCAGGATCAGCAAAAAAAAGCCAAAGGCAGACGCCAAAACAGCTGCCTGCAGGACGATGCGTTGTTTCTTACCCACAGTTTCCCCGGGAGAGAGTCTGATGATAACCCTTAAAAAAGGGCGCCCGGGAACAGGGCGCCCTTCTCATCGACGAAATGCTCGGATTGGAGGTCCGTGATCAAGCAATTCGCCGAAAGCCTCTACAAGCCTCACACAATGGTTCAGCCGCAAATTAGGCTCACAGTTACTGCTTCGAACGCGGCAACGGGCTCTTCAATCCTCAGAACGAGCGCTGGAAGCGGAGGAGACCGCCGACGCTGTTCTTCTTGTCGGCATTGGTCCAGTTAGAGAAGTCCACATCCCCGAACTTGCCAGCGTGGAGATAGTCGACTTCGGCCGTGATCGTCAGACCAGGAACGATATCGTAGGCGACATTGGCGGCGATGCCGAGGTTCTTCCACTCGTCATACGCCGCCTGAAGGTTGAAAGAGGTCTTCTCGTTGAACTTGTAGGTGCCGCCGCCCCAGACGGCCCAGTTGCCACCCCACTGCTTGTAGAAGCCGCGACCGCCGGCAGGAATAGCGTAGGTCCCATCGGTTAGGTTGTCGTCGGTCCCATAGCCAGCCATAATGAACAGCGACAGTTCGTTGGTGGCGTTTACATCCAAGCGGACCTTGCCGGCTACCTCTTCGTAGTTGCTGTCGTAAGCCACGACGCCGGTGATGGCGCCCCAGCCCTGCGTGTACTTCACGCCGCCGACAAGATGCGGAACGTAGCTGTCGATCGTGCCGACGACGCCAGACCCCTCTTCGAGCGATACCACGGCGGAGAAGCCATTGCCGGCGTCGAAGTAGTACTGCACGACGTTGGTGTCGAAATCACCGTAGGGAACGAGCGTATCGTTGAGGACGTTGCCGGCATAGCCGATAAACGTATCGAAGGCCGATTCGTCCTTGCCGACGCGAAGGCCACCGAGTTGGATCCAGGCGAAGTTCAGTGTGATGCCCCTGTTGAAGGCATAGTTCTGGGGACTGTCGGGACCCGAATAGGCGTTGCGGTTACCGAAATTGAATTTGGTCTCGGTGTATGTCTTCAAAGTACCGAGTTCGGTTTCCTGGCCGGTCCAAGTCCTTAGGTCAAAGCGGGCGTTCTTGCGCCAGGTGCCCTGGTCGCTGCCGTCTTGGACGTCGTGGGTCCGCGCCCCATCGTAGGAGCCAACGTCGCCAGCGCTGATGTCGTAACGGACATAGCCGCCGATGCGCAGGCAGGTTTCGGTGCCGGGGATGTAGAAGTAGCCCGAGCCATATACGTCGCAGATCTTGACGTATTCTGCCGGTTCCGGCTCGGCGACCGTCACCGCGTCGGCGGCGCGAGCACCGGAAGCTGCGATCAGAGCCGCAGCTGAGCCGAGAAGAAGGCTCTTGATGTTCATACTTGATCTCCATTCAATGATTTTGAAAGGGGCGAGGACGTCGATGGACGAACCGCTCCCTGTCCCCACGATCGAAAAAGATGCGCATCGCAATGCATCCTTCCCGGCTCGAACGCTATTCACCGGGCGAATTAGTGCAAGTTCAAATTCCGTTTGCCAACCATATATAGAAGTATCCGTTGCATTATTGTCACTAAATTCATTGTATTACTTGCACAAATTGAACAACTGTACATTTGAACAAATCGCACAATTGGTACATCTGCTTGTGCGCACTTACATAATGCGCGGAAAGCCATCGGCATCCGGCCAATTGTCAGATAGATTCAATCAGAGAAACAGCCTGGGCGGCGGATGAAACAACTTCTGTGTTCATACCTTCTCTGAGCAATTCGATAGGGACGCGACCCTTGAGAAGAGGCGAGGGGCTGATCAGCCACAGCCAAGCCAGTCTGGGATCGGAGATCGAGGAAAGGACCTGCCTGATTCCGGGCATAGGCCTGCCGTCGATGAACTGAGCTAGGGGAAATACATGCTTCCGGGAGCCTCTCCGAAAGGCAACCACATCATTGTGTCGCTGCCACCAGTACAAAGTGGACCGCGGTATTCCAAAACGTCTCTCGAGATGCGTCGACCCCGCAACTGGACCGGCCCATTCTGCAATGCGCGCGCCTTCTCTCGGGCAATCTTTCAGAACCGGATGCCCGAGCGGATGATCGGCTGCCCGTGGTCGCGAAGCGATCTCACCCGCCTGGGCGTTTAGCCGTCGCGCTGCTTCGGCCTCGAGCCTACCAAGAAATTCGGCGGCCACGGCGGTCAATTCATTGGAAGGAGAACCCGAAGGCGCAACGGCAGCCTTGTCACCCTGCTTCGCCTCATCGCATTGGGCAAGAATGCGCTGCACCTCCCTCATGACAAAGCTTGAAAGCTCGGTCTTGCGCTTTTCATCCCCAAGATCACTCGACGCGGACATATCTGGCTTTCCCAATAGCATTCCCTCAGCAAGCCTCCGAAAGAGCGTTGAAGACATGAAGTTTGGGGGACGGCGATGTGTTGCGTTTTCGTATGCGCGCAACCTAGCAGCCGTCTTGCGGCTTCAACTTTTGCCTCTCAATAAAAAAGGGAAGAACATCAATGGACGACCGTCTTGCCCCCACGATCGAAACAGACGCACATCGCAGTGCACGCTTCACAGTGGGACGCTATCCGCGACGCTCATTTGTGCAAGTTTAAAGTTTAGCTTGCCAGCTTTATATAATTAGACGTTTCTTTTATGCAACACTTTTCCAAGTGTTACTTGCACAAATCGAACGTATCGCACATTTAGACGAACTGTACATTCGACTGCGACTTTGACGCACGCGTTTACTGGTGGTATACATCCTTCACCGTTGCCGCAAGGCATTGGCCCACTCGCGCGGCACCTCCTTCACGACAAAGGTTGAAAGCCCGTCCTCGGGCGTTTCATTTCCAAGATCACTTCGATCCACTCATACGGGCTTCCCGAGCGAGACCGCGGGTTCGGACTTGCGAATGAATTTCTCGTTATAATCGAATTGACTATAAGGGTATATTTCTACGTTGAGTATAAAGGATGTCAAGCCCGCGCCAGCGGCAATTTTGTCCGGGCGACAGCCGTTTCGTCGAGGACATGGTGGCGGAAGCGATAAAGCTTCGCCGGCCGACCGCCGGTATCAAAAGCACTTTCGCCGGTCTCCTCCACCAGTTCCTGCTGCTCCATCAACCGGCGAAAGTTCTGCTGAAGCGCCCCTGCCGATGTAATCGTCAACGCCGTCCGCGTCAGCGCATTGCCATCGGCGAGAAGCCGACGACATTGTTGATGACGAACGTAACGATCCGCGGCTTCAGACAGGAATGTGCGCTTCGTCCAGATGGATGGAGTGGGCTGGCAGGTTCCGGGCGGCCGCGCCGTTGAGGATGCAGCATCGAGAGCCGCGCTCGCCGAGGATGACATAGGTCGAGATTCGTGCGCCGGAAGTCTTGCTCCATGTCTCCACGAATCCATTGGCAGGATCCCGGGTTCTTGGCGTGGTCAGGGTCGAGCAGTATCGAACCGTGGTAGTTGAGCTTTGCTCGGTGACGTGGATGCCGTGCAGCTTGCCGGCGACTATTTTCGCATTGGTCCCGTTGTCCTATTCATCTCACAAAGTCAGTCCTGATGTTGAGCAGCTTCGCTGGGCTAAATCCCGACTACGAGCGCCCCGCCGCTGAGTCCCGCACCTGCCGCCGCCAGGAGTATTTTCTCGCCCGGCCGAAACGGCTCCGCTTGGTTGGCGAGCGACAGTGAGAGCGGGATCGTCGCGGCGGAAGAGTTGCCATATTCGGCGATCGTTTTGACGATCAGGTGATCGGCAACGCCGAGGTTTCGCCCGACCGCATCGAAAATGCGAGCATTGGCCTGATGCGGCACGAACCGGTCGACATCCTGTCGTCGCACTCCGGCAGCGGCTAGCGCGCTTATCGAGCAATCGGTCATCATCTCGACGGCCTTTGCGAACACTTCGCGGCCGTCGGTCATCGTCATTCGGGTTTGCGCGAGGTCGAGGTCACCGTGGAACGGCTTGTTGCTTCCTCCTGCGGGAATCTGGATCAGCCCGTATCGCGAGCCGTCCGAATCCACGGAGGCACCGAGAATCCCCCGATCAGTATCCTCGCAGGGACCGATCACGAGGGCGCCGGCGGCATCGGCAAACAGCACGGCGCTGGCGCGCTCAGAGGGATTGATGCGGCGGCTGAGGATATTGGCGGCGATAATAAGACTCGCTTTGCCGTGCAGGCGGGTAAATCCGTCCGCAAACATCAGCGCATAGATGAAGCCGGCGCAGGCGCCGGTGAGATCGATCGCGCCGGCGCGGCCGAGCCCCAGCCGATGTGCGACCAGGGGCGCGCTGGGCGGCAGGAGGTGATCGGGCGTCGAGGTGGCAAGCAGCAGCAGACCGATGTCGTGGCGCGCAATGCCGGCGCTGGCCAGCGCCATCGCGCCGGCCTGCGCAGCAAGACCAGACAGCGTGTCTTCGTCCGTTGCCCAGAAGCGCGACCGGATTCCAGTACGCCGCTCGATCCAGCCCGGTTCGAGGCCGAGATTGGTCTCGATTTCGGCATTCGCCACCTTTCGCCCAGGCGCATGATGGCCAAACCCGAGAAGGCGCGACAACCTGCTCATGGCTTTGAGCCGAAGCGTTCGCCGGCCTCCTCGATCGCGTCATGGAGCCGATAGAGCTCGTCGCCGGTGACGCAATAGGGCGGCAGGAGATAAAGGACATTGCCGAGCGGGCGCACAAGCAGGCCGAGCTCGAGGAAAAAGGCCCGCAGCTTAGGTCCGATCTCGGCCAGATAGCCGGCAGAGCCGGCGCGCAGGTCGAGAGCCAGGATCGTGCCGATCGCGCGACTGTCGGTGAAGTTGGCATTGTCGCGAAAGCGTCGAAACCCGGCGGCCTGTCTCTCGCTCAAGGCCGCGATCCGCTCGGCCACCGGCTCGTCACGCCAGATCTCGACATTGGCGAGTGCTGCCGCGCAGGCAATCGGATTGGCCGTGTAGGAACTCGAGTGGAAAAACGTCTTCTTGCGATCCGCTGAATAATGAGCCTGGAAGATCGCATCGGTGGCAAGCGTGGCCGCCAGCGGGATCACGCCGCCGGTCAAGCCTTTGGAGGTGCAAAGGATATCAGGAGAGATCGACGCCTGCTCGCAGGCGAACATGGTTCCGGTTCGTCCCCAGCCTGTCATCACCTCGTCGGCGATCAGCAGCGTGCCGGAGGCTTCGGCGATCTTCTTCAATTCGGTGAGAACCCAGGCCGGATACATCAGCATGCCGCCGGCGCCAAGCAGCAGCGGCTCGACGATCAGCGCAGCGGGGCGCCGGTCGCGGGAGACTGCTTCGAACCGATCCAGCGTCTCCTGCTCCCGCCCGGCCGCCGGGAAGGGGATGGTGTCGACCTCGAACAGCAAAGGCTCATAGGGGGCGTTGAACACGCCGCGGGCGCCGACGCTCATCGCGCCGATGGTGTCGCCATGATAGCTGTGCTCCATGACGACGATGCGCGAGCGCGGCGCGCCGATGTTGCGGAAATAGCCGAGCGCCATCTTCAGCGCGACTTCGACGGCGGTCGAGCCGCTGTCGGAATAGAACACCCGGTCGAGGCCGGCGGGTGCGAGGTCGACAAGCGCCCTGGCCAGCCGTTCGGCCGGCTCGTGGGTGAAGCCCGCAAAGATGATCTGATCGAGGCTCGACGCGGTCGTCTCGATGGCCTTCATGATGCGGGGATGGCGGTGGCCATGGGTGACGACCCACCAGGAGGAAATGGCGTCCAGAATGCGCGCTCCGTCGGCCTTGTGGAGATAGGCCCCTTCAGTCAGCAGGATTTCAGGGGTCGAAGGCTCGAGCGCGTGCTGGGTGAAGGGATGCCACACACGGGAATGCGACATCACTCGCCTCCGGCAATCAAAGCGAGGTCGAAGCCGGCAATCATCGCTTGTCTCAGCGTTTTGTCCGTCAGCGGATCGAGGTGCGGCAGCCTGCCGAGTTGCGGCACGTCGCCGAATTCCACGATCGTCCGTTGCGTATCGGTGATCTCATCGCCGATGAAGGCGATGCCAGCCAGCGGGATAGCGCGCGCCCGCAGGGCCTCGATCGACAGCAGGGTGTGATTGATTGTTCCGAGCGCGGTGCGGGCGCACAGAATGACCGGCAACTGCCATTGCTCGAATATGTCGATGAACCTTGTCCGGCGGTTCAGCGGCACCATCAGCCCGCCGGCGCCTTCGATGACGAGCGGTGTCGGCAGGACCGGAAACGAAAGATCGGCAGCCTCGATCGAAACGTCGTCGATTTCGGCCGAACGATGCGGCGAAAGCGGGCTCTTCAAGCGGTAGGCTTCCGGCAGCACGCGCCCCGACGGCAGCCCGGCAAGTCGCGCAACCGCCTCGCTGTCGGTCTCGCCGTCGAGGCCCGATTGCACCGGCTTCCAGTAGAAACCGTCAAGCAGGCCGGCAAGCCCGGCCGAAAACACCGTCTTGCCAATTCCGGTGTCTGTTCCGGTGATGACGATGCGCTTGGTCATGTCGCCTACGGTCATGTCTGGGCCAACACCTCGACGAGCGCCTCGACCATGGCGGAAATGTCGGCTTCGCCGATATTGAGCGTCAGTGAGATGCGCAGCCGTGACGTGCCCTCGGGCACGGTCGGCGGACGAATGCCGCGTATGTCGAAGCCGCGGGCCTGCAGGCGCGCCGACACTGCCATGGTGCGCCTGACATCGCCGATGACAAATGGCTGGATTTGCGAGCCGCTGGGCGTGACGCCGCAGCGATCGACCAATTGGCGGCCTGCGAGGGCAACGCGTTCATGTAGCTGAACACGCCGCATAGGCTCGTCGGCGAGCATTGCGAGCGCTTCGCGCGCCGCGACCGCCATCAGCGGCGATGGCGCTGTGGCGTAGATGAATGGCCGGCAACGGTTGATCAGATACTGGCACAGTGTCCTCGGCCCGGTCACGAGCCCACCAGATGCGCCGAGCGCCTTGCCGCAGGTGTGGAGCGCGAGGATGTTGTCGCGGCCCTCGAAAGCGGCGGCCAGCCCCCGGCCGTCCGGTCCCCAGACGCCGGTGGCATGCGCCTCGTCAATGACGATGAATGCGTCGTGCCGATCGGCAAGCGCGACCAGGCTCTCCAAAGGCGCGCAATCGCCATCCATGCTGTAAAGGCTTTCCACCGCGATCCAGACGCATCCCATGCCGCCTTCGGCGCGCCAACGTGTGATCGCATCCTCGACAGCATCGACGTCGTGGTGCGCGGCCAGCACCAACTGTGCGCGCCCGGCCTGCGCACCCTCATGCATGCTGGCATGGGCGAGCTCATCGAGGATCAAAAGGTCGCCCTTCTGCGGCAGCGCCGTCAGCAGAGCGAAGTTGGCGATGTAGCCGCTGCCGAAGAACAGCGCGCGGTCGGCTCCAAAGAATGCCGCCGCGTCTGCCTCGAGCTGCTCGTGTTCCGGCGCATTGCCGCGCAACAGCCGCGACCCGGTGGCGCCAACCGGCGTGCCACGCGCAATCGCCGCCGCAACCGCTTCGCCAAGTCTTTTGGAGGCGGCAAGCCCGAGATAGTCGTTCGACGAGAAGTCGCGCCCGGCGCGCGGCTTCAGCGTCCGCAGCCGGTCCTTGCGCGCCAGTCCCTGCAAGGTCGCCTCATAGCGGGCAAGCGGTGCCCCGTTCATTGCGCCTCGAGTTCCATCGGCTCGATGCCAAGGCGCCGGAACAGCAGGGTATCCTTGTCCTCACCGGGATTGTCCGCCGTCAGCAGCGTGTCGCCGACGAAGATCGAGTTGGCGCCGGCAAAAAAGCACAGCGCCTGCATCTCGTCGGTCATGGCGGTGCGGCCGGCGGAAAGACGGATATGCGATTTCGGCATCATGATGCGCGCCAGCGCGATCACGCGCACGAATTCGATCGGCTCGATGGGCTTGGCGTCGGCAAGCGGGGTGCCGGCGATCGGGATCAGCATGTTGATCGGAACGCTTTGCGGATGTTCCGGCAGGTTGGCCAGCGTCACGAGCATGCCGATCCGGTCCACCGGCTCCTCGCCCATGCCGACAATGCCGCCGCAGCAGACCTTGATGCCGGATTGGCGAACGTGCTCGAGCGTCTCGAGCCGGTCGGCAAAGCTGCGCGTGCTGATGATCTCGCTATAGTAGCGTTCCGACGTATCGATGTTGTGGTTGTAGTAGTCGAGGCCCGCCTGTTTCAGACGAGAGGCTTGCGCAAGATCGAGCATGCCGAGCGTCATGCAGGTCTCCATACCGAGCGCCTTGACGCCTTCGACCATGGCCACTACCGCATCCATGTCGCGCGCCTTGGGGTTTCGCCAGGCCGCACCCATGCAATAGCGGGTGGCGCCGGCGTCACGCGCTTTCTTCGCCTCGGCGATGACGCGCCGGACCTCCATCAGCTTCGACGCCTTCAGACCGGTTTCGTGCTGCGCCGACTGGCTGCAATAGCCACAATCCTCCGGACATCCGCCTGTCTTGATGCTGAGAAGCCGGCTGAGCTGGACCTTGTTGGGATCGAAATTCTGGCGGTGCACGGTTTGCGCGAGGAAGAGGAGATTGTTGAAGGGGGCATCGTGAAGTGCCCGAGCCTTCTCCAGGGTCCACGCTCCAGAGTCAGGGGATTGAGCCTGTGGCGATGTCTGCGTTGGACTGGCTGTTTGCATGTCCATGCTGTTCCTCCGGTTCTGCCTTGCTTTGCTGTCTGATTGATGACGATCGGAAAGGACAGTTGATTCGATCCTGTTCGTTCCTCAGACAATCATGAGCCCCAATAGTCGAGGCCGATATCCAGGATCGGCGCGCTGTGGGTCAGTCGGCCGACCGAAATCAGATCGACGCCGGTCGCGGCAATCGCTCGCGCTGTATCGGATGCGATCCCGCCAGAAGCCTCGGTGATAGCACGGCCGCCAACGATTGCGACGGCCCGGCGAAGATCGGCGAGGGACATGTTGTCGAGCAGAATCGCATCGGGAGCGAAGCCAAGTACCTCCTCCAACTGGGCCAGCGTATCGACCTCGACTTCGATCTTGACGAGATGACCGGCCCGTCTTCGTGCTCGCTCGAGCGCCGGGCGAACGCCGCCTGCGATGGCGATGTGGTTGTCCTTGATCAGAATTGCGTCGTCGAGGCCGAAACGGTGATTGGATCCGCCACCCGCGCGCACCGCATACTTTTCGACTGCCCTCAATCCGGGCGTCGTCTTGCGCGTGCAGACGATCTTCGCGCCATATCCACGAACCGCAGCGACGATCGATGCCGTTGCTGTAGCGATGCCGCTCAGATGGCACAAAAAATTGAGTGCCGTCCGTTCGGCTGTGAGAATGCCCCGGGCAGGGCCAACCACTGATGCAATGACCTCTCCATCCATGACATTGCAGCCGTCTGCCCGCTCCACCGAAATTTCGACATCAGGATCAATCAAGCGGAAAGCGAGCATCGCCAGATCGAGGCCGGCGACAACTCCGGACTGGCGCGCCGCCAGCACGGTTCCCGCTTGGTGTGCCTTCGGGATGATGGCCTCCGTGGTCAAGTCGCCGGCTCTGCCAAGGTCTTCAAGAAGAGCTGCCCTTACAAGCGGCTCAAGCATGACCGTGGGAAGCGGTGAGAGCGTCATCATTTTGCCCCTTCGAGGCTTGGCGAGTGTCCGAGTTCCCGCGCAGCGGCCAAGGCGGCTTCGAGGGTGATTTCGGACCGTCGGGCGACAGTCGCATGATGAGGAAAGTCTGTCCGGTAATGAGCGCCGCGGCTTTCTTCGCGCAACAGGGCGGCAACCGCGATCATTAGCCCGACAGCCGCCGGATCCGAGGCCGCGTCCTTGCTTTCGGCGAGCGGCAACAAGGCATATGCGGCTGCTTTCAGACCTTCACCATCCCGGACGATGCCGAGTGCGCGCGACAGGAAAACACGCACGGGTATCGGAGCGGGCGATGGGTGAACGTCCGCAACCGCAGGCCTTGTTCTGCGAGCAGGCGTTCCGGCGACACTTTCAGCGACCCAGCGCGCGCACACGACGGCCTCGGTCAAGGAATTGCTGGCGAGCCTGTTGGCGCCATGCAGTCCTGTCGAAGCGACTTCGCCGCAGGCCCACAGCCCCTTGACGGAGGTCCTACCGGAGCCGTCCACGGCAACGCCACCCATGTGGTAGTGTTGGGCCGGACGAATGGGGATGAGATCGCGCGCGGGATTGATGCCGGCTCCACGACAGGCTGATGCAATTGTCGGGAAGTGTCGTGCAAATTCCGGGCCAGGCCGTTGCCGCGCGTCGAGAAAAACACGGTGGCCGTTGGCAAGATGGTTCCAGACGGCGCGCGCCAAGACATCACGAGGCGCGAGTTCCGCCCCTGGCACGCTCTGGAGAAAAGCTTGGCCGGTTTCGTCGATCAGGGCAGCACCTTCGCCGCGGACGGCCTCGCTGAGCAGCACCATAGGGCGTTCCGGGCCGTCAAGCGCGGTCGGGTGGAACTGGATGAACTCGAGGTCGGCAAGGACAGCTCCAGCGCGGGCCGCAAGCGCCAGGCCCTGTCCACAACTGCCCGAAGGATTGGTGGTGTCGAGAAACAGTCCCCCGATCCCACCGGTGGCGAGGACGACCCGCCGTGAGCCGAAGAAGACAGGTCCTATCGAACCGCTCGCCCAGACGCCTCGGATCGCATTCTCTCGCACCGCCAGTCGGCGCGCTTCCACGCCCTCCACGACAACAATCGACGGAGTGGAACGCACAGCCGCGATCAGGGCACGCATGATCTCACGCCCGGTGCCGTCACCATGCGCATGAACGATGCGACGTCGGCTGTGTGCGGCCTCCAATCCGAGGCACAGTGATCCTTTCGACGTACGGTCGAAGGGAACCCCAAAGCCCGCAAGCCCCTCTATCGCCTTGGGCGCGGCTTGGAGGATGCGGCTCGCCACGTCTGTGTCGCAGAGACCATCCCCGGCGGCAAGCGTATCGGCCAGGTGCAGTTCCGGATCGTCGTCTTCGCCGAAACTTGCAGCCAGACCACCCTGTGCCCACGTGCTCGAATTGTCAGCTCCCAGCAGCGTCCTGGACAGAAGCAGCACCGGCTCCGGCGCCAGTTGAAGCGCGGTCATCAGTCCGGCGATGCCGCCGCCGATGATGATCGGCCGCCCGAAGATGCTGCGGACATCGGCGCTCAAATTGCCAGCATCCGTTCGACCGCAAGCCGCGCGCGCCCGGCGATCCCGGGTTCGATGGTTACGATATGGTGGTTCTGCTCGAGCGCCATGCGGATGTTGGCAAGCGTGATCCGCTTCATGTGCGGGCACAAATTGCAGGGCCGGATGAACTCGACCTCTGGGTGCGCTAACGCGACGTTGTCGCTCATCGAACATTCCGTCATCAGCACGACACGTGCCGGCCTTTTTGCCTTTCGACATAGTCGGACATGGCAGCGGTCGAGCCGGAAAAATCTGCTTCAGCCACGACGTCGGGCGGGCATTCGGGATGCGCGAGCACGATCACGCCGGGATGGCTTTCGCGCAACTCGCGGATGTCGGCCGGTGTAAAGCGCTCATGCACCTCGCAATGCCCTTTCCAGGCGATGATCTGCACATCGGTCTGGGCGGCGATATTCTGGGCCAGATATTCGTCCGGCAACATGATCACCTGGGGAACGCCAAGGGATTGGACGACCGCCTTGGCGTTGCCGGATGTACAGCAGATATCCGACTCGGCTTTCACTTCGGCCGACGTGTTGACATAAGTGATGATAGGCACGCCGGGATAACGCTGGCGCATCAAGCGCACGTCTTCTGCCGTGATCGATTCCGCCAACGAACAGCCTGCCCGCAGGTCGGGAATGAGCACCGTCTTTTGCGGATTGAGCAGCTTGGCCGTTTCGGCCATGAAATGTACGCCGGCCAGCACGATGACTTGCGCCTCGATCGTCGCAGCCGTGCGGGCCAGTGCCAAGCTGTCGCCGACGATGTCGGCCACGCAATGGAAGATCTCGGGGGTCTGATAGTTGTGCGCCAGGATGATGGCGTTGCGCTCGCGCTTCAGTGCAAGGATCGCCTCGATATCCTCGACGAAAGCCGGCCATTCGATCGGCGGGATCACTCGTCGGACGCGCTCGTAGAGAAACGCGGTCGCAGGCAGCACGGCGCTCATCGACCCCTCCAGCTTATACTCTAGTTGAAAATAACCAGCATATACTTGCTGTGAGTATAAGCGATGTCAACCCCGCGCCAGCGGCAATTTTGTCCCGGCGATGACCCTCTCGTCGAGAACGGCGTGGCGGAACCGGTAAAGCTTCGCTGGCCGGCCGCCGGTCTCCGCGGTTGCCTCTCCGGTCTCTTCGACCAGCTCCTGCTGCTCGATCAGCCGGCGAAAGTTCGGCTTACGCACGAGCCTGCCGGCAAGCGCCTCCACGGTTCGCTGCAGCTGCAAAAGCGTGAAGACCGGCGGCATCAGCTCAAAGACGACCGGCCGGTATTTGATCTTGGAGCGCAGCCGCGCAATGCCGGTCGCCACGATGCGGCGATGATCGGCGACCATAGACTTGCTGGGCACCAGCGGAGGCAGCGTCGCGTCCCGTCCGCTTCCGGCCTCTTGGACCAGGCCTGCTTCGTAGACTAACTCATAGCGTTGAAGCGTGAGTTCCTCGTTCCAAAGGCGGTCGTCGAAGCCGAAGGCTATCGTCGCCCGCTGCCAGCGTTCACGTCGCGTGGCCGCGTCGCTGACGCCGTCTGCCCATTCAATCAGGCGCGGTCGCAGAACGTCCAGCACGACCGGAGGCGTGCCGGAGCGGTGGTCCTCCCATGGAAAATATTCATACCAGCTCTGCCAGCCGCACTTGGGCGAGCCAGCTGCCTGTTCCTTGCGGGTCAATGCGAGATAGCTGATGGAGATGACGCGCTGCTGGCGCTCGGCGCCGATGCGATCCCGATCCGCGAAGGTGTAGAGTTGCTCAATATACCCCAGGGGATGGCCGGTCTGCTGCTCGACCCACCCCCTCAAACCGGATTGCAGCGATCGGTGCTCAAGCGCAAATGGTCCGGAGGGAAGGGTGTCCGCCTGGCCGATGGTGAGGACACACGGTTCACTGTCGTTTACGGCGACGACAAAGGCGATCAGGTCCACTTTGACTTCGTCGGCCTTGACGGCGGCTCTGTCTTTCCTGGGTCCTTTTGCCTGATCGTCCATGTTCGCGAAAGTGGTTGGCCAGCTCGGGGGCGCCTGAATCGATTTAAGTGTAAGCGCGCCTGTCCGCACGTCAACACCGCACAGCTGCACGGCCATTTTTAGCTCTTCGCACTTGCACAAAAATGTGGCAAACGCGACACCCGCGGTTGGTAACGTTGGGGAAGGAGGGTCCATTGAGTGCGTTTGGTGACACCAAGGCGATCACACCGCCGGATATTCGTTCGCGCAAAGGTGGGACGCCGCTCGTCTGCCTTACCGCCTACACGACGCCAGTCGCCCGGCTTGTCGATCCCCATTGCGATGTGGTGCTGGTCGGCGACAGCGTCGGCATGGTTCTCCACGGCCTGCCCTCGACGCTCGGTGTGACGCTGGAGATGATGATCACGCACGGCCAGGCCGTGCGCCGTGGCCTCGAGCAGGCGCTGATGGTCGTCGACCTGCCGTTCGGTTCCTTCGAGGAAAGCCCCGAGCAGGCTTTCCGCAATGCCGCGCGCGTCATGGCCGAGACCGGCTGCGCGGCCGTCAAGCTCGAAGGCGGCGAAACGATGGCAGAGACGATCGGCTTCCTCGCCGCGCGCGGCGTGCCGGTCATGGCCCATGTCGGCTTGACGCCGCAGGCGATCAACACCATCGGTGGCTACCGCGTGCAGGGCAGAGGCGGGGATGCCGAGCGCATCAGGCGCGACGCGCTTGCGGTAAGCGAAGCGGGCGCCTTTGCGGTCGTGCTGGAGAAGGTTCCCGAGGCGCTCGCCCGCCGGATCACCGGGGAGGTGGCGACCCCGACCATTGGCATCGGTGCCTCGGCAGCCTGTGACGGCCAGATTCTCGTCGTCGACGACATGCTGGGCCTCTTCGGCGACTTCCGGCCCAAATTCGTCAAGCGCTATGCTGAAATGGGGGAGGCCGCTGCGGCTGCGATCGCGGCCTATGCGCGGGAGGTGAAGGAGCGCCAGTTTCCGGCCGCCGAGCACGTGTTTGCCGATGCGCGCAAGCCCGCCGACGCGGACGCCACCAAGAGCGGAGAAGCAGCGTGAGCGTGCCGATTGTCAGGAGCGTTGCCCAGCTTCGCGAAATTGTCGCCGCATGGCGCCGCGAGAGCGTGAGGATTGCCGTGGTGCCAACGATGGGCGTCCTGCATGAGGGCCATCTCAGCCTGGTGCGCGCGGCACTCGAGAAGGCCGACCGGGTGATCGTGACGCTCTTCGTCAACCCGAAGCAATTCAACAGCCAGGCCGATCTCGCCGCGTATCCGAGCACCGAGGACGAGGATGCCGCCAAGCTGGCACCGCTTGGCGCGCACCTGCTTTATGCGCCGGATGCAGAGGAAATGTATCCGGCGGCCTTCGCCACGACCGTTTCGGTGTCCGGTGTCAGCGAGGGCCTGTGCGGTGCCTTCCGGCCGGGACATTTTGATGGCGTGGCGACCGTCGTCGCCAAGCTCTTCCTGCAGACCAGCGCTGACTTCGGCTTCTTTGGCGAAAAGGACTTTCAGCAGCTTCAGCTAGTCAGGCGTATGGCCCGGGACCTGGATATTCCAATCACCATTGTTCCTTGTCCGACAGTCCGCGAAGCCGACGGTCTTGCACTATCATGGCGCAATGTCCGGCTCTCGCCAGCAGAGCGTGCTGTTGCCCCCGAGCTATCATCGGTCTTGCTCGAGACGGCTGAGCGGCTTGCCCGCGACTCGCCCGTCCTGCCAACGCTTGCCGAAGCGCGCGCAGCAATTCTGGCTGCGGGCTATCGCGAGGTCGAATACCTGGAACTTCGCGACGAGGCAGATCTGCGACCGATGACAAGCCTTGACCGACCTGCACGCTTGCTTGTCGCGGCCTGGCTCGGCGGTACACGTCTCATAGACAACGTCAGAATATCACGGGTTTCAACACGTTAACGGGGTTCTCGGCACGCGCTGTATCCGTCCGGGATCGTTTAAAACAAGGTCTCTGCCTGGCATCGAGCGATCACGGAGGTTACGCAAAGCGCAAATGCATCGCGTGTTTGAGAACTTCGTCGAGCAACTGTCTGCAAGTGTTGATGCTGCCGATCTCCGTGAGGCAATGGCATCCGCTGCAGCCGGCTTCGATTTTCCGCTATTCGCCTATTTCACTTACCCGTCGGCCTCCGGCGACGCCCCGCAATTGATCTCAAACTATCCTTCATCCTGGACATCACGTTATCTGCAACAGCGATACCACAGTCTTGATCCGGTCATCCTGCGCGGGCTGCAAGGCTGGGATACCTTCGATTGGGGGGTGGATCGCGCTCGGCACTGTCTGCCGAATTCGCAGCAACAAATTCTGGAGAGTGCGGCTGAGTTTGGCATCCGCGGCGGCCTGACGATGTCCATGCATGATCATCGCGGCCGGTTTGCTGCCCTGACCTTTGCTTCCGACGAGTCCCGTCCGCCTCTGTTGCGGTCACTGACACGTTACGAAAAAGCATTGCAGCTGGTGGCCATCAACTTTCATATCCATGTCCGGCGCAGGCTCGCCGACGATCGCGTGGTGGATGGTGTAACGCTCACCCCGCGGGAGTTCGAGTGCCTGAAATGGGCGGCGCGCGGCAAGTCGGCTTGGGTTATCAGCCAGCTTCTCGGCGTCTCAAAGCGCACCGTGACCTTTCATCTGGAAAACGCCAAGGCAAAGCTTGGCGTTCGAACGATCAACCAGGCCGTTGCACGACTGGCTGCCTCCGGCCAGGCGAGATCCTGATTCGTCGGCCACGATAGCTGTAAACCTCTACAGGCTGCATCGCTGCCGGCTTTGCCCTTCGATGGCGGGAACACATCCCGCACGGAGGCGACCATGATGCAGCTGATAACACCAGACCTTTACGACGAGTTCGCAAGCGAGCTCAAAGAGATGCACGGGCTCAGGTTTCGGGTGTTCAAGGAAAGGCTCGATTGGGAAGTTGATACCGAAGACCAGATGGAAACAGACCCGTTTGATGGTCTGAAGCCTGTCTATCTGCTCCTCAAGGGATCCGACTGGCGAATTCGCGGTTGCGTGCGTCTTTTGCCCAGCACCGGACCCACAATGTTGCGCGACACGTTCCCGGTGCTGCTGGGTGCTGACGTCGTGCCCTCGACCTCCGACATATGGGAGAGCAGTCGTTTCGCGCTCGATCTTCCTCCGTCGGCGCCCAAGGCAGCGGGCGGACTGGCCCAGGCAACCTACGAGCTCTTCGCGGGCATGATCGAGTTCGGCTTGGCCAAGGATCTGACCCGGATAGTAACGGTGACGGACACGCGCATGGAACGGATCCTTCGCCTCGCGACGTGGCCATTGTCGCGCATCGGACAACCCAAGTCCGTCGGCAAAACGGAGGCGGTGGCCGGGTTTCTCGAGATTTCCCGCGCGAGCCTTTTGCGCATCCGCAGCAGGGGACGTCTGAGCGGACCGGTACTGTGGCAACCGGTTCTAGGCCCGTCGGCATAGCGCCATTGTGGACACCTGAGCCGTGAAGGATGCTGGTCTGCCCAAGGAAGCGACGGTCGGTCTTGTATGCTGGCCGGACTGGCGTCGTCACGAAGCTTACCACTACGCCAGACGATTGCCACGCACTGCCTGGGCCTGGGAGTTTCTTCGGCGCAATCCACAATTTCAGCGCGACCACGCCAAAATGGCACCGTCCGCCTACATTGTCGGAGCCCAGGCCGACATGAAGATAATCGAGTTGACGACAGGATCATCTTTCCTAAGACAATGGAGCCTCCTTTTTCGCGGACGCGCCACAGTCGGACGCTACGTCGGCAAGGGTCTTTTGGGATCCGCGCGACTGCGCCCGTATTCTACGAGCGGCCGCGGAGCCGGTTGGGCTCGACCACGATTTTGAACCGCTTGATCTCCCTTCGCTCTCATGCTGCAAGGACATCCTGCTGACACCTGCCGGCGTGCAGCACGTGCTGCTGAGGGAGGACTGCCGGAGTCTGCAGATCGCCCTTTCCGGTGCATCCGTTCTCCGCCCGTTGCGGCTATATGTCGACGCGATCGTGCAGCCGCAGCACCTGAAGTTCCATGTCGCTGCCCTTCAGTTCCTGAACGACATCAATGGTTGCGGCCGCCTGGCAGCTGCTTGCTTTCCGCCGGAACCCCGCGGAGCGCGTCTGCGTATCGTGCTCCAGGCTTTGGATGGCTCGCTTGCGGGAGCATCTCATCAGGAGATCGCCATTGCCCTGTTCGGGAGACGCCGTGTCGAAGAAGATTGGTCTCATCCAGGTAGCCATCTTCGCGATCAGGTGCGTCGCGCCATCCAACGTGGCCGCTACCTGATGGGCGGCGGCTATAGACAGTTCCTGATGTAATTCGGGTGACAGCTTGGTGATTGTCTTATTCGAAAACGCGCAGGCATCAATCTCCATTTCTCACTGCTATTGTGCCTTGTACAAGACGTGACACGCGCCTCTTCCGCTGCGGGAATCGGGTTTGAGTAATACGGACCAAGCACTGAGAACCAACGTTTTCGTGATAGTGCATTCATGCCCCGAGAATCCTGATGACCGTTACGAACCCCGACAAAGCCGGCGCTGACTGAAACGGTCGCTGAACGTGCTCTGTGGCCTGCGCCGCCTGACTCTCGGTTTCGGCCATGCCGACTAACAGCGTATTGATAGGCCATCGCGGGCTAAGCTCTACCGGCGAAAGCCGCGTCAAAGCGGCAGGCAATCAGAAACTAGATCGGCGGCGACGATGATTATGATCAACGTGACGAACGTGAATCATGCCGACGGCGCCGACGTTGCCGATGATGATGATGCCGACCATGCGTCGCTGATGCTGCCTAACTACAGTGCTGTGTGATCATGCCGATCACCGCGTGACCACGAGCGGCGGCGGTTCGTGGTCAGGTGCGTGGCCGGGATGATCGCGCATGGCCGATTGTTCCTTCGTGCCGCGGGGTGTGGGCTTGCGTTCGGTCATGAGGACGTCAGGCGCAACGAGGAAGTTAGATCAGGGCCCCAAACGCGTCTTATCCATGGGGTGGATGATAGCTATCCCTACAATCAATTATACCAATATTACCCAATACTACTAGAAGATCTCCCAATGAAAGCGGCCGGATGGGTATCCGTCTCGCGTGGGCTGAAGCTGCCGGCAAGAATGGAAGACGAACATGTGCGGGATTGTTGGCATCGTTGGGCAACAGCCGGTGTCGGATCGGTTGGTCGACGCATTGAAGCGTTTGGAATATCGCGGCTATGATTCCGCCGGCGTTGCGACGATCACCGAAGGTGCCTTGCACCGCCGGCGCGCCGAGGGCAAGCTCGTCAATCTCGAGAGGAGACTGAAGGAAGAGCCGCTGAGCGGCAACATCGGCATCGGCCACACGCGTTGGGCAACCCATGGGGCCTCGACGGAACGCAATGCGCACCCGCACTTTACCGACGGTGTCGCCGTCGTCCATAACGGGATCATCGAGAATTTCACCGAGCTGAAGGACGAATTGGCGGCGGCTGGCGCCGAGTTCCAGACCGATACCGACACCGAGGTCGTCGCGCATCTCTTGGCAAGACACCGCCGGGAGGGCATGAGGCGGCAAGAGGCGATGCGTGCCATGCTGAAACGCGTCAGGGGCGCCTATGCGCTTGCCGTCCTCTTCGAAGATGATCCGTCGACCATCATGGCGGCGCGCAACGGACCACCGCTGGCGATCGGTCACGGCGACGGCGAGATGTTCCTGGGCTCCGACGCGATCGCGCTCGCTCCCTTCACCAATGAAATTACCTATCTCATCGAGGGCGACTGGGCCGTTGTCGGCAATTCGGGCGCCCATATCTTCGATTTCGACGGCCATCCCGTCGAGCGTCCGCGCCATACCTCCACGGCCGCGGCCGATCTGGCCAACAAGGGCACTCATCGCCACTTCATGGAGAAGGAAATCTACGAGCAGCCCGAAGTCATCGCCCATGCTCTCCGTCACTATAGCAACATCATAGAGAATCGCGCCGACACGGTTTCTGGCATCGATTTCGCCAGGATCCCGAGCTTGGCGATCTCGGCCTGCGGGACCGCCTATCTCGCCGGACTGATCGGAAAATACTGGTTCGAGCGCTATGCGCGCCTGACAGTTGAAATCGACGTTGCGTCCGAATTCCGTTACCGCGAGATCCCGTTGTCGCCGCAGTCGGCGGCTCTTTTCATTTCGCAGTCCGGCGAAACCGCTGATACGCTCGCATCGTTGAGGTACTGCAAGGAGCGTGGGCTGAAAATTGGCGCTATCGTCAATGCCTGCGAATCGACCATCGCTCGGGAGGCCGATGCGGTCTTCCCGATCCTTGCCGGACCGGAGATCGGCGTCGCCTCCACCAAGGCGTTTACCTGCCAGCTTGCCGTTCTAGCCGCACTCGCCATCGGCGCCGCCAGAGCCCGCGGGACCGTAACCGAAGACGAGCTGCAGGCGCTCGTCAGGAGCCTCGCCGAAGTGCCGCGCGTCATGGGCCAGGTACTCAACAGCATCCAGCCGGAGATCGAGTTCCTGTCGCGCGAACTGTCAAAGTGTCGTGACGTCCTGTATCTCGGCCGTGGCACCAGTTTCCCGCTAGCGATGGAAGGTGCGCTGAAGCTCAAGGAGATTTCCTACATCCATGCCGAGGGCTATGCGGCGGGTGAATTGAAGCACGGTCCGATCGCATTGATAGACGACAACATGCCAGTGATCGTCATCGCGCCCCATGATCGCTTTTTCGACAAGACCGTCTCCAACATGCAGGAAGTGGCTGCCCGTGGAGGGCGGATTATCCTCATCACCGATGAAAAAGGGGCAGCCGCATCGAAACTCGACACCATGCACACGCTCGTGCTGCCGGCTGTCGACGAGATTATCGCGCCGATGATCTTCTCGCTGCCGATACAGCTTCTTGCCTACCACACGGCGCTCTTCATGGGCACAGATGTAGACCAGCCGCGCAATCTCGCAAAATCGGTCACGGTCGAATGATTGTGAACCTTTATAGGTGGCGATGCTTGTCCATCTTCGCTGCATCGGCGGTGGAAATTGGTCGAAGGTATCAGCGTCCGCGAGGCTGGGTGGACGGTGCCGCGAATAGCCACTGGAGGCGTCAGTGAGAGTTCGAGTTGCTGTTCAAGAAAGCCATCGGGGAGAATGAGTCGTGTAAGATCGCAGGTCGAATGCGCTACAGCCGATCAGGCCATCTCATGGCGGGCAGGTTCTTAGAACTTGATCAGAAGCAGGTGAGCCGCCATATTCCGACCCGGCTGCCAATTTCAAGTGGCCCATTCCATGGATGAGGCCGGTCCGGCCGAATGGACGTCCATTTTTTTTTTTGCTGGGTGTGCGCCAGGGTCGGGGAGGAAATCTCCCGATTTGTCAGGCGCTCCCATCTTCTTGGAGATGTTTATGAAGGATTCGCGCATTCCCGAGCCAGTCTTGACGGCTATGTCGCAGGGGACCCACATCATCCGCGCTTATCGTGAGCACCTTGGGTATTCAATCGAGGACCTCGCGGTCGCGTGCGGGCTTGCCGCTCAGGAAATCCAAAACATCGAGCGGGGTCTAAAGTACAATAAGGGCTATCGGAATCGGATAGCGAGATCGCTGTCCATACCTGTGGGAATTCTTGAGGCAGAGTCGGACATATCGGACGCCGCCTGATCAGTCGGATAATCTGCAATGGGTGGAAGACCGCTCTTGTGATGTGACGTTTGCGGCTGATAGTCGTCGCTTGATTCCGTTGGACGCGAATGCCTTCTGGCGCAGTACCGCCAAGAGAATTCTCGTCCACTGTCCGAGTCAGGAACTGCACACGGGCTCGCCGAACAGGAAGTTGGAACGCTTCGTCATGCTGTCTTAGGCGATATAGCCGCCCGGAGTGCTGCGACACGTGCACGATAGCATTGGCTCGCGAGGATGGATTGCTAACGGCGAACCCATGCTGGTTGGCAAGGCGATACTGGCTGGAGCATCAACTCGGCCGACGAGAGTGGCCCCCCATCCTAGGCAGGATCGGCCGACATGGCCGGCATCGCGAGCCGCTCTGAAAAGAGCACAGCGGGCATCCAGACGCTGCCGGGTTGACTATGGGTGTCGGAACCGCAAAAAGGGGCCGCTCTTCATGAGTGGCGTGCGCCGGCAGTCTAACCCCAAGCCCCCCGCCAGGCTGCCGGCGCGCTTCTAGCCGCCTTGATGCACGGCGATAAGCTTTTGACGGCCTGAAGCGACGTTGTGGTCGCCGTTGCGGTGCTTTTCCACGCGCCTCGTCAGGCGCCGGGATTGCTCCGTCGTGATGGCAGGCGGGGGTTTGCAGGTTGCGGTCGACGGGTTCGTTTCGGGGCGTCTGCCCCCATCGTATGTCGCGAGTTGGGGGATGCGATCGAGGACGATGCGCAGGATGCGCTGGTCGGGGCACGATGTCGGCAGGTGCAGGCGGATTTGCGATTTCATCTCGACCACCCGCGCAGCGATTTTGATGAGGCGCAATCGCAGCGTGTCGAATTGGGCGACGGCAAAGCTCGAGCGCCTCGGCATCGCGGCCCGCAAGCCCCACATCAACCAGTAAGCACCGGCATGCAGGAATAGCCGGAACTGGTTGGCCGTCGCTCTGGTGCAGGATGTGCGGTCGGCGGCAAGATGCGTCTTCCACGACTTGATGTGGTTCTCGGCCGCGCCGCGCCGGCAGTAGACATCCTCGTAGAGCGCCTTGGCCTTCCCACCGGCAAGGTTGGTGACGACGAAGCGATATCGCCACCTTGGGCGCCGACCTCGACCCGCGCGATGATGCGCTCGACGCGGCTCCAACTAGCGGCGCCGTCAACGAACTCCTTGAACCTGCGGACCTTGCCTGTCTTGGCCGACGCTTCGAAGCGCGCCGTCGTGCTGGCCTCCAGATCCGCGACATGCTTGCGCAGGGTCGTGGTGGGCGCGAGGCCAAAGATGAAGTCGACGTCGTTGGCGCGGCACCAGTCGGCGGGTTGCAATAATGGCTATCGCCGCGGAGCAGGATTCGAATGTTCGGCCAGTTGATCCGGATCGCCCGCACCAGACGGCGCAGGTGGGGGCGGATCTCAGCCCCACTCGGCCGCTTGGCCGGTCGCAGGATCGCGCTGACGAACCGTCCCGCACCATCGAACACGACGATCGGCTGGAAGCCGTACTCGTCATGGTGGGCATTGAACAGGCGAAGCTGTTGGCCTCCGTGCACAGCGTCGAAGGTGTCGTCAATGTCGAGTACGATCCGCTTCGGCACCTGCCGGAACGAGGCGCAATAGAGATCGACCATCGCCCGTCCCATCGCGACCAGCTCCCGCACGCCGGGTAGGTTCTCCAGCCGGCACAGCGTCGATTGCGACGCCAGATCCCGACCCGACGGCAGCGCATCCTGGGCCATCTTGAAGACCGGATCGCGGCGCAGCCGGTTGGCGTCGTTGCCGTCCTCGTAGCCGGCGGCGATCATCTTCATGCGAAAGCCGATCATGTCCGCCAGGCTGTGGACGACCTGGTCCGGGCAGCGCGGATCGTCGATGCAACGCGCCAGACGCTCGGCCACCCGCAACCGCTTTTCCACCTCGGCCAAGGCCAGAACGCCGCTGTTGGACGACAGCATGCCGCCGTCGAAACGGGCGACGACGGACTTGCCGCCGACTGATGACAAACCGCTCAGCGGCAGCGCAAGATCGTTCATGGTGGGTGTGGTCTCCGGGAAATGGTTCGGATCGGCTTAAGCAACCAAATCCTACGTCATTTCAACGGCTTGCGCCACATCCACCAACCCCCATGAATTTGGTTAGGTTGATGCGGCGTGCCGCCGCCGTGAGGCCGCGCTCGCTCAGCAGCGCGTCGAGAACGACGAGAAGATTCAGATCGAGCCCTTTGAAACGCATGTCTTAGCTATCCATAGCGTGGATGCATTTGATTGAAACAAACGATTTTACCAATTTTCCGGAATGTCGCATGGACTTGGCAGGACCTCACGTGCGCCGATCACTGCCTCTATCGCGTGGCGAGTCCCTTGAGAAGAGCCCGAAAGAGGAAATCTGTCGCATGCGGTGGAGATTGTACTGGGAATGAGAGGCAGCGCTCCGATCATGTCGAACTCTCCGACGAATGGCGGACCGGTACAATAGTTGATCGCAACTGGTCCGGAGCTATGAAACATCTCGATTACATATGAGGTGCCGAGTGAATACGCTGACAGCACCCACCGTCGCAGCGTTTAGCTGACGTTTGACGACGGTTCCTATCCATTTACACGCAGATTCTTGATGTGCTGGCGCAAAAGCGGGAGGCCGGCGACTTTTCTTCGTCATCGGGCTGACGCCGCAGAAGCCGGAACTCGTCCGGTTCCTATGGGCATTGGGCTTGGTCGGTCGCACAGGCTCTATGAGGGGCAATTTTGGCAACGCGACGCGACTCGGGTTTTGAACGACGCCGAAAACGCAAGCTGGAAAGGAACAAGATGGCAGATCAACTCGCCAACGAAATAATCGCCATTATCAAGAAGCGCGCCGCGTCGGAGGGCGGCATAGCGCCTGCCACAGGCGGCGAGATAACGGCTGCCACGGGACTGACTTCGCTCGGTATCGATTCACTGGGATTGGCGGACGTTCTCTGGGACCTGGAGCAGGCCTACGGCATCCAGATCGAGATGAATACGGCCGAGGCATGGTCGGATCTCCAGAATGTTGGGGACATGGTGGAAGCCGTGCGCAGCTTGCTCGCTAAGGGGGTGTGAATGGATAGGCGCGTCGTGATTACTGGGATTGGCGGTATTTGCGGGCTTGGGACCAACGCCGCCGCCATTTGGACAGAGATGCGAGAAGGCCGCTCCGCCATCGGCCCAATCGTCAACTCCGAGCTCCATGAATTGAGGGTCAGGATCGGTGCCGAGATCAAGGCGCTGCCGGAGCATGACATCGACGGCAAGCAACTCATCTCCATGGACCGCTTCAGCCTGCTCGCTGTGCTTGCGGCGCGCGAAGCCATGCGTCAGGCCGGACTTTCCTCCAAAGAGGGAAATAGCTATCGCTTCGGTGCGACGGTGGGCGTTGGCGGCTGCGGGTGGGATGCGATCGAGCAAACCTACCGCGCCATCCTTCTGGGCGGTAAGCGTGCCGCTCTCTTGACTGTACCCAAGGCGATGCCGGGTGCCGCTGCCGGCCAGGTCAGCATGAGTCTTGGTCTGCGCGGGCCGGTCTTCGGCGTCACGTCCGCCTGTTCCTCGGCAAACCATGCGATTGCCTGCGCGGTGGACCAGATCAGGCTCGGCCGGGCCGACGTGATGCTTGCCGGCGGCAGCGAAGCGCCGCTCATATGGGGTGTGCTGAAGGCATGGGAAGCGATCCGCGTGCTTTCGCCCGATACTTGCCGGCCATTCTCGGCCGATCGCCAGGGCCTGTCGCTTGGTGAAGGCGCCGGCATGGCGGTGCTGGAAAGCTACGAGCATGCCCTGGCTCGGGGCGCCACCATCCTTGCCGAAATTGCCGGTGCCGGCCTTTCCGCCGATGCGTCCGACATCGTCGCGCCGACTGTCGAGGGGCCGGAGGCAGCAATGCGGGCCTGCCTTGCCGATGCCAGGCTGGACGCCGAGGATGTCGACTATCTCAACGCGCACGGCACCGGCACCAAGGCCAACGACCAGATCGAGACGGCGGCGATCAAGCGCGTCTTCGGTCAGCACGCCTTCTCAATGTCCATTTCTTCTACCAAGTCCATGCACGCGCATTGCCTCGGCGCGTCCGGCGCGCTCGAGTTGATCGCCTGCGTGATGGCTATCCGCGAGAGCGTCGTGCCGCCGACTGCCAATTATCGTGAGCTGGACCCCGATTGCGATCTCGACGTCACGCCCAATGTGGCACGCGAGCGCAAGGTGCGCGTGGCACTGAGCAACTCCTTCGCCTTTGGCGGCACGAACGCGGTTCTGGCGTTCAGGCAGGTGTAGAAGCCATGAGAGATGCCTCCGGCAACATTATCTCTCGCATCCAGATGCTTGCCGGATAACTATTGTGAAGGGCGGGTCATTGACCGCCTCGGCGAATGCGGGAAGTGGCAGCGGAAGCTCGACGATCCGGGTGTATCGTCTTTGCGAAATTCTTAACTGTTGAAGCGGCTTGGACGTACCGCCGCCCCGTAAAAGGTAAGCGAGGCCCTGCGGGCTCGGCTTGAGGGTCTGAAGCTGTACACGACAATGTCTGGAAGCCGCAGGGTCGGCTCTGCGCCCGTTATAGTCGCCTGAGTGCTGCCGGCCCGGCCGCGCCGCGGGCGCCGTCAACGAACTCCTTGAACCTGCGGACCTTGCCTGTCTTGGCCGACGCTTCGAAGCGCGCCGTCGTGCTGGCCTCCAGATCCGCGACATGCTTGCGCAGGGTCGTGGTGGGCGCGAGGCCAAAGATGAAGTCGACGTCGTTGGCGCGGCACCAGTCGGCGGGTTGCAATAATGGCTATCGCCGCGGAGCAGGATTCGAATGTTCGGCCAGTTGATCCGGATCGCCCGCACCAGACGGCGCAGGTGGGGGCGGATCTCAGCCCCACTCGGCCGCTTGGCCGGTCGCAGGATCGCGCTGACGAACCGTCCCGCACCATCGAACACGACGATCGGCTGGAAGCCGTACTCGTCATGGTGGGCATTGAACAGGCGAAGCTGTTGGCCTCCGTGCACAGCGTCGAAGGTGTCGTCAATGTCGAGTACGATCCGCTTCGGCACCTGCCGGAACGAGGCGCAATAGAGATCGACCATCGCCCGTCCCATCGCGACCAGCTCCCGCACGCCGGGTAGGTTCTCCAGCCGGCACAGCGTCGATTGCGACGCCAGATCCCGACCCGACGGCAGCGCATCCTGGGCCATCTTGAAGACCGGATCGCGGCGCAGCCGGTTGGCGTCGTTGCCGTCCTCGTAGCCGGCGGCGATCATCTTCATGCGAAAGCCGATCATGTCCGCCAGGCTGTGGACGACCTGGTCCGGGCAGCGCGGATCGTCGATGCAACGCGCCAGACGCTCGGCCACCCGCAACCGCTTTTCCACCTCGGCCAAGGCCAGAACGCCGCTGTTGGACGACAGCATGCCGCCGTCGAAACGGGCGACGACGGACTTGCCGCCGACTGATGACAAACCGCTCAGCGGCAGCGCAAGATCGTTCATGGTGGGTGTGGTCTCCGGGAAATGGTTCGGATCGGCTTAAGCAACCAAATCCTACGTCATTTCAACGATCAGATCCCGAGCAGCCAGCCAGTATTCGACCGTCGCTGGCGCCTCCGCCCACTGAGGCCTTGTGCTTCCTCCAGCGAGTCAAGCCGATCACCATGCGTGTCGCCAGTTCTGGTGCTCACCCACGTGCCATTTGCGATCTTGTGTCGGTGAGAGCACCGCAAGCACCTCCCCTGCTAGAGGGCAAGGCGGCTTGCGTCGCCCGTGTTGTTACTATTCTTCGCTGTGGTCGGAGTTTTTTTCCTTGGCTTCGGAATCGGGACATTCGGCTTTGCAAAAAAATAGGCCATCGTGGTCGATCGTCACGCCCCCGAGTTCGGCGGCACGATGGGACGACAACGGCAGCGCAAGCTCCATTTGCGCGAGGGGCTCGTCCCTTCAAATACTTGATGCATTTGCGCTTTGCGTACCTCCGTGCATGTTGCTCGATGCCAGGCGGAGACCTCTGTCTAAACGATCGCGCATCGATGCAACGCCCACGCGTAGATCGCCATCATCGCGGCGATCGCTTTGCCGCGATCGCCGCAGCCGTTTTCGAGCACGACAATCATGCCGGCGCTGTCGGCAGCGATGCGCATGCAAAAATTCACAGATGCATTCTAGCCAAATGCTAGCTGCCCAGCAAATGTCCGGCATTTCGCAAGGCGCCTAGGAAGAGACTGGCATGGCCGTTGGCATCGATCTTGGCCTGCATCGACAGGGGCATGCTGTGCCAGTTCTCCAAGGGCGCAGTGAAATGTGAGAACGTACCGTTGATGATGCAATGGTGGGTAACAAGGCCCTGTCTGTCCAACGCCAGCACGCCGATCTGGTCGCCCTGATATCGGATGGCTGCGACCCGCTGGACCTCCGCGTCACCGTCGACCCGCACGTCGAAAAGCAGGATGCCGCGGCTCCTGGTGGCTACCTCGGCGGCCTTTTCAGCGAAGCTTAAGGAGAGCGAGCGGACGCTTTCGACCGCCAGCTGTAAAACCATCAAATCCAGTTCATCCACTGCCATAAGATACCTGCGCGCAACACATGGGTGATAGCAATCGACCACACCGCTTGTTCACAGATGTCGGCTCACGACCGATCATTCAGGGTTTGCCGGACGTCCATTGACCGAGGGCGTGCTCCGGTTCGAACCGATCCTGAAGCGGAATGCGCTGGATGTACGGAACCCGAGGAGCAGGCCAGCCAAAGTTGCCGCGACAATTGATGTCGTGATCATTCCAGACATCTGCATCGGCGTCGCTGAACATCCCACTGGCAATTCCGTTCTTTGCGGCAAGCCCATCCTTGGGCCGTCTTGTACCTGAAACCCTCGCGGTGGCGTCCCTCGAAGCTCGGGACCGCCGGGCGCTTGATCGTCGAGAACTTTGTTTACGAAGGTCCGGACCTCCTGCAGAGCATATTCTGGTGCGCTCGCCTTTGAGCATTCCGCTGAAGCGTGACGTTTCGCTAGTCCGTGTTCCTTGCAGGCTCACTGCGAGGGCGCCTTGCACACAGCGGCACGTCAGCGCATGAAACTCGCCCCCGTTCACTTCACAAAATGGATTTCCTGAAGTACTGGGAGCGCAGAGAAATCTCCGGTCGCAGCCTACCCGGTTAAAACAAGGACCCAACAATGAAGACTCTCGTCGTCTGCTCCGGCGGATTGGACTCCGTCACCCTTGCTCACAAGGTGGCAGCGGAGCACGAACTCGCCGGCCTCTTATCTTTCGATTACGGCCAACGGCATAGGAAGGAATTGGGCTTCGCCGCCCTTTGCGCGGAGCGACTGAGCGTCCCGCACCGTATCATCGACATCCACGAGATCGGCGGCGGCCTTTCCGGCTCCGCGCTGACCGATAATGTGGACGTGCCCGACGGGCATTACGCCGAAGACACGATGAAGGTCACGGTGGTGCCGAACCGAAACGCCATCATGTTGGCCATTGCCTTCGGCTTCGCCGCAGCGCACGACGCTGACGCGGTGGCGACGGCCGTGCATGGTGGGGATCATTTCATTTATCCCGACTGCCGTCCGGCCTTCATCGACGCTTTCCAGATGATGCAGGACCACGCGCTCGACGGCTACGCGAAGATTCGCATTTATGCACCCTATGTGAATCTCACGAAGGCGGACATTGTTAGGAATGGAGCAGCATACGGCACGCCATTTGCGCAGACCTGGTCCTGCTACATGGGCGCCGAGCGTCACTGCGGGAGGTGCGGGACCTGTGTCGAGCGGCGCGAGGCGTTTCATCTCTCTGGGCAGCCGGACCCCACCGACTACGAGGACTCCGACTTCTGGCTCGATGCGCTGCGAAGGAGGACCGCGTAATGTTCCGCATCACCAAGGAATTCCACTTCTCAGCCTCGCATCAGCTCACCTCGTTGCCACCCGATCACCAATGCGCGCGCCTGCACGGGCATAACTACATCGTTGAAGTGGAGCTTTCAGCGAATGGACTGAACGAGAACGGCTTCGTGCGCGACTATCACGATTTGGCGCCATTCAAACGCTACATCGACGAGAGCTTCGACCATCGACATCTCAACGACGTGCTGGGACATGAGCAAGTCACGGCGGAATATCTGGCCAGACATTTTTATGAATGGTGCAAGGCACGCCTGCGCGAAACCTCGGCCGTGCGGGTGAGCGAAACGCCGAAAACCTGGGCGGAATACCGGCCATGACCGATACGCATCCCGCAATCCGCGTGAGTGAGATTTTCGGGCCGACGATCCAGGGCGAGGGCGTGCTCATCGGTTTGCCGACGGTCTTCGTCAGAACCGGCGGGTGTGACTATCGCTGTTCCTGGTGCGACAGCCTGCATGCGGTGGACAATCAATTCCGCCATGAATGGGAGATGATGTCCATTGGCGCGGTGTGGCAAAACGTGCTTGCGCTTTCCGGTGGCCGCCCGCTGATGGTGTCGCTGTCAGGCGGCAATCCGGCCATCCAGCCGCTCGGCGCGCTCATCGAGCGAGGCCATGGTGAAGGTTACCGTTTTGCGCTGGAAACCCAAGGTTCGGTGGCCAGGGACTGGTTTGCCGACCTCGACGTGCTAGTCCTCAGCCCAAAGCCGCCGTCAAGCCAAATGACGACCGATTGGGCCGCTTTCGAGGCGTGCCTCCAGGCGGCACAAGGCAGGCCGCAAGTCGTGCTCAAGCTCATTGTTTTCGACGAAAGGGACTACGCCTACGCGAAAGACGCCGCTGCGAGATTTCCGCGACTTCCGATCTATCTGCAACCCGGCAATCACACGCCGCCACGCCCCGCAAATGAAGACGCGCCTGTCGACCTTGACGGAATATTGAAGCGCATGGAGTGGCTGGTTGATAGCGTGACCCGCGACAGGTGGTTCGAAGCCCGTGTGCTGCCGCAGCTGCACGTTATGCTCTGGGGTAACAAGAGAGCCGTCTAGCCTGGGCCCGCTTTTCACTGAAACTGCGCCGGCGGATATTCGGGTGGACGGGTTGTCCCACGCTTGACGGCGCTGCCGGGGTGCTTGCGGACTTTCTGCCACCGGCACCAGGAGCGTGGCCAGCCGCTTACGACTCGGAATGTTGCCGAGGCTCGGTTTCGACGGGCGTCGGCTTGGCGCGAACCAATCAAAGGTTAGCGCGAGCCACGGGTGGATAGTGTGGTGGTGCGATGCGGCGGCGCCTGCTGCAGCTGGCAGGGTCCTTGCGGATTCTTGTTGCAAGGCCGAAGGGAGCTGTCGGCCGACAACCATGATCTGGCCAGGACGATTGTCGACTGCTTCCGATACAGAAAAGAGGCCGCACTCGACGTGGCGCTTCAGGGACTGCGAAATGGAATACGGCGCCGGAAGGCACGACCGGACGATATCGTCGCTATACCAAGACGCGTCTGGTCCGCTCCGAATCCTGTCTCGACACGACGGTCGCCGATCAACAGTGAAAAATGTAGCGCAATCGGTTCACGATCGACTGAGAACCATGACCGTTCCTCTGCGGTGCTCAGACTGCCGCTGAGTGCCTGGCCGTTCCACTTTCGAAATATTTGTCGAACTTTGCCGCGATGCTCCTGACAAAGGGCCGGCTTTCCGCAGGCACGACGAAGCGGTCACCATCAAGTTCAAGCAACCGCGCAGGATCTTGGAGGGCCGTGGAACTCGCTCGGACGAGAAGTCTTTGGCCGGCTTCGCCAAAGCGCTCCACCAGCTCAATCGCCGAGAAGGCGAAGTCACACATCAATCGCTCGATGATCCAGCCGCGAACACGGTCGTCGTCAGAAAGCGCGATACCCCGAACGGCGGCCAGCCCGCCATGAGCAACCATGCGTCCATACTCGGCGGTCGAAGGCATATTCTGTGCATAGCCCTGGCGAAACTGGCTGATGGACGATGGGCCGAGGCCGATCAATGTCTCGTAGCAGTCCTCGGTGTAGCCTTGGAAGTTCCGGTGCAAAGTCCCGGCGCGGGCCGCAAGCGCCAGCGCATCGCCGGGCTTGGCGAAATGGTCGAGGCCGATTGCTTCGTATCCCTGGTCCACGATCGCCCGCGCTGCCAATTGCGATTGGGCAAACCGCTCCGCCGGACCTGGCAGCCACGCCTCGTCGATCATCGTCTGATGTTTCTTGAACCACGGCACATGGGCGTAGCCAAAAAGCGCGATCCGATCCGGTTCCAGGGTCAGTGCCTGTGCAACCGTGGAGGCGACGCTCTCCCTGGTCTGATGCGGCAGGCCGTAGAGCAGATCGAGATTGACGGATTCGACGCCGCGCGAACGAACGCCATCAACAACCGTCTTGGTCTGCAGAAAGGTCTGCTCGCGGTTGATCGCTTTCTGCACCTTCGGGTCGAAATCCTGGACGCCGAGGCTCGCCCTTGTCATGCCGATTTCGGCAAGTGCATCGAGGCGGGCATCGTCCATATCGTTGGGTTCGATCTCAACGCTGATCTTTGCACCGGGGAGAAACGTGAAGCTGTTGCGCAGGACGGTTCCCAGCGCCACGATATCTTCCGGTTTGAGCATCGTCGGCGAACCGCCGCCGAAATGAACCGCGCGAACTCGGCCCTTGCCGGTGACAAGACTGGAGACGGTGGCGATCTCGGCATGCAGTGAACGGAGATATGTGGTCACTGGTTCGTAGTGGCGCGTCTGTTTGGTATGGCACGCGCAGAACCAGCAGAGCCTGTCGCAATAGGGAATATGCAGGTAAAGCGATATCTCGTCACCACCTTCGAGCGCCTCCAACCAGCCTCGGTAAACGACGGCATCGACCCCCGCATGGAAATGCGGCGCGGTCGGATAACTGGTATAGCGCGGGACGTTCTCGCCAAGTCTGGCAGCTAGCTCCAGTCGCATGTCGTGGTCCACCGTGTTTGCGTCGCCGGAACTGTGGATGCTTGGATGAGCCTAAGCCCTGATTTCGATCAGCGTTCAGCACGGACAAACTGCCGCAAGGATTTTTCTACCGTCGATTGCTATCCTGCCCGCACTGGACAAGTAGAGCGATCGAATGACATTACGGCAGGACATTCACAGTTCCGGCATTCCCGTTCTTTGCCTGTCTTGCGAGGCACGGCACCGCGGTGTCTGTGGTGCGCTCGAACCAGACCATTTGGCTCAGCTCGCCAAGACGTCGTCGCGGCACAATATCGAGCCGGGGGTCGAACTGATCGGCGACGCCGAGGCGGTCGACTGTTATTCAAACGTGCTTTCAGGCGTGGTGAAGCTGACGAAGAGCCTTTCGGACGGCCGCCAGCAGATCGTCGGTCTCCAGTTCGCGCCGGATTTTCTGGGACGGCCCTTCAAGATGAAAAGCGCGATCAATGCGGAAGCGGCAACAGCTGTCTCGCTATGCTCGTTTCCGAGAGCGGCCATCGAACGGTTGATGAAGGAATCACCGGAATTTGTGCATCGCCTGTTCAAGCAGGCGCTGAACGAACTCGACGAGGCACGCGAATGGATGGTGACTCTGGGGCGCAAGACCGCACCGGAGAAGGTGGCGAGCTTTCTCCTCATGATCGCCCGGAACATCGATTCCAGTGTTGACCCGGCGGCTAGGTCGGCGTGCTTCGAGCTGCCGATGACGCGTGCCGACATCTCTGATTTCCTTGGAATTACAAACGAGACCGTGAGCCGTCAGCTGACCAGCCTGAGAATGGACGGCGTGATTCGGATCGAGAACAACCGCCGTGTCACCGTGGACAGCATGAGCCGGCTGGAACGGCGCTGCGGCGGCCGAGGCGCAACCGCCCTTTGAATGACATCGAAGCTGCATGGCCTACGTCACTTATTTCGTTCGGGGCAGGGCATGCTCGCGTTGGGCTTAGAAGAAGCCGCATAGCGACAGCCCGCTCTCCATCCGATCGCCTGAGCCAGGTGTGTTTCGGCCAACTCGTCGGCGAAGCATCCATCCTCGAGGTGCTCGACGTGCAACCGGCTGTTCCAGGCAGGATTGCACTCGGCCGAAGTCAATACGCCTCATACGCAGGGGAAAATCGCCGTCTCCCCGAACCATGAATGTCACGAAGGCAGCGCAACGCTGGCGCTGGATGTCCCAAGGCATTGAAACGATCGACGTTCGGCAAGGCATCGGCCTACTTTCCAGCGTCACAGAAGGCGCGCTTCCCCACACGCCCGCGATCGCCTCCATACCCGGCCCGACCGGGGACGCGGGGCCTGTCCGTAAGCGTGGCGGCCGGTGCCGCGCTTCCACATTCGATCGCCACAGTCTGATCGCACCGAACTCGATGCTGCTCGAAGCAAAATCGTGCGGCTCTGACATGGATCAGGGCGAGCAGGCCACGGCTGCGCAATAAGGCACTGCGGTTGGCGCCCGCCGGAATTGGAAATCGGGGCTTGCGATGAAATTCGGCACAGAGATCGTCCTTCTAAGCCTGTTTGCGTTTGCGGCCCTGGTGGCTGCCGGCTTCGGCGTAGATGAACCTTTTCGCCGGCATATGTGGGTTTTGTTCTTCGCCGTGGCTGGCTTCACTGCGATTCTGTTGCGCAACACGGAGTTCAAGCCGGCAGTTCCGATCGACCCCGCCGCTTACATGGATGGGCCGATCCGCTACGGTGCCATCGCCACCGTATTCTGGGGCGTCGTCGGCATGCTGGTCGGCGTGGTCATCGCCCTGCAGCTCGCCTACCCCGATCTCAACATCCAGCCCTGGTTCAATTTCGGCCGACTGCGGCCTTTGCATACTTCCGGCGTGGTTTTTGCCTTCGGCGGCAATGCACTCATCTGCACGTCACTTTATGTCGTGCAGCGGACCTGTCGTGCCAGGCTGTTCGGCGGCGATCTCGCCTGGTTCGTGTTTTGGGGCTATCAGCTGTTCATCGTCATGGCGGCAACCGGCTACCTGCTCGGTATCACCGAGAGCCGCGAATACGCCGAGCCCGAATGGTATGTGGACCTGTGGCTGACCATTGTCTGGGTCGCCTATCTCATCCTGTTCCTCGGCACGATCCTAAAGCGCGAGGAACCGCACATCTATGTCGCCAACTGGTTCTACCTTGCCTTCATCGTGACCATCGCAATGCTGCATGTGATCAACAACCTGTCGATGCCGGTCTCCTTCCTGGGCTCCAAGAGCTATTCAGCCTTCTCCGGCGTACAGGACGCCCTGACGCAATGGTGGTACGGCCACAATGCCGTCGGCTTTTTCCTCACCGCCGGCTTCCTCGGGATGATGTATTATTTCGTGCCCAAGCAAGCCAACCGACCGGTCTATTCCTACCGGCTGTCGATCATCCACTTCTGGGCTTTGATCTTTCTCTACATCTGGGCCGGTCCGCACCACCTCCACTACACCGCCCTGCCGGACTGGGCCCAGACGCTCGGCATGGTGTTCTCGATCATGCTCTGGATGCCCTCGTGGGGCGGCATGATAAACGGCCTGATGACGCTCTCGGGCGCCTGGGACAAGCTGCGCACCGACCCGATCATCCGTATGATGGTGATGGCCATCGCCTTCTACGGAATGTCGACCTTCGAAGGCCCGATGATGTCAATCAAGGCCGTCAACTCGCTCTCGCACTACACCGACTGGACCATCGGTCACGTCCATTCGGGCGCGCTCGGATGGGTTGGCATGATCTCGTTCGGCGCGATTTATTTCATGGTCCCGAAGTTATGGAATCGCGACCGGCTTTATTCGCTGCGGCTCGTCAACTGGCACTTCTGGCTGGCGACGCTTGGGATCGTCGTTTACGCCGCGGTGATGTGGGTCTCCGGCGTCATGCAGGGCCTGATGTGGCGCGAATACAACGAGCAGGGCTTCCTGGTCTACTCCTTCGCCGAAAGCGTCGCCGCCATGCATCCCTACTACATCATGCGTGCCATCGGCGGCGCGATGTATCTGTCGGGCGCCCTCCTCATGGCCTGGAACATCGCCATGACTATCCTCGGCTACCAGCGCGAGGAGGATCCGATGCCGCGCTCCATCCCCGCCCTCCAGCCTGTGCGATCAGGAGCCAGAAAATGGTCCTGATGGACAGACACGCGGTCATCGAGAAGAACGCCACAGTTCTTCTCCTCGGGTCCCTGCTGGTCGTGACGATCGGCGGTATCGTCGAGATCGCGCCGCTCTTCTATCTCGACAACACCATCGAGAAGGTGGAAGGCATGCGGCCCTATTCGCCGCTCGAGCTCGCCGGGCGCAACATCTATGTGCGTGAGGGCTGTTACCTCTGCCACAGCCAGATGATAAGGCCGTTCCGCGACGAGGTCGAGCGCTACGGCCACTATAGCCTGGCGGCCGAGTCGATGTACGACCACCCGTTCCAGTGGGGCTCGAAGCGCACCGGGCCGGATCTCGCCCGGGTCGGCGACCGCTACTCGAACGGATGGCACGTCCAGCATCTCACCGAGCCGCGTTCGGTGGTGCCGGAATCGATCATGCCGAGCTACGCGTTCCTGAAGGACATGCCCATCGAGGTGAAGGATTTCTCGACGCATCTGATCGCCAACAGCCGTGTCGGTGTGCCCTATTCAGACGACATGATCGCTCATGCCAATGCCGATCTCATGGCGCAGGCCGATGCGAATGCCGACACATCGGGCCTGGAGAGACGCTATCCGAAAGCCAAGGTTGGGGACTTCGACGGCGATCCGCAGCAGGTCACCGAAATGGATGCGCTGGTCGCCTATTTGCAGATGCTCGGCACGCTGGTCGATTTCAGGACCTATGACGAAGCCGCCGGTTACCGCTGAGGAGAATGGCGATGACCTACAATTTCATGCGGGAGTTTGCCGACAGCTGGGGCCTGCTTGCCATGGCGCTTTTCTTCCTCGGATGCGTTGCCTTTGCACTTCGTCCCGGCAGCCGCAGGCAAGCCGAGAGAGCCGCTCACATTCCTCTCAAGGACGACTGATCATGGGCAGCGAGCATATCGACGAGGTTTCGGGTATCTCGACGACCGGCCATGAGTGGGACGGCATCAAGGAACTCAACAACCCGCTTCCCCGCTGGTGGGTCATCACCTTCTACATCACCATTGCCTGGGCGATCGGCTACACCGTCGTCTATCCGGCATGGCCGATGCTGACTTCCGCGACCAGGGGTGTGCTGGGGTATTCGAGCCGCAGAGACGTCAAGAATGAACTGGCCGCGGCCGAAGTGGCCAAGGGTAAATTTGTCGCTGCCATTCAGGCGAAGACCGTCTCCGAGATTACTGCCGACGATACGCTACGCGAATTCGCCGTCGCCGCAGGTGGCGCCGCGTTCAAGGTCAATTGCGTGCAGTGCCATGGCTCGGGCGCTCAAGGGTCCAAGGGTTTTCCCAACCTAAACGACGATGATTGGCTGTGGGGTGGCAACGCCGAACAGATCCAGCAGACGATTGCGCACGGCATCCGCTTCGCATCAGACCCGGATACGCGCCTGTCGGAAATGCCTGCTTTTGGCGACATCATCACGACGGATCAGATCAAGCAGGTCGGCGCCTATGTCGCAAGCCTCTCCGATCCTGTTCAGGACACAAGCCTGATCGAACTCGGCGCCAATGTTTTCGCCGAGAATTGTGCGGCCTGTCATGGTGAGAATGCAAAGGGCAACAGGGAGCTCGGCGCACCCGACCTGACCGACGCGATCTGGCTATACGGGTCTGGCGAAACAGCCATCGCCGCGCAGGTCCGCGCGCCGAAGCACGGCGTCATGCCGGCCTGGATCGGGCGTCTCGGCGAGATCAAGGCCAAGGAACTCGCGGTCTATGTCCATTCGCTTGGTGGCGGAGAATAGGTACGCAGCCTATTCTCGTCCTCCCCCCCACCGCCAAGCGACGAGGCCCGGCGCGAGCCGGGCCTCGGCATCATCCAGAAACCGATGGGTCGCTGGTGACTGGAGCTTCTCGTGCTCGATAACACGCAAATAGAACGGCTCGAAGCCGATGCGGTCAACTCCGCCAAGACCCGTCAGCCGCTCTATGCCGCACGCAAGAAGATCTTCCCGAACCGGGCCTCTGGCAGTTTCCGCCGCTTCAAGTGGTCGGTGATGGCAATCACGCTGGGGATCTACTACCTGACACCTTGGCTGCGGTGGGATCGCGGGCCATTTGCCCCGGACCAGGCCGTGCTGGTCGATCTTGCCAACCGGCGTTTCTACTTCTTCTTCATCGAGATATGGCCGCAGGAATTCTATTATGTGGCCGGCCTGCTGGTCATGGCCGGTATCGGCCTTTTCCTGATCACATCCACCGTCGGCCGGGCCTGGTGCGGCTATACGTGTCCGCAGACCGTGTGGGTCGATCTGTTTCTGGTCGTCGAGCGAGCCATCGAGGGCGACCGCAACGCGCGCATGAAGCTCGATGCCGGGCCCTGGACTGCGCGCAAACTCGTGCTGCGAACATGGAAACACGCCATTTGGCTGGTCATAGGCGCGGCGAGCGGCGGCGCCTGGATTTTCTATTTCGCCGATGCGCCGACGCTGGTTGGGGAACTCTTCACCGGCACCGCCGCCCCCGTCGCCTACATCACCGTGCCCGTGCTGACGGCGACGACCTATACGTTCGGCGGGCTGATGCGCGAGCAGGTCTGCACCTACATGTGCCCATGGCCGCGCATCCAGGCGGCCATGCTCGACGAGAATTCCCTCACCGTCACCTATAATGACTGGCGCGGCGAACCGCGCTCGCGTCACGCCAAGAGGGTCCTTGCCGCCGGGCAGCCCGTCGGCGACTGCGTCGACTGCAATGCCTGTGTCGCGGTGTGCCCGATGGGGATCGACATTCGTGATGGCCAGCAGCTTGAATGCATCACCTGCGCGCTCTGCATCGATACCTGTGACGGTATCATGGACAAGCTCGGCAGGGAGCGCGGACTGATTTCCTATGCGACGCTGGCCGACTACAACGCCAATATGATGCTGGCGACCCCGGGCGGCTCCGGTTCAGTCAACCCGTCACTGGTCAGGAGCGCTGACGGCCTGTTCTCCGACAAGGTGGCCCGTTTCCATATCCGCAAGATCTTTCGCCCGCGCACCTTCATCTACATGGGCGCCTGGTCGGCGGTCGGTCTCGCGCTGCTCTATTCGCTGCTGACCCGCGAACGGCTCGAATTGAATGTCCTGCACGATCGCAACCCGCAGTTCGTGACGCTGTCCGACGGTTCGATCCGCAACGGCTACACCGTCAAGCTGCTCAACATGATCCCCGAACCAAGAACGATCATTGTCACGATGCAGGGCCTGCATGGAGCCGAAATGAGCGTTGTCGGCATCGACCTGCCGGCGGATCGCTCCTTCGCCATCCCGGTCGAACCCGACCGGCTCAAGATGCTCAAGGTTTTCGTGCGTCAGCCGGCAGATCAGGTTCGGGGTGCAGCGCAAAGCTTCAAGTTCCGGGTCGAAAACAAGGCACCGTTCGAGTCGGACGAATACACGGCCACTTTCAACGCACCGGAGAGCGCCAGATGAGCGACACCTCGCGACAATCTCGCGAATTCACCGGCAGGCATATGCTGTTCACCATCCTTGGCTTCTTCGGCGTGGTCATAGCGGTCAATCTGACGATGGCGACGCTCGCCAACACGAGCTGGACCGGCCTTGTCGTCGAAAACACCTATGTGGCGAGCCAGCAGTTCAACAAGAAGGCCGAGGAGGGGCGAGCTCAGGCAGCCCTCGGCTGGACTGGCAAACTGACCATCGCAGGCGGTGAGGTCCGCTACAGCCTCACCGATGCTGTCGGCAAGCCGGTTGCCTTGCATGGCGTCAAGGTGCTGTTTCGTCATCCCGCCTACGAGGCCGAGGACAAATCCGTCACTCTTGCCGCTGCCTCCGGTCAGATATTCGCCGCGCACCACATGCCCACGGATGGCGTCTGGATCGTCGAAATCGACGCCGATGCGAGCCTTGCGGAACCCCATCGCGACGTTCGCCGGATCATGATTTCCCACGGGGCGCTGCAATGAGCTGCTGCGCGCCAGGCGCCGAAATGGCATTGGACCTGGAAAAGGTCACACTGGTCCTGCCTTCTGGCCAGGAAATCAGACTGGCGAGCCGCTCGATCGGCGAAAATCTTCGCCAGACCGACCTCTCGGTGCCGGCCGTGCATTGTGCCGCCTGCATCCAGACGATCGAGACGGCGATCGGTAAGCTGGATCGCGTCGAAGGCGCTCGTGTCAATCTTTCAACGAAACGTGTTTCGGTCCGGTGGCGCGGCGACGAGGTTCCGCCATTCGTCGCCACACTTGGACGGCTGGGCTATGGCGCGCACCTGTTCGATCCCGAGGCTGACGGGAAGGACAGGACGCTCTCGGAACTGATCCGCGCCGTCGCGGTCGCCGGCTTTGCGGCGGGCAACATCATGCTGCTATCAGTCTCCGTCTGGTCCGGCGCGCAAGGCGCGACCCGCGACCTGTTCCATTGGGTCTCGGCCTTGATTGCCATTCCTGCGCTCGCTTTCGCCGGCGGCATCTATTTTCGCTCGGCCTGGAATGCGCTGCGCCACAGCCGCATGAACATGGACGTGCCGATCGCGGTCGGGGTATCGCTCGCTTACGCCATGAGCCTCTACGAGACGATCAACCATGGCGACCATGCTTATTTCGACGCGTCGGTGTCGCTGCTGTTCTTTCTGCTGATCGGCCGCACGCTGGATCACGTGATGCGGGAACGGGCACGGACGGCCGTAAACGGACTGGCTCGGCTGGCGGCGCGCGGCGCCATGGTGCTGCGCGAGGATGGTTCGCGCGACTACTTGCCGGTTGGCGAGATCGAACCAGGAATGGAGCTCTTGATTGCGGCTGGCGAGAGGGTGCCCATCGACGGCAGGATCATTGGCGGGGCATCGGATCTCGACTGTTCCCTGGTTTCCGGGGAAAGCACGCCCAGAACGGTGGGCCCGGGGGCGCAGGTCCAGGCCGGTACACTCAATCTCACCGGTCCGCTGACCATCGAGGCGACGGCCGCCGCGAAGGATTCATTCCTGGCCGAAATCGTTCGGCTGATGGAAGCGGCAGAGGGCGGCCGCGCCCGCCATCGCAGGATCGCCGATCGCGTCTCCGCGCTCTATGCCCCCGTGGTCCACCTCACCGCCTTTGTGACGTTCCTCGGCTGGATGGCGGCGACCGGCGACTGGCACCGGGCAATAACAATCGCAATCGCCGTTTTGATCATTACATGCCCGTGTGCGCTCGGTCTCGCCGTGCCGATCGTGCAGGTGGTCGCTGCGCGGCGGCTGTTTGAAAGCGGCGTCATGGTCAGGGACGGCTCCGCCATTGAGCGCCTGGCCGGGATCGACACGGCATTGTTCGACAAAACCGGCACGCTTACGCTCGGACTGCCCAGGCTGATCAATGCGCCGTCCATCGATCCGACGATGCTCGCCATGGCGGCCGAGATGGCAGCGCATTCCCGCCATCCCTTTTCGAAGGCAATCGCTGGCAATGCAGCCTTTGCCGGCCAGCCGAAACTCGCGTCCGTCAGCGAGCATCCGGGCTTCGGCATCGAAGCCATCGGCGAGGGCAGTACCTGGCGGCTGGGTCGCCGCGGATGGCGTGAGTGGAAAGCTCGGATCGGCGGCGAAGGCAAACAAGGCTATGGCGGAACCGTTCTGACGAAGGACGGGGTCATTGTCGCGACTTTCGATTTCGAGGATGAGCTGCGTGCCGATGCCAAGGCGGCCATCGAGCAACTGAACGGCGCCGGCGTGTCGGTGGAGATGCTGTCGGGCGACACAGAGGCTGCCTGCGGCGAAGTCGCGGAAGCACTGGGCGTCGAGCGCTTCGTTCCCTCGTTGCTTCCCTCCGGGAAGGTCGAACACATCGAAGCATTGACGCGAACTGGCCACAAGGTGCTGATGGTCGGCGATGGGCTCAACGACACGCCTGCATTGGGCGCCGCACACGTTTCGATCGCTCCGGCCACGGCGGCGGATATCGGTCGCAACGCCGCGGATTTCGTGTTCCTGCGTAAAAGTCTTCTGGCGGTCCCACTTGCTTTAGACATTTCGCGGAAGGCCGGACGGCTGATCCGGCAGAACATCGCCATCGCGATCGTTTACAATGGCATCGCCGTGCCGGTCGCCATTCTGGGGCACGTTACGCCACTGATCGCGGCGGTCGCGATGTCCGCCTCGTCCCTCCTGGTCATCGGCAATGCGCTACGTCTGCAAGGTTTCGTGTCAAATGCATCGGTGCAAGATGCCCGACATGACAGGCGCTCGGACATTGGCGCACTGGCACAATCCTCATGACGACGCTCGCCTACCTCATACCTGTGGCCCTGTTCCTCGGAGCGCTTGGGCTGGCGGGGTTCCTGTGGGCCTTGAGGAGCGGCCAATATGAAGATCTCGATGGCGCCGCCGAGCGGATCCTGATCGACCGCGACGAGCAACGCAGTTGACCCAGCCTGCCCTGCGAGGACTCGCTCGAATATTTTCCGCGGTTGCTTCGCGTCATGCCGATTTCGGCGCGCGACGGGTGCGAACGGATCAGCCAGAATACGTTGCCGAACTTTCGGCCAGGAAAGGGCCGCACCGAACGGGAAGCCGGCCATTCCATGATGACCTGACCAGACCATGGCGTGGCGGTCGACCAGTCGACCGTGAACCCGCCGTTGCCGCGTTTATCGAGCCTGGTTGATCCACATCAGGGTTATCTCTTCATAGGCATGGTTTCATTGAGCATTTTTGAACGGAGAACGGATGTCTAACGGACGGTTAGGTCGCGTGGAGACGCTTGGGGAGATGAGCCGCAAACCGTGGATCGATTGCGATGCGTTCCAGTGCCCTTCGTCGCAGATAGCCGACGCAATGGCGGCACGCTGATGGCCGGCTCTGTCGATAGATTCGACGTTATTGTGGTCGGAGCCGGGCCGGTCGGACTTTCCTTCGCCGCGTCGCTTGCCCAGAGCCGACTCAAGGTGGCAGTGGTTGAACGGCAGTCGCTCGAAAGCCTGGCGAATCCGGCTTTCGACGGTCGCGAGATCGCGCTGACCCACGCATCGGTTGGAATCCTTCGCGAGCTCGGCGCCTGGGATGCCATCCCCGCTTCGGACAAATCACCGCTACAAGGCGCGCGCGTGCTCAACGGATCGAGCCCTTTCGCCCTGAGCTTCGATTCTCCCAGCGGATCTGGGGAACCACTCGGAATTCTGGTCCCAAATTGTCGGATCCGCGACGCCCTGTTCAAGCTTGTCCACTTCCAGGATCATGCCCAGCTGCTGTGCGGCCGCTCGGTCGTCAATGCAACAACCAGCCACAAAGAAGCAGTCATAACGCTCTCTGATGGCAGGCAATTGGCCGCTCGGCTGCTCGTTGCAGCGGATTCGCGTTTGTCCGCGACGCGCGACCTGCTCGGCATTGGCGCCGACATCAATCGGCTTGGCAACTCCATGCTGATTTGCCGGGTGAGGCACGAGCGCGCCCATCACCAGATCGCGGTCGAATGGTTCGATCACCATCAGACGATAGCGATGTTGCCGCTCATGGAAGGCGTGTCGTCGCTGCTTCTCACTTTGCGCTCAAGCGAGGCCGACAGACTGCTTGCTCTCGACGACGATTTGTTCCTCATGGAATCGACGAGCCGGTGTCGAGGACGCTTCGGAGAGATGACCTTGGCAAGCACCCGCCATGCCTATCCGCTGGTCACGACCTGGGCGCACAAGTTCTGGGCTCCGAGTGCGGCACTGATCGGCGATGCTGCCCTCGGCATGCACCCGGTGACCGCGCATGGCTTCAACATCGGCCTCAGTGGCCAGAAGCAACTCGCCGATAGAATCCTGGCGGCATGTCGCGAGCGCCGCGACATTGCTGATCCCGACATACTCGGCAGATACGAAAGCCGGCTGCGTCTGTCGGCGGCACCGCTCTATCATGCTACGAATGCACTTGTCGCTCTCTACTCAGGCGAGCACCCGGCGGCACGGCTTGCAAGACATGCAGGGCTTCGCTTTGCCCAATATCTTCCCTTTATCCGCCTTGGCATTTCGGCCATGCTCAGGCGGTGAATCGCAGGCAGCGCTGCCGCTCTGGAACGCTATCTCGGCCCGGCTTCCTTTTGTCTCGCCGGGCGCGTTGATGCCGTTGGTAGGGCTGCTTCCATGGTGACGTTGCCGATCCTGGGATGATTCGGATCAAGGCACGCGTGCGGGCAAGAGCTCGATGGTCAGACGGCAAGGCCAAGAGGCAGACGTGCGCCCCGAAGACATGGTGAGCACACTGGTTATCCCCGCTGGATAGTTAACCCGTCCTTCAGTGGGCCTGCGTAGGCTTGTCCTCGCGAACAACGATGGGAGCAAGCTGGTCCGTCCATGGCCCCGAAGAATGAAGACACGCTGGAGGCCAAAATCCGTCAGGATCAGCTTGCTGACCTGAGGGCCGGCCTCTTCGTGTCGATGCCGATAAGCGCTATCCTGTCAGGCCTGATTTGGGCGGTGCACGCCCTTTCTGGCAGCGGCTTTGCAGCTGCAATCTGGTTCCTGGTCGTCAATGCGATAAATGCCGCCCGCCTTGCACTCGCGCGTTATCAGCTAAAGGAAACGGGGCGCCATGACGGATTAGTGGGGGTTTTGCCGCGGCTTCGCTGGTTTGGCATCCTTGCTCTTCTGGCAGGGTTTGCCTGGTCCTTCCTGGCCGTCCTGACTGTTGGATACACGACACCTCAAGCACCTCTGCATCTGGTCATTCTGGCGGGCATTTCAGCTGGTGCGGTTACATACGGCAGTTCGTATGCCGCGGCGGCGACCAACTTCATCACACCTCCGCTCCTCATCACGGTGGCTTGCCTTTTGGCGAAAGGCAATTTTGAAGACTACATTCTGGCTTTTACCGTTCTGCTCTTCATGGGCGGCTTGGTTCGAGCTTCGTTTGTTGGGCAAGCACGGTTCCGCGAAGCGAGCCGCCTGAGGCATGAGGCCGAGCGGCTTGCGGCGGAGATGAAGGCCAGTTCCAGGCAGGACCACCTGACGGCCCTTCTCAACAGGCGTGGCCTCGAACACGCAATCGGACGTTTCGAGACCGCGGATGGCCCCTTCGTGGCAATGCTGGTTGATCTGGACGGGTTCAAATCCGTCAACGATACCTACGGTCACAGGACCGGTGATGAACTGCTTGTCAGGATCGCCCGCCGCATAGAGGAGGAAGCACCGGAAGGCTCAACGCTCGCTCGTATCGGCGGCGACGAATTCGTGCTGTTTTTTCCCTCAACGAGGGTTTCGCTTTCTGCCAGTGATCTCGCCTCCAATATCATAGCCAAAATTGCCCGACCCTATATCGAGGTCGCGTCCGTCCGTGTCGGGGCATCGATAGGAATATACCTGGCGGAAAGCCCGGGCCTGACCGAAATGTTGTTGCGGGCGGACATCGCCCTTTATACGGCCAAGCGTCGTGGCAGGAACGAATTTTGCCTGTTCGATGCCGAACTCGACAGGGAACTGCAACGCCGCCAGTCCGTCGAACGGGACCTTCATTCGGCGATAAAGACGAGAAGCTTGCAACCTTGGTTCCAGCCGATCGTGAAACTCGACACCGAGGCCGTGGTCGGTTTTGAAGCCTTGCTGAGGTGGTCCCATCCGATTCATGGTGCCATCTCTCCACCCGAAATCATCACAGCTGCACGCGAAACCGGAATGCTTCAGCTGCTGACGCAAACCGTATTCGCCGACTGTTGTGCTTTTATCGACGGCTTGGTGAAAGCTGACTGTCGTGATTTCCGTGTGGCGATGAATGTTTCGCCGCGCGAACTGGAAGCCGGCGATATCGACGACATGGTTTTGGATGGTCTGGCGGCAAAAGGCCTCCCTGCAACGATGTTCGAAATCGAGATTACCGAAGAATCCCCGGTGGACCCGGACAGAGTGGATGAAAAGCTCGGACGGCTTTCACATGCGGGCATTTCCATCGCGCTCGATGACTTCGGCACCGGCTTTTCTACGTTGGCATCGCTCAAGGACAGTCGGATACGCAAGGTCAAAATAGACCAGGGCTTCATTCGCGGCTTGGCCAAGTCCCGAGAGGACCGACTGCTTGTCAAATCGGTCATCGATCTCGGTAACATGCTCGGGATCGAGGTCATGGCCGAGGGCGTCGAAACAGAGGCGGATCGGCAAACCCTGCACAAGCTTGGCTGCCGAACCGCTCAAGGCTACCTGTTCTCCAAGGCTGTGCCTCTGAGCCAAGCACTGGAAATGGCAGTCAAACAGCACGCGAAGCAGTTGTGACCGCTCCCGCCGCGCCGTCTCTCGCGGCCGTGCGCTCATGAGTGACGGGTATCTGAACTTCCTTGTTTGAAGAGCATGACAATCCGTGCTGTGCGTCAGCCGGCGAACAGTTCCTTGTAGCCGGTCGTCACCATCCAGTTCGCCCGGTCGATATGGCTGCGAAGAGCCTTGCGGGCGCGGACCGGTTCAAGGGCCGGGTCGATGCCTAGAATGAGATCGGCCATCTCCTCTTCGCTGGCATTGTCGGCGCAGGCATCCAGGATCCGCAGGTAGATCGTGAAATGCTGCCTATCGTAGGCCGTCAGGTTCTCCGACCAGGGGACTTCGTCGCACAGAGTTGAGTTTCGAGTCTCATCTGTTCCCATTGATCGATTCATGCCTGTTGCGAGCCTCGGCTGTTGAGCGCTGGATGCAACGCAGCATATCCCAAAATGGGATAATCCGAAACCGGGATTAGTCGCTGATCCGGTCTTTACCCGACCGGTTCGCCTACATGCCCAAATCTCTTCGCTCGCCCCGCCACCAGCGGTTTCTGGCCCAGCTGGTTTCCCTGCGCAAGGCCAAAGGCCTGACTCAGGCGCAGGTGGCCGAGAAGCTTGATCGTCCCCAATCCTTCGTGGCCAAGTACGAGGGTGGAGAGCGGCGTCTCGATGTCATCGAGTTTCTCGACTTAACTGCGGCGCTTGACGCTGATCCGTGCGAGATTCTGTCCAGCCTGCGGGCTAACGGGCGCCTGCGCGTCTAACGGCTCGCGCCGGTGCCGTGAACCGAGCGTGCTTTTCTTCGGCAAGCTGCCATTCCGCTGCGGGTGGGTCTTTACCAACCCATGCCGATATAGGATGATAATCCTAGGTGGGGCGATTCCTCAACGGAGATCGCAATGGCTAGGACCAAACTTTCCAAGCAGCTTTCACAGGCTGAAATCGAGCGCTTTCTGGCGGAGGCGGAACGGCTGCACAAGAGCATCGTCCAGCCGCTTCTATCACCTACCAGCAACCATTACCTGGCTCTCCAGCGCACCCATGAAGCGCTGTTAAAGACGGTGAAGGATATCACGGGGAAGGATGCGCCGTTCATTCAATGGTTCGGAACAGGACCGGTGAATTAGACCCGACTTGTAGACTCTAGGCCGCAAACGTCGCACTCTCTCTTCGGAGGGAAGGGGCGTGGGCAACCATCGCTATCAGGACAATCGGTACAACCGTCGCAGGTATGGCGAGCGCCATCGTTCGAACGACGTTCCGTTGTGGGCAAAGATCGTTGCTGGTGGAACAATCCTGGCTGGCTTTCTTGCCTTCGAAATCGGCCCTGCCGCTCTCGGCTGCAACATCAAAGCCAATATCAGCTATAACACGGGCGAGCGCATCTATCATGTTCCCGGACAGGAATATTACTGGGAGACGCGCATCAACCTGTTGAAAGGCGAGCGCTGGTTTTGTTCGGAGGAAGCCGCGCGCAAGGCTGGGTGGCGGAAGTCTCGGGTCTGAGCGTCCGTGGTAAATGCTTGCGAAAATGCTGCATCGCACATGTTTTCGGTGCAGCATTCATTTGAAGTATTTATCGCGATCCGTTCGAAAAATCTGTCCAGCCTGCCGTCCTGGCGGGCGCCCGCGCGCCTGACGACGCGCACCAGGTGCTCGTGAACCGAGCCCGCTTTTCTTCGGCAAGCTCAGGCGGTCTCGGCCATTCGGCTTCGCCCCTTGGCGTGGGCAGCCCTTCGGGCTGAGACGGCCGCCGCCCTTGCGGGCGGCGCGGTTTGTCTGTTGGCCTTTCCCGGTGGCGCGGGGTGGGCGGCACTCCCTTCTAGGCCCGCCGCGGCAGCCCGCAACCCTTCGCGTGCCGCTCAGGGTCCTCCTCTTCGTTCCGGTCCTTCGGATGCGGTCCGCCTACCACGGCGGGCCTTTCCGGTCGCGACTCGCCGCCCACCCCGCTTCCGGGGAAAGGCGCGGCGATTGGCGAGCGGAGGATGAGACGATGCATGCAAACAGCAAGCGTTGTGCCAGCACAGAGGCTGGCGCAGGCAAGGGCGGGCGCCCGGGCGCCAGCCTTTATCAGGAGATCACCGACCGCATCATTGCCGAACTGGAGCGCGGCACCGTGCCATGGGTCAAGCCATGGGGCAGCGCAAAGGCAGGCCTTGGCCTGCCGAGGAATGCATCCTCTGGGCGCACCTATTCCGGCATCAATATCCTCATCCTGTGGGGCGCGGTCATCGAGCGCAGCTATCCCAGCCAGAACTGGCTCACCTTCCGGCAGGCGCTCGTCCTTGGCGGCAATGTCAGGAAGGGCGAGCGCGGCACGACCATCGTGCATGCCGACCGCTTTGTCCCCAAGGACGAGAAGGAGCGCGCACGCCACGAGGGCGATGAACCACAGGCCGTGCCTTTTTTGAAGCGCTTCACCGTCTTCAATGTCGCGCAGTGCGATAATCTTCCGGAAGACCTCTATGCCGCCGCCGAGCCGCTGCCTCAGTGCGAGATCGTGCCGCAGGCCGAGACGCTCATTCGCGCCAGCGGTGCGGATTTCAGGATCGGCGGCGATCGCGCTTTCTACATGCCGGGCAGCGACCACATTCAGGTGCCGCCGCAGCCGGCGTTCCATCACCAGATCGACTATTACCGGACCTGCTTTCACGAGCTTGGCCACTGGACCGGCCACCCGACGCGGCTTGCTCGCGACCTCTCCGGCTCGTTCGGCTCCAAGGCTTACGCGCGTGAAGAATTGGTCGCCGAAATCACTGCCGCCTTCGTCTGCAGCAATCTCGGTATCGAGCCGACCGTGCGTCATGCCGATTACATCGGCTCATGGCTGAAGGTGCTGCGCGAGGACAACCGCGCCATCTTCCGTGCCGCCAGTCTTGCCTCCAAGGCCGCCGATTTCCTGTTTGGCCTTCAGGCCGATGCCGAAGGCGAGGCGCAGGAAGGGATTGCGGCATGACGATGCGCGATCCTCAACTGACCGCGAGCGAGCCGACGCCGCAAGGCGAGCAGATGCTCATTCCCGGTGTCCGGCCGATCACCACGCGCGATCGGCTCACCCTCCTGATGGACGCCGATGTGTCCGCGCGCGGCGCAAAAGCCGCTCGATATCGGCCTCTTCGATGAAGCCAGCAGAAATCAACTCGACCTGTTCGGACAAGGAGTCTTTCCATGATCCTGATCACCGATCCGCTGCGCGCACGACTGCTCGCCAATGGCGCCGCCGACGCCGACATCGACCATTTTCCCGTTGTGAAACTGTTTAATCCCACAGGTGCCGCGACGTGGCTTCTGAGCGAACTCGACGCCGATGGCGACACGCTGTTCGGCCTTTGCGATCTCGGCTTCGGCTTCCCCGAACTCGGCAGCGTCAGTCTGGCCGAGCTTGCATCCGTAAAAGGTCCGCTTGGCCTCGGCATCGAGCGCGACCTGCATTTCCAGGCGCGCTTTACGCTCTCCGTCTATGCCGAAGCCGCCCGCATTTGCGGCCACATCACCGAGGCCGAGCGACTTCTGCGGCAGGCAGCAGACGCCCTTTCAAAGCCCCATTCCGAGCTTCCGCCCGACACGGCGGAACAGCAGCGCCGATAGGCGCAAAAACCGTCCCGCCGCGCCGGCCTTCGGCCTCTGCGGGGGGACAACCTCAACCAAAGCGAAGGAGAGTAACCATGCAGCTTGCCCACATCCCCTTGGATCAGCTCAACATTTCCGCGCTCAACATGCGCCATGGAAAACGCGCGCCCGACATTTCCGACATCTTGCCATCCGTGCGTGCGCGCGGCGTGCTGGTGCCTCTCCTTGTGCGGCCGAACGGCCAGCCGGAAACCTTCGAGATCGTCGCCGGCAGGCGGCGCTATTTCGCCGCGAAATCGCTTGCCGACGAGCGCGGCGAAGGCGATCCCTTGCCCTGCGCCATCATGGAGGACAGTGACGACGCCGATGCGCTGGAAGCCTCGCTGATCGAAAACCTCGCCCGCCTCGATCCTGACGAAGTCTCGCAATGGGAGACGTTTTCGCGGCTCGTCAGGCAAGGCCGCACCGTTCCCGATATCGCTGCGACCTTCGGCATCACTGACCTGAAGGTCAAACGCATTCTGGCGCTTGGCGACCTCTTGCCCAAAATCCGCGAAGCCTACCGGCGCGAGGAGATCGATACCGAGACGGTGCGCCATCTCACCATGGCGTCCAAGGCGCAGCAGAAGGACTGGCTGGCTCTGTCTGCCGATCCCGATCAATACGCGCCGCGTGGCTTTCAATTGAAGCAATGGCTGTTCGGCGGCCAGTCGATTTCCACCAAGGTGGCGCTGTTTGCCATCGACGAATATCCCGGCCTGATCACCTCGGACCTGTTCGGCGATGACAGCTATTTCGCCGATGCCGACCTGTTCTGGCAAAAGCAGAACGAAGCGATTGCCGCCAGACGCGACACCTATCTCAACGACGGCTGGAGCGAGGTGGTGCTGCTGGAGCCGGGCCAGTATTTCCACCCATGGGACCACGAGAAGACCCCGAAGAAGAAGGGCGGCAAGGTCTTCATCGCGGTCACGCATCGCGGCGAGGTCGAGTGTCACGAGGGCTGGCTGTCACGCAAGCAAGCCCGCCGCGCCCGCGAGGGCGGCGAGCAAGAAGAAACAGCCGCCAAGCCGCCGCGCCCTGAACTCACCGGCCCGATGCAGAACTATGTCGATCTGCATCGCCATGCCGCCGTGCGCGCGGCCATGCTCGACCATCCCGCCGTGGCGCTGCGCCTCGTGGTGGCGCACGCCATCACCGGTTCCGGCCTGTGGCAGGTGCGCCGTGAGCCACAGCGAGCAGTCAACGAAACGGTGACTGCCAGCCTTGCCGGCTGCAAGGCCGAAGCTGCATTCGGCAAAAAGCGGCGCGAGGTGTTGGCCCTGCTCGGATCACCGGATGAGGATGGCGTGGTCGCCGGCGGCAATGGCGACGCCTTTGCTATCGCCGGCGTCTTCGCGCGCCTCTTGGCGCTGTGCGACGACGATGTCATGCGCGTTCTCACCCTTGTCATGGCCGAGACGCTTGCAGCCGGCAGCGCCGTCATCGAGGCGCTCGGCAACGATCTGAATGTCGATATGGGCGCATGGTGGCAACCGGACGACGCCTTCTTCGACCTCTTGCGCGACAAGGAAATCGCCAATTCGATGCTGGCCGAGGTCGGCGGCAAGCTGGTCGCGGATGGCAATGTCGCCGAGAAGGTCAAGACGCAAAAGAAGATCATCCGTGACTTCCTTGCGGGCGAGAATGGCCGCCTCAGGCTCGAGACCTGGCTGCCGCGCTGGATGAAATTCCCCGCCGAAAGCTACACCAGCCGCGGCGGTTTCCGCACCGCCGATCAGTGGACACAAGTGCAGCCGCTGTTCGCGCGCGAATAGTCGATCAGGGCCCGAGCGGCGGTTCTTTCGAGTGCCGCCGCTCAGGTCGCGCGCGCCGCTCCGGGCCGCACCGGCTGCCGATCGGTCGTCTTGTCGAGCCAGTGCCGCGCGCGAGAAATCCCGGCGCCAACTCGCGCCCATCTCGGCAGCCCTGCACCACGCCGGGTTTGCTTGCCGAGGCGCCAGGCGCATGGGGCCAATTGTCCGATCCGGTTCCCGACAGAGCCCGCGCAGCCAGCCCCCTGCATTGCCGCACGCTCTTGTGCCACCGATCGCGCCACCTGTCTCCATGGTGTCTCAGGACCATTCCCCTGCGGCTGGCTTGACGACCTATGGGCGGATCCGGCCCGCCCGAAACCCTCGCCAGCAGCTTTTTTCCCCGCCGCCTGCGGCGGCTTCCTCGCGCCGCTTCGCTTCAAAAAAGCTGCCCGCTCGGGTCCTCCGCTATCGCTGCGGCCGTCCCGGTTCCGGCGGTCCGGACGCGCCCATCACGGTCCGCCATCGCAGGGGAATGGTCCCCGGCGAGCACCAAAGGAGACTGAAAATGACCGCGATCGGATACGTCACCAAACAGGAAAACGGCGGCTACAAGGGCCAGCTCAAGACGCTCAGCGTCCGCGCCGACATCGACATCGTGCCCAATCAGGCAAAGAGCGCCGACACCCATCCCGACTTCCGGGTGCTGACGCAAGGGGTCGAAGTAGGGGCCGGCTGGATCCGCACCGGCGAGACCTCCGGCAAGGACTATGTGAGCCTGTCGATTGCCGCCCCGGAGTTCGGCCCGCGCAAGCTCTACGCCAATCTCGGCCGCGCCGCCGGCCAGGATGACGACGACACATACGCCATCATCTGGAACCCGGTCGACTGAACCGCCTGCCTCGAGCCCCGCGCCGCAACCGGCGCGGGGCTCTTCTCAAGAAGGGGCGGCGAAAACTCGCCCCCCACTCTTCGCCCGTCCCCAAAACGATCTCGCTCGCCGATCCTCGCCTTCGCTTGTCCGTAGCGAAACGAGGATCATCATGGACGACGAAAACGAACGCGCGGCCCGTGCCAAGAAGGGCAGTCCGTTTCTCAACACCGCGCAGGCCGCCTTCTATATCGGGCTGTCCCAGCGCACGCTGGAGAAGATGCGGCTCAAAGGCGGTGGCCCGCAATTCCGCAAGCACGGCCGCTATGTTCGGTATCACATCGACGAGCTCGACGACTGGTCGAAAGGGCGCGCGCAGGAAACCAGGCCCGAGGATGGCGGCCACGATTCCGGCTCGGCCGGTGCGGGAGGCCGCTCATGAGCCGGCGTCCCACTATCCGTCTGATCGGCAGCCATCTGCGGCGCATTCGGGCGCGCAAGACGATCGCCGTGGCCACAATAGGCCTCGGCCTGATCGGCTTCGCCGCTTTCGACAACCCATCGCCCTGGCTGGTCTGGAACGCCTCGGCCAGTGCGCCGGTCGGCCTCTATCGCGTCGCGTCCGGATCACCGGCTCGTGGCGATCTGGTGCTCGTCCGCCCGCCAAAACCGGTCGCCGATCTCGCCGCCGAACGCTTCTATCTGCCCAGCAATGTGCCGCTGGTCAAGCGCCTTGCCGCGCTGCCTGGCGAGCATGTCTGCGCCTTCGGCGACGCCATCATCATCGGCGGCGAGATCGTCGCGCGCCGGCTGGCAACCGACACGCAGCACCGTCCGCTGCCTTGGTGGAATGCCTGCCGCAAGCTCGCCGCCGACGAGTTTTTCCTGCTCGGCAACGATAGAAATCACTCCTTCGACAGCCGCTATTTCGGGCCGGTGCCGGCCGAAAATATTGCCGGGAGGCTCGTGCCGCTATGGACCGAGTAACCCTCCTGATGCTGGGCATGGTCGCGATAGCGCCATGCGCCTGTTCCGCCGCGACCGACGCTCAGCCGGCCGCCATCTCCCGTGGTCCGCAGCTCCAACGATGGCAGCCCTTGGTGGCCGAAGCAAGCCGGCGATTCAGCATTCCACAGCCCTGGATTTATGCCGTCATGGATGCCGAAAGCCGGGGGCAGACAATGGTGGACGGACGGCCGATCGCGTCACACGCCGGCGCCATTGGCCTCATGCAGGTGATGCCCGGCACCTATGAGGAGATGCGCGCAGAGCTTGGCCTGGGGGCCGATCCGCACGACCCTCGCGACAACATTCTGGCAGGCACTGCCTATCTGCGCGCCATGTATGACCGCTTCGGCTTTCCCGGCCTGTTTGCCGCCTATAACGCTGGGCCGGACCGCTACGAACAGCATTTGCAGCGTGGGCGACCGCTGCCCAGCGAGACGGTTTCGTATCTGGAAGAGCTCAAGGCGGCGGGGATCTCGGCCGCCGACATGGACGCGTTCACCGGCAAATCCCGTTCCGGAAAAGCGCCGGAAATCCCGTCCGGGCAGTCGCTGTTTTTCCTGCGAAACGGTGTTTCCGCGACCGATCCGAATGGCCAAATTGTGGTGCCGCTCGGATCGGAGCGAGCAAGGTCAGGCCGGCCGGATCGCAGGTGAGGGCAGGGGTACCGTGGGTCGGGCGGGGCAGGGAGGCAGGTCCGCGGAAGGCAAGATAAAGGCATCGCCTCCTGGAGGCGGCGAAGTCTTTGTCTGCACATCGTTTTTCATGGAGGCTGCCTTCAGCGTCAGGAGAGCTTCTGCCGACAAAGATTTGATTTTTCTCAAGATTACTAGGAGGCTCAATGCAGGATGAAGAGTTCAAGCCGAGCCTGGGCAAAATCGGATCGCGCGGCTCGAAGGCAGGCAAGCGTTTCGTCGGCCAGATCCGCGCCGCGATCAACCGAGCCGGCGGCGGCAGCGGTCGCCGTGGCCGCTTCATCGGAAGCCGGGCGGGGCGCGGCGGGGCTGCTGCCGCCGTTCTCAGAGCGCGCGACCCCCACGCGGCGTTTCGGCAGCGGCGCGCCGTCGTCAAGGCGCGTATCGTCAAGCTGGCTGGCAAGGGTGTTGACGGGGCACGTGCACACCTTCGCTACCTCCAGCGCGACGGCGTCACCCGCGAAGGCGAGCCTGGCGAGCTCTATAGCGCCGACAGCGACAGCGTTGATGGCAAGGCCTTCATCGATCGTGCCGATGGGGACCGGCATCAGTTCCGCTTCATCGTCGCACCTGAAGACGGCATCGAGTATGACGACCTCAAGCCGCTCACGCGGCGCCTCATGGCGCAGATGGAAGAAGACCTCGGCACCAAGCTCGACTGGGTCGCTGTCGATCATTTCAACACTGGTCATCCGCATACCCATATTATCGTCCGCGGCAAGGACGACCGCGGCGAAAATCTTGTCATCGCGCGAGACTACATCTCGTCTGGAATCCGTGAACGGGCGGCCGAGCTGGTCAGCCTCGACCTTGGCCCGAGAACGGACCGCGAGATCGAGCAACGCCTGCGCCAGGAAATGGAGCGGGAACGCTTCACCAGCATCGATCGGCAGCTGCTCCGCATGCGCGACCATGATGGGCATGTCTCACCGGCCAGCCGAGACACGTTTCGCCAGACGCTGCACCAGGGCCGCCTGCGCAAGCTCGAGCGGATGGGTCTGGCTGAGGAAGTCGGCTCGGGCCGCTGGCGCCTTGATGGCGAGCTTGAAGCGACGCTGCGCCGCATCGGCGAGCGGGGCGACATCATCAAGACCATGCACCGCGAACTGACCGGCAAGGGGCTCGCCCGCAGTGCCGCCGACTATGTTATCCATGATCGATCTGCAGAGCAGATGCAGCCTGTCGTCGGCTGCATCGTTGCGCGCGGCCTGGCCGACGAAATCACTGACCGCCATTACCTCGTCGTCGACGCCGTGGACGGCAAAAGCCACTATGTTGATATCGGCAAAGGCGAGGCAACCCAACCGACGCCAGAGGGCTGCATAGTGCGGGTCACGCCGAGGGACACCGGGCCAAGGCAAGTCGACCGCACAATTGCCGAGATCGCCACGGCCCATGACGGGCGCTACAGCATCGATATCCATCTCAAGCATGACCCGTCGGCCACCGAACGCTTTGCCGAAACGCACGTGCGGCGACTGGAGGCGATCCGCCGGGCGACCGGTCGTGTCGAGCGCGAGCCGGACGGCACCTGGATCGTCGCACCGGATCATCTCGACCGTGTGTCTGACTACGAGCGTCAGCGGGCCGGGGCCGAGCCTGTCACGGTTGACAAGCTCTCATCGACGCCGCTGGAACAACAAGTCAGCTTCGACGGCGCCACCTGGCTCGATCGAGAGCTGGTTTCCGACACACCGGAGGCCTTGCACAGCTCTGGTTTCGGCCGCGATGTCCGAGAGGCGCAAGGCCGCCGACGGCAGTGGCTGATTGCGCAAGGTCTTGCTCGGGAAGAGCAGGACCGGATCGTCTATCGCGCCAACATGCTTTCGATCCTGCGTCAACGTGAGCTGAACCGTGTTGCCGGTCAACTGTCTGACGAACTCGGACTCTCGTATTCCGAAGCGCAGCCTGGTGATCGAATAGAGGGTCGATTGCGCCGCTCGATCGACCTTGCCAGCGGCAAGTACGTGATAGTCGAGAAGGCGCGTGAGTTCATGCTGGTACCATGGAGGCCAGTACTTGATCGGCATATTGGCAAGGAGGTGTCTGGTGTCGTGGGTGGGGAGGGGATTTCATGGACCATCGGCCGGCAGAGAAGCGGACCAAGCATTTCGTGACATGGCCTACACAACTTCTTTTGCCCGCGTTGAACTTAGTCCGGACGGAGTTCGCCTGCGCCCGCGGCATTGATTTGGCGAGGGATAAATGGCTGGTCGTGCAAGACTTATCGTTCGCTATACAAAAAGCGCCGCGATGATTCATCGTGTTCCATGATTCTGAGCCAAAACCCTCCTGCGCCACCACGGCACTCTTCCCGGTGCCACGGAAGCCGCGCCGACGACGGCGGTGCCGGCCTGGTTGCGCAGGGCTGCCCCCGACCCAAACAGTTGCGGCGCATTGAGGACATTGCAATCACTGACCGTGCGGCCATCGGCGCGCTCGATGAGATGGTCCGCCAGCTAGAAAGGTGGGCTGGCGCCTGGTGACAGCGCCTAGGGCGGTATAGCGAGCAGGCTCGCGGCGTCGAGGATGAAGCCGCACTTCGCGATGTTCTTCTGCTCACACGACCGGGAGACGAGGTCTGTCCCGCGGGCCGGATGCTTGTTGGCCGGGCGTGAACTGGCAGCCCATCCCGCTGAGGATCTTCTAACGGGAGAAACCTCGCTGCGGTGGGGAAGATTTCGGTCGTCGCCCGCGACGACGAGGCGGTCAGCGACCTGGCCAGACGAGCTTCGGCAGCTTTCCGCTGCAGCATGGTGACGTGCGCGATCATGGCCGCCGAATGAGATCGCTCGAACGCACCGTCGGATGCTGGCTCGCCGACGCTTTACTGGCGCAAGCCTGGGTGGGGCCATGCGGTGCCGCTACTGGCACCGAGGCAGCTTTGGGCGTGAGACCCGACCAATCGCGCCGGGCCTTGACCGGGCCGGGCGACGCGACCCGAGCGTCGGGACAAAAAGCCGGGAAGGGGAGGGCACCAGCCCGGTTGAAGCCAAGGGCATGATGATGTGAGGACGATCTGCTGGCAAGAATTTGCGGAGATCGATGCTGTCATGGCGCGCTCGTCGAAGATTCTGAGCGGCGCCGACGTGGCTGCTCGAAGGGAGAACACTTCACTCCGTGACCGGCCGGACCTGATTACGATCTCCATTGGAATAAAGAAGAACGACGGGCCGAATGGCAGGGTTGATCGCCAAGATGCGCGATCTGCCGGCTGTCCTGCGCGCGTGCGGGAGTCGCCACCATGAGCTTTACGACAAAATTGCCGGCAGAGGCCGATTTCAAGAAGGTGTTGCTCCAATGCTATCGAGGAGGCGATCGCACGCAGCGCGAGATCGGCCAGTGCGGATTCTTGGCCAAGCTGCTCGGCGCGTCGTGAGATGTTGTCCGTCGGGTGGGTGACGCTTTAGATCAGGCGGATCTCCACCCAGACAGCAGCCTGGCGGTTAAACCGCCTTGCGTGTTCGGTATGGCGGCACAGCGGTTTGGAGATCGGCGAACGCCACGCCCCACGGTAGCGATGCCTCGCATGACCAAGCAGCGGCATGTGCGGCAGGCTTGCACCCGCTTCAGATGCGAGACGGGTCAAGACAATCATCCTGCACAACGCCACGCGGCGGTGAGCCGGTTTCGAAAAGGGCCGGCCCCGGCCGTTCATACAAGTGGAGTTGGGGGCGCGGGGCCGGATCAAGCCTATCGCGTTGGACCCGCCGGGACCGCGCGTCCATCATCCCGGCAACGCCAGGCGCTCGCCTCGCGTCATGCGGGCTTCGGCTTGGCGCGCCGAATGTCTGGACCGGCATCGCGGAGCAATGGCGCACCAGTCTACGACATGGTGCGTAGTCGCCATGCTGCCCCTGGCCAGATCGTAGATGACCTCGGCTTGTTCGCCATGGCGAGCCGAAGCACGTTGACGGCCGTGCCGGGTGATGCGCCGTCCCAGACTATCATCCCAAAATCGGCGCGCGCCATCTCCCGGTCTTTGGCGGCGTAGATCCAGTATCCTCTAGCACCTTCAGGAGACGGGACCCGGTAGGCAGCCTAGTCGCCCAGATCATTGCGGGGTTCCTTGGCCGCATGGAAGACCCCGACATGTTTGTAGCCGTAGCCCGCGAGCAGGCCCTGCGCCTCGGCATCGGCTCCAGACGCGTCGCCAATCAGCACGCCGTGCACGGCAACAACGATTGGGCGGATCCGAGCGATGGCAGGTTCCATCAGCTCAAATATCTCGCGTGAACCCCCTATGAATATCATCGACATCATGACTTTCCCTTCTCTCCAGGGCTCCCTCGCTCTGACCGCCGTCTCCCTCTGGCCCTGCGTGAGGGGTCACCCGAACGCCGAGACGGCGAAGCCGGCTCGGGGAGCGGCGGGACGCCGCAACTAGAGCCCGGTCGGCGGCAGGCCCGCGCGCAGACCTGCCGCTTCCGGAGGCGCTACGCGCGCGGAGCTAGTGGCCTTTGTCGGCCAGCCAGAGGCTCACGTCCTGGATCGAGCGCATGAGCACCGACGGATTGTCCCGCGCGGGAATGAAGCCCCAGCTCTGCCAGTAGCGCTCTGCCTCGGCGTCGATCGCCCGCACCACCACCGCGCGGCCGCCGACGATGTCGGCGCCGGCGACGCAGCGATACAGCGCGTCCTTGACCAAGCCGCTACCGACGCCTTGTCCGGCATAGCGGTGGTCGACGGCGAGTTGTCCGATCAGCAGGCAGGGGATCGGATCGGGCGGGCGTCCGGTGCGGATGGCGCGCGGTGCGCTATTTGGCTGGATCACGCCCGGCGCGAGGCCATAATACCCGACGACTGTTCCCTCGTCGTGAACGACCAGGACGCGGGTAAACCCGCGGGCCTGGTTCGTTCGCGCGAAGCCGGCCAGCCAAGCATTGAGCGCCGGCTTGCCGCAATCGAAGCTGTCGAGGCGGTGCGCGTCGTCGAGGAGTTCGATGCCTGAAAGCGCCACCTAGCGGTCCCAGGGCGGGGACCGACGCAGCCGCTCGGCCGCCTTCGCCGGGGGCGCAGCGGCCGGGGCTGAGATCGCCTGCATGAAGGCGTCATAGGCTTCCGGGGACACGCGGATGACGGTTTCGTTGAGGATGGCCGCCTGCGCCTCGTGCAGCGCGGCGCGCCGCATGAACTCCGTGCGCGACAGGCCGAGCAGCTCCGCGCCGCGGTCGATGATGGTGAGATCATCGTCGCGAAACCGCATCGAGACGGGTGCTTCCTTCCTGGTGGGTGTGGTGGCCATGGCGCGCTCCTGTGCTGCGGACGTATATACGTTAGTGTAACGCGGAACGCAATACTACGTTCCCTGGCGACGTCTCGTGGCGGATGGTCTCAGGATTTCTCGCCGCATCGGTTCTTCTCGGCTTCTCGCCCCAGTCGCCATTGCCGCAACCCAGAGCAAGGTGGCTTTGGTCAGCTCCGGCGGATCAATTACGGCTTAGAAAGCGCATTTGTTTTTGGCGGCCGGATGAGCGGGTCCAGAAGCGAAGTCGCTGCCATGACTGTCGCCGGACGAGCCCCGGCTATCCCGAACCTGATGAACATCTGACGCGATGGCGACTTTCGGGCCGTCACGCAACAAAGGAGGAACGGCTATGAAGGCTGGGCGGCGGCACTTTCATTCTCAGGCGCCGCTCTATGCCACCTGTCGGCCAATGTGACATCGCCACTGCGGTCCTTCGAACAAGTCGATTCGATTCTGAATTTCGGCCTTTAGATGATTGTAGCGATTGAATCAGCGACAAGGGCTGGGCAATCGCGGTTGTGGTGACCGCGAGCCACTAAGCTTGTGCCGTACCCTTACAATGATTCATCAAGGCGTTTACCTCGGCAATCACGAGATCCGGCGTGATGTCGAACTTGCATCGGACTTTGACCGGACAATGCCGCACTTGGTCCAGACCACATCCGCGACATTCAATAACACTCATAAGCATGCTGACCAAGGGACCTCGAAACCCCCAAATCTCCGGTAGATGTGACGCCGTGAAAATGCCGATAGTAGGGCGGCCAAGCTGGGCAGCGACATGGCCGGTGCCTGAATTGTTCGAAACGACGAGCGCGGCCGAATTCACGAGACAATTGAATTCCAATTCTGACAAGTCGACAGCCGTCCGAATGTTCGCGGCCCCACGTTCCCTAGCCATCTTCGCAACCTCCTCAAGCGCTTCCAGGCATTCGCCACGGCCAACGAGGACCACCTCACCACGGGTCGAAAGAGCAGCGACAACTTTGCCAAAACTTTCAATGGGCCAATCTCGCAGGCTGGAATTGGAGAACGGAGCCACGACAATCGGGGCATTGCCTGTAGTCGAATTCTGTGGGTGACCCGCTCCGCTTTCGAAATAGGCAGCTGCCTTTGCGACCAGAAAGAGGAGGATTTCTGACACATGCTGGAGACGCACCTGCTTACGGTCAATGAACCAATCAAGCCATCTACGGGGGATTTTGTTAGCAAGCCCTATTTTTTGGACCAGCTTGTAGAAAATGGTTCTGCGCAGTTTCAGATTGAATGGCGCTATCGCAATATCGATCTGATGCATGCTGTACGGATCAACTATCGCCGCACGGTGCCTGGCGGGAACTTCAAGCAAGATCGGCCTTGTTTCTTCCGGAACACGCATATCAATGGCAAGATCAAACTCGCCGGTCAGCAGCGGCCTTATGTCCGCGGCTTCTTTGCGCGTTTTGACTTTTGGGTTGCGAGGAAAAAAGTCAAAAGCAACGTGATCGTCGGCGAGGTCAAACTGTTTTGCAGTAGCGATGTTCCAGCTTCCCACCACCAGCGTAATGTGGGCATGCGCAAAACGCTGACGAAGGTCCTTTAGAGGCCCTAGAGACATCCAAAAGTCGCCGACATGATCAAGCTTGAGGACCAAAATTCTCATCCTTGCGCTTGACTGTTCCGGCTCTTCCCAGCTGCGGTATATAATTTGATTGCCGTCGTGCTTTGTAAAATATGCCATTGCCATTCCGAAGATTATACGGTCAACACTGATAGCCCAGTGACGCGTGTGTAGGTTGGAGTGCTCCCCACTTTGTCCGCGTCTCCGCAAGAATTCTGCCATCAGATCCAAGCCGCGCTCCAGCAGGAGCTGTTGGGCGAAGTCTGCATCTCTAGCGATGGTAGCGCGCCAAGAAAGCCAGCTATGTCCCGACCCGCAATGTGAAGGGCTTCGTCACGGTCTCGCATGCAGTGAGTTCGGCAACGCCGAGTAGACGGTGATCGCCAAGCCGCCGTCCCCAGATCTCGGAGCATAACGGCAGTGGCCTCGCTCTTTGGTCGATGCTGATCCTGAATGAGACCGTCGCCGCCGGCGACGACATCGCCGGCCGGATTGACTGTCTCCGGCACGCCCTGTCGCTGTGGTCCCGCATCATGGTGGTTACAAAGGACCCGCCGCAGGCGCTTTTTTCTGCGCGTCCGGGTCGTCCAACATGAAGTGGACGAATCAACCCTGTGATGAAGTCGACCGCCTGCCAGCGGTGAGCTGGCAGGCGGCGTCGATGAACACCTTTATTCGCCGAGCTTGGATAGCGGCACCTCTATCACGCTGAGAGCCTGTTATGCTGGTCCAGCGTTTGATCGCAGTCTTGATCCATGCGAGCAGCTTGTGAGGGATGCAATCGAACGAGGCGCTGCTCCCACAGCCGTCGCAGGCCCTCCATCAGAGCTTCACGCTTAGCCTGATCCGGCGCAATTGTATTGAGGAGATCTCCCAACACGGCTTCGCCCTCAATCCGCATCAGCAGATTAAACAAGTCGTGTGAAATTCGTACACTGTCACTGCTGAAGTGGGTCGTGCTGATCTCGCAGTAAGTCTCCCGACGATCTGGCGCTTTGTAAGCGCGGGTTTGATGGAGGGACACATAGGGCGGCAACGAAACCGCAAGCGCAGTCCAATCCTGCAGCGTTGCAGCCCGCTTTTTTACCAGGAAGGGCCCGACCACAAGTCCATCCAGCTCTGTCGTCAGAAAGGTGGCAATCGCGTCTGCAACCGAATCCACGATCGGTTCGGCATTGTTGTTAAAGGACGTATTGAGCAGAATTGGAGTGCCTGTGCGCTTCTTGAACGCATTGATGACCTCCCAGTACGCGGGATTGGCGTTGCGCGATACTGTTTGCAGGCGAGCGGTACCGTCGACGTGCGTGATGGCACCGAGCAAGGCGCGCTTTGAGTCACGCACGCGAACGACGAAATTCATGAATGGAAATTCGTGCCTACCGTCCGGGAGGTCGAAAAATTCGCTCGCATCCTCCTCCAGCACAGATGGCGCGAAGGGCCGATAGCCTTCGCGCTTCTTGACCATCGCATTGATCCGGTCCTTGTTTGCGGCGGGCCGAGGGTCGGCAAGAATGCTGCGGTTGCCCAGCGCACGTGGCCCAAACTCCGAACGACCCTGCACCCAGCCGATCACGGCGCCGTTGGCGATCCAGTCGGCTGCACTGCTTGCCACGTCATCAGAGCGTTCAACCTCGAGATGTCCGGCCCATGCATTCAGTTCCTGTTGCACGGCGCGCTCGCTCCCGAGATCAGGACCCCAATAGACCTCCTGCAGTCGCTCACACGGCGCGGGGCGGCCCATCTCGTTAGAGACTATCAGCGCAGCTCCCAATGCGCAGCCAGCGTCGTGAGACGCGGGTTGCACGAAAATGTCTTCGTAAAGCCCTGAATACAGCAGCTTACCGTTCATCGTGCAGTTGTGGGCCACCCCCCCCGCCAGGCACAACCGCTTCATGCCGGTGGCCTCACGGTGATGCCGGAGAATGTGGAACACGATCCGCTCAAGCGCTTCCTGCAGTGACGCACTCACATCTCGATGCTGCTGGGTGAAGGGCATTCCCTTTCGCCTGACCTCGATATTGCGGAGCAACGCCGGACCGATGCGGTCGAGGTGAACACGGTAGCCACCGCCGTTGGCGGAGAGCTCGTAGAACTGCTCGAAGAGCTCGCGATAGGGAGCGGGGTCGCCGTAGGGCGCGAGTCCCATTACCTTATACTCGTCGAACAAGCCGTAGCCGAGATAGCGGATCGTCTCGAGATAAAACAGCCCAAGAGAATTGTTCTCGGGGAAAGCCTCGAGTTGCGTAATTTCTGTGCCAGACCCTACCGCCAAGAGGCCCGATAGGAAATCACCAGAGCCATCAATCGCTAGAATGAGACTTTGTTCGAAGCCCGACATTGCAAAGGCGCTCACGGCGTGCGCCTGATGATGACTTACGAATGAAATACGCGAACTGTCCAACTTAGTGCCGAACTCACGCGTTAACAGATCCTGCACCAACGTTTTAGCATCCAACGGAATGGAGAGAATGTCCGGGTGGGATGCGGACATACCTTCAAGCATGGCGTTGGCATAGGGCTCGCTGGCGTAGAGCGCGACACGATCAATGTCGTTGAGCTGAACCCCCGCCGCTGACAGACAGTATTGAATCGAACGAATTGGGAGCTTGTTGGAGTGTTTCATCCGATTGAGGCGTTCCTCTTCGACGGCTGCTATCACCCGTCCGTCTCGGACGAGCACCGCGGCGCCATCGTGCATAAAGGCGTTCCGAAGCTCGAATCGGTTTTCATGGACTTGGTCAAGTCCGCCGCTAATTCCTAGACACAGCATTTCTTTCTCCACATAGTGACGGGCAAGCCAAATTGGCCTGCCTCAGACCGTTTCCAACTAAATAGGCCGCGTTGTCGCTTGCAGCTGCAACCGCCTGTCAGGCATCACCGGCATCAAAGAACGCCTCATAAGGGTCCGCCTGAATCAACATGAGATGCTTCGATCGTGGCGCCTGCCGTTCCATGACGCCGAGAGCTTGGCTGGATCATCGAATCTTGAGCGGCTGCTGACTTGCATGCCGGCGATGCCGTTTTCATCTGCAGCACGAACTTGTGACGCGGGCTGCCTATATCCTTGCGAAGGGGCGGCTGTTGACGAATAATGCCGCGCCGTGAACTGGCCCGATTTCATTCCCCGAAAGGCCGTCGCACAGGCGACTGACATGTGCTGCACTGTCCGCCTGCTTCCCGGTCGCACATCCGATAACGCCTTCGCTTGTGCAGGAGGCCGTATCGCGTCATTCGTCGGCCAAACATGGCACCGACTGGAAGCCCGGCAATACCGCGTAGATGTAAAGTGCGCTGATGTTGTATGGTAGCGCTGCCGGCCGGGTCTCCAATCCGCTGCCCAAACGAGCGGACTGCCTGCGGCAAAAAGCCCGCCACAAGCAGAATCGCGCTGGGCAGCTGGCTCGCCTGCAAGACTTCGCAGCTCAGGAACATTGGGGACGACTAGCGTCGAACCGCCGACATGATCGGCCAGTTGCAACTCACTTCTCGGCACGACCTCCACTGCACGTCAGGGCGCATGGAAGATTTTCTCCTTTGGATGGGTGACCGGTGCGGACGTGCTTTTGTCCATGCAAGATTTCCGAAGAGTTATGAAATCGTTTGTTTCGATCAAAGTCATCCACGCTATGAATAGCTGCCGGACATGCGCTTCAAAGGGGCTTCAGGCTTCCCGGATGGCTACTCCGATTCGAAGCGCGTGGCATTCCATGCGCTCTATGACAACATTTTTCAGCAAAGGGTATGAGAGCAAACCCACACTTCTTTTTCAGAAGTCGCTTCGAAGCAGCCGAGGCCTTGATGGGCTTCTTCACCAAGTTCGGCGATGGTGCCGCAGACATTCTTCCTCTTTCCGGGCTGAACAAGCGCAGAGTTCGCGCCTTGGCAGTGTGTCTGGGCGCTCCGTCTGATCTTGTTGAAAAGATCCCGACCGCCGACCTGGAGAACCTCGTGCCGGTCTCACATACGATGAGATTGACGACTTCCTCGAAGGCCAAGAGATCAACGAAGCGGCGCACAGGCGTATACTTCATGCGCATTCCAGCACAGCCCATAAGCGAGCGCTTCCCGTCACAACGATTGCCATGACGGGTTCGATATTTAGGCATCGGCAATAGCGTCTCAACATACACGATCGATGGGCTTGCCGCAGTTAGGCAGCTAGCGGCCTGAATTACCGCTGGAGCGAAGCGCTGCTCTTTCAGCCCGCATGCGGTCATGAGGTTGACAGTGTCGGCACGTATCGCCGAGGCCGGCACGCGAACTCATTCTCCCTGAATGCCTGCTCTATCGATCTTCCGCAGCGTACCCACTTGACCGGTCGCTTCGACATTCCAGGCACCTGGATTGTAGCCGATCCTTGCCGCTCTCCTTCGGCCGGTCGCAATGCTAGACGTGCGGCCGTTACGATATGCAGAGCTGGTTGTCAGATGCGTGATGCGAAACGTGAGATGCAGCTCCAGTTTTGGCGATGGCGGGCTCGCCGCATTGTTGATATCATCCGCACAGAACAGGCGCGCAAATGACATCGGATTCAGAGAAGGCTGAGGCGGTCGAGCAGTTACTTGATACACCTGACCTTGCAACCGCACTGGAAAGCGAACAGTTCAAGAAATTCCTCGACCAGGTGCCGATCGCCATAGCCGTTTCGGACCTTGCCGGTGAAGAGCGCGTGGTCTACGCCAATCCGGAATTCGAGAAACTGTCAGGCCTGACAGCCGCCAGGCTCACACGAGCAAACTGGGCAGCCCTTTTGGGCAAAGGCCTCCATCAGCAAAAGGACAGGCCGCTTGCCGAGGCCGTGGTCGAGGGAACCGATTTGGTCGGCACCTTCAAGCTGGAGCGCGGAGAGGACAAACCCGCGATCGTCGACGTTTATTCGAACGTGATCGAAGACGACAACGGCAAGGTGTGCTTCCGACTGGTGGCCCTGGTCGACGTATCCGCCCATGGCGAGGCAGGAGATGAGCGCTCGGCGGAGGAGCGTGTCAGCGAGAAAGACACGCTGCTGCGCGAACTGCAGCACCGGGTGAAGAACAACCTGCAGATGATCACCGCGCTGATCCGGCTGGAAAGCCGCAACGCGACCGAGGCCGACCGGAGACGGTTTGAGCGGCTCGCCGGTCGCGTCGACGCTCTGGCGATCCTCTACCAGACGCTAACGGCCGACGAGCCGAAGGAGGAGGTCGACCTTGGCGTCTATCTCAGCCAGATCGCGTCCGCGGTCATGAGCTCGCATGCGGTCGAGGGAATCCGGCTGGATATGAAGGTGGATACATATCCGGTGTCAATAAACGTCGCCATGCCGGCCGGGCTGGTCGTAAACGAATTGCTGACCAATTCACTAAAGCATGCGTTCCGGGGCCGCGATGGCGGCACGATAACACTGCACAGCGTCGTCGATGGCGACGGCTGCCGGGTTATAGTGGCGGACGACGGAATCGGCCTGCCGGAAGGCGACGTGTGGCCCAAACCAGGCAAGCTCGGAGCGCTGATCGCGCGATCGCTGACCGAGAACGCCAAGGCGCAGCTAGCCGTCGAGTCCAGCGCCAACAAAGGGACGAAGGTGACCATCGTTTTCAAGCGGTCGGCGGCAGCAAGCTGAACGGTTGCTGTCGACTAGCAGGCTGGCGGCTGGCTTCATGTCGCGGCTTTGAGCAGGTGGCTGCAAATAGGCTAGGTCGCCCTTCACGGCCTGCTTCACATGGTCGAGGTCTTCCATTATGCTCCAGGCTTGCTGCTTCTGATTTCGGCGGCCAGTCCATCCCCACCTAGCGGAAGGCACTCCCGCCTGATTGCGTTGCGGCTTGAGTCTTGACGGCGGGGGCTACCTGACGCCTTCGCGCTCATCACGCGCGGGCCGGCAATTCAGCAGCGAGTCATCGCTTGGCCAATCTTGCCGAGGACGAAGGTCTAACCTACAAATAAAATTGGTCCGACTGTTCGTGGCCGGAGGTAACCGCGAATTTGCGCTATCGGGACAGGAGAGCAGTGCTGTAGGCAAACCGCGATGCGTGCATTCGTTCGATTGGTTCTACGATTATCCTGACGCCTGGGGTGACCAGTTGCACCAGTATTTCCTACTACGCGCAATCTTTGCAGGGTCATGTGCAGATCATCGCGGCCCGCCAAGACATCGGAAAACTGATCGACGATCCTTCAACCCCTGAGATATTGCGCGCCCGAATGGCATCGGCGGCCGCCATATAATAGTTTGCGGCAAAGACGGCCGCGATCGAACGGCTGAGGACGCGCTCGCCAACAGATTGCGCGACAGACGATGGGGTGGATACCGCGGATACGACGCCTGGTTCGATGCTCCGATCAACAACGCGAAGCTCGCCGCGACTTCCGTCTACAGCGATTCGGTTCAAAGGCTTGGCGCGTTGGACAAAGCTCGCCGCGCCGAAGCGCGATGCATAGAAGCCGGGATAGTCGCCCGAACACAAGTCGAACAAGCGGAGTGGTCGACCGTTCCGTCCTCCCCGGGGACCAGCCGGTTGCTCTGGCCTGGGGCGACCTGATGGGTCTTGCGGAGCACCGTCTCCAGCATGGCGATCAGGTCTTTGGGAAGTATGGCCTCATTCTGCACAGACGGTTTTGCGTGGCTGTTACGGATGCCGGCGGGCACGGTGGCGATATGGCGGTCCTTTCGATCGAGCGGCTCGCCACGCTGCGTATAATTCCACGCCAGGGAGGAGAGACGGCGCTCGATCGTCGCCACAGAGTTTGGTTTCTTGTCTCCTGTAACCTTTCTGGATGCACATGTAGAGGCCGACGGTCTGCGGATCAGGCGGCAACACCTCGAGGTGCTGCCGGCGCGCCCAGGCGCAAAAAATCCGCTCTCGACCGAGCGGCGTCAGACCGGTATTCTTATGGATGTTCATCCGGTCCCCCTGGAGTCACTGAAGCTTCGACAATCTCAGCTTTCCCGGTTCGGACCGGATGGACAACCTAGTGAAAGCTCACAACTAGCTACCAATGCGATCAGCTTTCGGGCTATCGGGCGCATCCAGGGAGGATGGGTATGTTCTTGGCTAACGGGCTCAAGCTGCGGGACCGCGGGTGCACGCTGGCACTGATGTTGGCGATCATATGTGTATGTGCGCCTGCACTGGCGGCAAACGCGTCGGATCAGGCGTGCCGGTCCATCGCCAAGCTCAAAATTCCAAGCGTGATCTTTACCGAGGCTAGCCTTCAAAAGCCGCAGGAGATCCCCGCAGATCCCTTCACTGCATTCACCGGCGCCTCGCCTCAGGCGGTAAAAGTGGGCGGGCACTGCCTTGTCCGAGGTGTTATCGGGAAACGCCAGGGGGTCGATGGTCAATCATATGGCACCCGGTTTGAGGTGCGTCTTCCGACGACCTGGAACGACATGTTCCTTTTCCAGGGCGGCGGCGCAGTTGATGGCTTCCTGGCGCCGGCCGTCGGGACCATTCCTTGCCGGAACTCGACCGCGGCTCCCGGGCTCTTGCGCGGCTACACTGTTGTAAGCATGGATGGCGGGCACCCAAGCCCCGATCCGGCTTTCGGGGTCGATCAAGCCGCACGCATTGATTTTGCGTACGCCTCCATTGGCAAAGTCACTTCGGTCTCGAAGCAGGTGATTGCCAAGTTCTATGGGGCGGCTCCGAAAAAGTCGGTGTTCATGGGATGCTCGAATGGCGGTCGTGAGGCGTTGATAGCGGCTCAGCGATATCCGCTCGAGTTCGACGGCATTGTTGCAGGTAGCCCGGGTTTTCGTCTCAGTGCCGCCAACATTGCCGAAGCCTGGGATACTCGCCAGTACATGAGCATCGCTCCCAAGGATGAGGCCGGCCATCCTATTCTATCCCGCGCCTTCTCCCAGCAGGATCTGAACATCGTCGCCAAGGCGGTTCTCGCTGCCTGTGATGCCCGCGATGGCATTGAGGATGGCGTCATCAACGCCTGGCAGCAGTGCCGGTTCGACCCAAAGGTCCTGTCCTGCCAAGGCGATAAGACGGACAGCTGCCTCACGGCTGGTCAAGTGCAGTCCATGAGCCGCGCGTTCGCGGGTCCGGAAAGCTCCGATGGCGAAAAGCTTTACAGCGATTGGCCATATGATACGGGCGTTGCGGGCGCGGACTGGAGAATGTGGAAGCTGGGCAATTCCCCCACTTCCCAGTCGGATGCAAATAACATCGTTCTGGGAGCCCGCTCGCTTCAATACTACTTCATGACGCCCCCGGCGCCGAATTTTGACCCCCTGAAGTTCGACTTCGACAAGGATCCGGCACGCGTTGCGGATACAGCCAAGCTCAATGATGCGACCGGCACGTATCTCGCCAGCTTCGCTGCCCACGGTGGAAAGCTGCTCTTGTTTCAGGGACTTTCCGATCCGGTCTTCTCAGCCAACGATCTGGTGCGCTGGTACAAGCAAGTCGTCGAGGTCACAAGCGGCGGCGATTTGGAAGCGACTCGCCGTTTCGTGCGCATGTTCATAATCCCGGGGATGACCCACTGCGGCGATGGCCAAGCCTTCGACGACTTTGATCCTTTGGCCGCCATCGAGGGCTGGATAAACCAAGACAAGGCTCCGGATTCTCTCGCGGCTGGCAGCAAGGCATTCCCCGGCAAGCACCAGCCGATCTGCGCTTATCCCACTCAAGCTGCCTATGGCGGTAAGGGAAATCCCGATGAGATCGCGAGCTATTCGTGTCGGGGATAAGAGACCTCGTCATTTGTTCGCTTCAATCTGCGCGCATTCCCGGAACAGGTCTCCCGGACCAAGGATCGGTTGGAAAAGCTAAACCCGGAATTTGTGGGCCGTGCCATAACGCAGTTGATGATCATGCCTGACTACGAAGCGTCGGCCGCCGATAGTCTGGACACAGCGCTCGCTGTGCTCGATGAGGTAATTGTTATCGCCTGAGATCTGACCGCCTCATCCCAGCGGACAAAACGGGGGCATCAGAGCCCGGACGCCTTGGTGAGATTTACGCGGAAACGATCGCGCCGGCGCTGATAATTTCGCGTCATCTCCGCGGAGGCATGGCCGAGCTGTTTTTGCACATAGCGTTCGTCGACCTCGGCCGACGAGGCGAGGCCGGCGCGCAGTGAGTGGCCGGCGAATTTCTTGGCCCGTTCGCCCTCCGACAGATCGCCGCGCACGCCGGCGGCGAGCGCCGTGCGCTTGACCAGGCGTGCGACCTCCTGGTCGTTCAAGCGATCGGCACCGACGGCTCGCGCCGAAACAGCGGTCCGTGCGCAATGCGCGCCAGTCTTAGCCAGGTCTGCAGAGCGACCACAGGGCAGGTGACGTCGGAGGAGCCGCGGCCGATTTCGACCTCGCGCCAGCCGGTTTTGCCGCGCAATGTGACAAGCAGACCCTTATCGGCAAAAATCTCGACCCAGCCGCGGCCGTCCTCGGTCTGATCCCTGCCGACGTCGAGGCCGACGATTTCGGATCGGCGAAGGCCGCCGGCGAAACCCAAAAGCAGCATGGCGCGGTCGCGCAGACCACGCAGCGTGCCGCGGTCGAGGGTCTCGAACATGCGATCAGATCCTCGGGCAGGATCGCTTCCTTCTGCCGGGGAGGGGAGGCGTGGGTGTTGCGAACGCCAGCCATCACCGTGGCGATATGCCGGTCCTTGCGGTCCAGCGGCTGGCCGCGCTGGGCAAAATTCCAGGAGAGCGACGAAAGCCGGCGCTCGATGGTTGAAACGGTGTTGGGCTTTTTGTCGCCAGTGGCCGTACCTGACGCGCAGGCGGCGATATAGAGCCCGACGACCTCAGGATCGGGCGGGAACATCTCGATGCCTTGGCGCCGGCACCAGCTCGAAAAATGCTTCCAGTCGGCTGCGTAGGCGCGGCGCGTGTTGGCCGAACTCGCCGCCTCGATATAATCGCGCGCGCGGCCGGCGAGCGCCTCAAGCTGCGCAGGCAGGCTGGGATTGGCAATGGCTGGAAGGGGAGGGGACGAGGCTAGGTCGGCATCGCCCATCTGCATGACGATATCGATGATGTCGGGCAAAGCCGCGGCGCTTTGTGTATGAAGCTTGTCCGAAATTCGTAGCATATTTCGGACATCTTGACCGTCACTTCGTCCGAAATCGGACCACAGATTTCGGACAAAGCCCCGGCATCAACCCGCCAATATCTCGATCTGCCGTCGCCGCTGCAAACGTCGCCTGTGAGAGGCGAGCCGCCTCTAAACTGGTCGTATATCCCGATTAATAATAAGAATGTAGTCAACTTCCATATTTTAGAGGGCACGCATGCTGCCACTCAACCGGCCTGATCACCACACAAAGTGAGGAAGAACCTGGTTAGGTGCAAAGCGACAATTGCCTCGACAGCGGGTCCCGGAAGGTTTATGCTGCCCAATCTTACCGCAATCCGAAATGGCGATTGAGTACCTTCACGAGTGAAGGGATTCCCGCGGTCTTAGAGATGAGTTGTCGAATGGCGCGAAGTCGCACAGAATCGCGAAGTCGCACAGAATCGTGTGTTTGATACCGATCAGGATCGCGAGCTATTTCAGGTGCAGAGAGGTCTTGCGCCCGATGCACGAGTTGCTCCCGGTCCAACGGAAGTGAATGGGGTGGAACTGCTTTGTCGACCAAATTGTTGACGGAACGTCCGGCGCCCATTGTTGCTACATGTCTGGATTCTTGGGGCGTTTTGGATGATGCAATCCACCATCTCACTCCAAAGGGCAGTGGAATCTGGAACAATGTCGCTTTTGTACGCAGGACATCCTTCGCGCCCGATTGGCATATTGTCTTTAACTCTGCTTCTATTTTTGGGCTCCCTGTTGATATCGAGGCGAGTCCAAACAGGACAATTTTTGCAATCGGCGAACCGCCGACGAAAGCTCATCGCGCATTTCATGAAGGGCAGGGGAAAAATACCATCGTCCTGACGTCTGACGCAGAGCTGGCTGCTCGGCAGAATGCAGAGCGCCGATTCGTTTTGTCTCCACCTATCACTCGGTCTTGGTCTGTAACAAAGACATATGACCAACTTCTGGTCAGCGAAGTCGTGGACAAGCCGCTTCGGCTCTCATGGATTACCAGTAACATCGCCCTGCTTAAAGGGCATCGATATCGGCTGGCGTTTCTGGAACGGCTGAGAGAGGAGCTCGACTTTGACCTGTTCGGCCGAGGTTTTCGGCTGATTGGAGATAAATGGGACGCACTCGCACCGTACCGTTACAGTATAGCTTTCGAGAATACTCGTGCTGATTACTATTTTACAGAGAAGCTTATGGACTGCTTCGTTGCTGAAACAATGCCGATCTATTACGGCAGCCCGGCAATCACGAGGTTCTTCCCTTCCGACTCAATGGTTCTGATTGACCCAGAGGACAAGAACGTAATCCAAAAAATTCAAGAAATCATCGACTCGGACCTCTGGAAGGAGCGTCGCGGCGCAATACAAGAGGCGAAGCGGTTGGTTCTTGAGAAATACAATACGTTTGCTTATCTCGCGGGCTTCATCGAAAGCGTTCACGATAAACCCTTACCGCCGGAAGTTATACACATCGGTTCGCCTGCGGTCGATTTTGGGACAGACGAATGAAGTACTCCAACGCTCGCTTCGCGTGCCCGGCGGTTGGTGGTCTGGCGAGATCGGTACGGAGCGCTCGGCGGAGAATGCCTACCTGCGCAGACGGGCCGGCACGGGCGCACGAGGTCATGCGCCCCCGGCTGCCGCTGATCAGACGAACTGGGGAAGGCCAGGAACGGAATTGAGGACCTCGTCCACGAGTTCGTCGCCGGCATGTTCCTTGGCGAAGGCGATCGTCTCGTTGGCGATGGCGGCGATCTTTAGAATGCTGAGACCATCACTCATCAATTGCTGGCCGAGCCCCATGAGGCCGCCTCCGCCCTCTGGGTCGTTGCCATGATACTTCGCCACTAATTCCGAAGCTCCGGGAATGGCCGCGATCATGCGCGCAACGGGACCGTCGGCCGCGTGGCGTTGCAGGAAACCCAGCATTAACCCAACGGCCTTCTCTGCGAGAGCCGGGCCGATGCCGGCACCAGTGGCGATGCGCGATAAGAATTCTTCCATGGCAGGGTTCGTCTCTCTTTAATGAGGTTTACACGGGGCCGGTCCGGCGCCCAAAGCGCCCTTGGCCGAACCACAATTGAACTCCACAAAAATAGGCCGGCGGAAGTGCTATTGCAACTGCGCGTGAAACCGCCTCTGTCAACGCAAGCTGCGTCGGACGTGCGTATTTCGCAAAAACGGGACAGTCGTTCCGCTAAATCGCGGACAGCAGTTTCACTAATTCGCGGACAGCAGGATGGGGTCGGCGCTCGGTTGCCTGGTTGAAGTCATTTGCGATTGATTTCGCCGTTTTCGGCGCCGGTCAAGGGCGGCGGTGTTTTTTGCTTTCTCATGCTGTCGCCTTCGAGGGTGATGCGATGGGCGTTGTGGATGATCCGGTCGAGAATGGCGTCGGCTATTGTCGGCTCCGCGAATGCTTCATGATGCACCTTTCCTTGATCGCCTGGTCCGTTGCAGTCGGCGTTGAAGTTGATCGATCTGGTCGCTGGAAAGGTTTCCGCTTGGCCGCGGGCGTCACCATTTCTTTCCCACAAGATCCTTCAACGCGGCATTGTCGAGCATGGCGTCGGCCAGAAGCTGCTTCAGCCGCGTGTTCTCGTCCTCCAGAGCCTTCAGTCGCCGAGCCTCGCAGACATCCATCCCGCCGAAGCGGGCCTTCCAGTTGTAAATCGAGGCGTCGCTGACCCCGTGCTTGCGGCACAGATCGGCAACCAATACCCCGGCCTCATGTTCCTTCAAAATTCCGATGATCTGCTCTTCAGAGAAGCGGCTACGTTTCATGTCCTGGTCCTCTCGATGGGCCAGAACGAACTTCAAACCGGATTAGATAAGAGGGGCAAGGTCAAGGTCGATGACTCAACTGTTGTGTGGGGAGAGCTCTTACTTCTCATTCGCTCCAAATGCGGACGCGGCGCACGAGCTCGGAAGTTGAGATCCCGTAGCGATCGTGAAGCGTCGGCAGCGCGCCAGCGTCGAGGAACTCGTCGGGCAGGGCGATCTGGCGAAAGACTGGGGTCACTCTCTCGCGCATCAGCAGCGCGGCAACGCCTTCGCCAAGGCCACCAATGATGGTGTGGTTCTCCGCCGCCACCACCAGCCGTCCCGAACGGCGCGCGGCAGCGAGTATCGCCTCCGTATCCAGAGGTTTGATCGTCGGAACGTGCAGAACGGCGCAGCCGATCCTGTCGGCTTCAAGCGCCTTCGCGGCCTCCAGCGCGCGCATGGTCATCAGGCCGCTGGAAATGAACAATACGTCCGCGCCCTCGCGCAGCATTCGCGCCTTGCCGATTTCAAATGTATAGTCGTCTTCGTCGAGCACGACAGGAACCTTACCGCGCGAAAGCCGCATGTAGACCGGCCCGTTGTAGTCCGCGATCGCCTCCGTGGCCTGTTCGATGTCGAGCGCGTCGCAAGGGTCGATGATCGTCAGGTTCGGCATCCCGCGGAAGATCGCGATGTCCTCCGTCGCCTGGTGGCTGGGGCCGTAGCCGGTCGTCAGCCCCGGTAAGGCGCAGACGATCTTCACATTGAGTTTCTCCTCGGCGATCGCCATGCAGATGAAATCGTAGGCACGTCGCGATGCGAAGACGGCGTAGGTGGTGGCGAAAGGCGTAAAACCCTCCCGCGCCAAGCCGGCGGCGGCGCTCATCAGCACCTGCTCCGCCATGCCCATCTGATAGAAGCGGTCCGGATGCTCCTGTGCGAAAACATGGAGATCGGTGTATTTCGCGAGGTCCGCCGTCAGGCCAACTATCCCGGGCCGCTGGTGCGCCAGTCTGGCCAGTGTGTGCCCGAACGGCGCATTGCGTGTCGGTACGCCATCGGGCGCGATCGACGCGATCATCGCCGATGTGGTCTTGCGCTCACCGGCATTGGCGGCGTGGCGCGGCGCGAACTTTGACAACCTCAACGCGGACGTCCCTTTTCCAAAGCTTCGAGCGCTAACGTCCATTCGTGCGGTTCGACGCGGATGAAATGCGTGATGTCGCGGGTTTCCAGGAATGGCACACCCTTGGCCATGCGCGTATCGCAAACGATCACACGCGGACGAGGTTCCTTCAGGCCGCGCGCCATGTCGAAGGCCTTGCGGACCGCCTCGATGTCGTTGCCGTCGACGCGCTGCGCATGCCAGCCGAACGCCTCGAACTTGTCGGTCACCGGTTCGGAGGAGAGCATGGCCGTCGACGGACCATCGGCCTGCTGATTGTTGAAGTCGACAATGGCAATGAGATTGTCGAGCTTGTGGTGGGCGGCCGACATCGCGGCTTCCCAGGTCGAGCCCTCACCGAGCTCGCCGTCGGACAAAAGATTGTAGACGAAACTGTCGCTTCGCTTGCGCGTCAGCCCCATGCACATGCCAACGGCAATGCCAAGGCCGTGACCGAGCGAGCCGCCGGTGATCTCCATGCCGGGCGTGTATGGCGCCATGCCCGACATCGGCATACGGCTTTCATCGCTGCCATAGGTTTCGAGCTCTTCCTCCGGCAGCACGCCCGCTTCGATCAGAGCCGCGTAGAGCGCGATCGCATAGTGTCCGATCGACAGCAGGAAGCGGTCGCGTCCCTCCCACAACGTGTCCTCCGGCCGGTAACGAAGCGCATGGAAATAGGCGACGGCAAGCACGTCGGCGACACCCAGCGCCTGTCCGACATAACCTTGGCCCTGGACTTGACCCATCCGCACGGCGTGTCGGCGGATACGATAGGCTCGTTCGGCCAGGCTGACATTGCTGCCAGCGCGAGGCATCTCAAGCTCCGTTGTCCACTCAGCCATGGATTAGCATCCCACCGTTGACATCGATCACGGCGCCGGTGATGTAGCTGGCCAGATCGGAAGCCAGGAAGAGATAGGCGCCGGCTACGTCGCGCGCCTCGCCCAGCCGGCTGAGCGGGATTCCCTTGATGATGTCGGCGCGCATGGCGTTGGTCAGTTTGCCGCCGGTGATGTCGGTCTGGATCAGGCCCGGTGTGATGCAGTTGACGCGGATGCCTTCGGGACCGAATTCGCGCGCCATGGCCTTGGCAAGCCCCAGAACACCCGCCTTGGCAGCCGAATAGTGTGGGCCACCGAAGATGCCGCCGCCGCGCTGGGCCGAAACTGACGACATGCAGATGATCGAGCCGCCGCCATTTTCGCGCATGTTCGGGATGAATGCCTGGCTGAGATGGAGCACGCCGCGTAGGTTGACATCGAGGATGCGGTCCCAGTCAGCCGCGCTGATCTCCAGCGTCTTGACCGGCTGCGTGACGCCCGCATTGTTGCAGAGCACATCGATCCTGCCCAAGGTTTCTGTCACTTGCGCCGCCGCCCTCTTGCAGGCGTCGAGGTCCGCGACGTTGCACGCAAGGCCGATATGGTCGGGTCCAAGCGACGCAGCGGCGTCACGCGCTTGCCCGTCATCGAGGTCGAGTATTGCAACGCGAGCCCCGTGCTGTACCATCAGCGCTGCCGTGGCGCGGCCAATCCCCCGGGGGCCCGCGGCCCCCGAAATCACCACGGCCTTGCCCTTCAGCAACAACTCGAACTCTCCTGCTATTTCTGTTTGCCGGTGATCTAAAGTCGGTAGAACCGGGCGGCGTTGTCATGGAACAGCGCGAGCCGCTCCTCGTGCGGGTGGGCGATCGTAATTTCCTTGAAGGCGTTCAAAATGGCGTCGAAGCTCGAGAACAGCTTGTCGACGGGGAAGTTCGTCGCGAACATCGAGCGGCCGACGCCGAAGGCTGCGATCGCCTCCTCGACATAATGACGGATCGAGAACGTGGTCCAAGTCCAGTCGCCCATGCCGAGGCCCGAGATCCAGGCGACGTTCGGCGCTTGCGCTAACTGGTGCATGCCTTTTTTCCAGGCGCCAAAATGCTCGGCGCCGTCGACCTGCATGCCGGTGTGATTGAGAATGATCTGCACGTCGGGAAAGTCGCGCGCCAGTTCGAGGAACTCGCTCATCTGCGGATAGTAGAGCTGCGGGTCGAAGCTCAGCCCGCGCTTCGCCAGCTCCCGGAAGCCGCGCGGCCATTCGGGCGTACGACTGACCTCCGGCCGCGCCAGATAGGTCTTGGCGGGGTCGGGATGATAATTCATAGGCTGCCGCATGCCGCGGAAGTTCGGATATTCCATGTGGCGGTCGAGGAGGTCGCCGACGTCGGGTTGGGACAGGTCGGCATAGCCGACGATGCATCGCCGGGATCGAGAAGCAGCACTACGGCTCCGGTGGAAAGGGCACGAGCGATCTGATCTGGCCTTCGTGGAGGGACAATTTGCGTGCCGGCATTATCGATGATCGCTTCGCCGATCGCTGGGTCGATCAGCTGGAGCGCTCCGAGCGCAGTTTCGCGCGTGCGGCGACGGCTGATCTGCGACCAGCCCGACCTCGCATGCACAATGCCGATGTTTTCCGCGACCGGACAGCTCGGGCAACAGCGCCAACTCCTGATGCACCACCGCGATGATCGGGCTGTTGTGGTCGGCCTTCGACGAGGCGAAGCCAATCTCGCCGGCTTCGCGTGAGGTCAGCCCTGTGACGATGCGGATGAGAGTGCTTTTGCCGGCGCCGTTGCCGCCCAGGAGCGCGTGGATTTCGTCGGCCCGGACCTGAAAACTCACACCCCGCAGGACACGGGTTGCGTCATAACTCTTCTCGATATTGGCAGCTTCGATCAGGGGCTTCCTGGTCAATACCTGTCCAACTCCCGGCACGTTGCCGGCGCTACCCAAGCTTTGGGTTGAACTCGGCTCCACCTGTATCTCCTTCCGGGACCACTGTGCGACCGATTGACATTCGGCTCAATTTTCGTTTCTTAACATTCTGTGTAGCTGAGCTTAACTGACGAGGACGAGGTGAGACATCAATTCAATTCGATGACGCATTTCGAGGCAGTCGCGCGGCTCGGCGGCGTGGCAAAGGCCGCTCAGGAATTGCAGGTGACACCTTCGGCGGTTAGCCAGCAGCTGCGGCTGCTCGAACACCAACTCGGGGTGCGGCTTTTTCAGCGCGAAAAGCGCCATCTCTCGCTCACGATCGACGGTGAGCGGCTCTTCCAGACCACGACCCAGGCTTTCGAATCCATACGCGAGGTGCGTAATGCCATTGTGCGGCAGCGCGAAAGCTTCCAGCTTAGCCTGCGCGTCAGTCCTTCCTTCGGCGAGAAGTGGCTGGCGCCGCGGTTGGCCGAGTTCAGCAAGGGCTATCCGAGCTGGAATTTGCGCGTCGACGCCACGCCCAATTTCTCGGATTTCGAAACGGAGGTCATCGATCTCGATCTTCGTTATGGCGACGGCGGCTGGGCCGGCCTTTATTCGGATTGCGTCGTCAACGATCTGATCCTGCCGATGTGCTCGCCTTCCTATCTTGCCGAACTGCGCGCGATCTCACCGGATCCGCGCGAGCAGCTTCGCCATGCGCGGTTGATCGACAGTGTGAAGGCTTATTTCCGGTGGGATTATTGGCTGCCGTGCAACGGTATCCAGGGCGCCCGCATGACGTATCCCTATCGTTTCGACCGTTCGTCAATGTCGGTTCAACTGGCGAAGGACGGTGCAGGTGTGGTCCTGGAAAGCACATCCATCGCATTCGAGGACCTGGTGTCGGGTTCTCTGGTTCCGGTCTCGATAGAGTTCGAGGTCATCGAGTTTTCGGGATACTGGCTGGTCTGTCCTTCGCGGCATATGAATCGGCGCGCGGTTCGCCTGTTTTCGGACTGGGTGTCACGCGTGGGTAAGCGCGACACCGATCTGGCTCGCCGGTTTCTGGCGGATAAGCAACTGCGCATATCGTTCGAACGACGGCCTCATTTCGGGGCACGGGATGACAAAGCGGCGCCAATGGCGTGAACAGTTCGGCGTTCAAGACATGGCAAGACGAAGATTGACAGCACGTTGCGGTTGAGGAGCTGGCAAAACGCAGGCTGTGTGCAAGCGAATGGGTTGCGGCGATGATCTCGCCGCTGTCGGCATTGAGAACCAAATGCAGCTTGCGCCAGGTCCGGCGTGATCTGGCACCGTGCTTGTCTTCCAGCCATTGGCCGGCGCCGTAGACTTTCAAATCCGGTGCTATCGATCAGCACATGCAGCGGACCGTCCTCGGGATGCCGCTGCCGCTTGGCCGATGGTTCCCATATCTGCGCCCGGCGGCATAGCGTCGTGTGATCGGGAACCGGTAGATCAAGCCCCATCAGATCGAGCAGCGAGGTCGCCAATCCCTCGCTCTGGCGCAGACGAAGCCCGAAGACGCATCCCAGTGTCAAGACCGCCTCGATGGCGAGATCGGAATAGCGGGGCTGGCCGCCGCGGGTCGTTCTTCGCGGCGCATGCCACCTGGCCAAGGCTTCTTCTGTCAACCACAGCGTCAGACTGCCGCGCCGCCGAAGGCCCGCCTCGTATTCCGGCCAGTTTGTCACCTTGAATTTCATCTTCGCGACTCGGTGACGGCGGCTGGCATTGTGTTTGTAGGGCATCGGGCGAAGATCATGTCGTTGGCGATCTCGCCTGCCTATCGGCAAACCCTTGAAAAATGTTCCACGCACCAACGCCTCGACAAGCACCTTTCTTCAAACATTTCCCGAACGACCCGCAGCGCAAAGCCTCCCCATGAGAAAAGAGCTTCCCATGTCTTTCACGCCATTGATTGACCCCGAGATCAAGGCCCGCTACCCGGATTTTCATCTGATCAGCATTGTGGTGCGGAACGCTGAAATCGACGTGCCGGATGCACAGGCGTTGAACGACACGATTGCGGCGGCGGAACAGGCCGCGCTTCGCGATGACGCCCAAAGGGACGCGCATCTTGCGGGCGTGGGCCGTTGCCTACGAGGCTTTCGGCACAAAGGCCAATCGAACGCCGTGCTCGGCCGCCGCGCTTCTCAAGCGGGTGCGGAAAGATGGCTCTCTCCCGCGGATATCCCCACTGGTTGATGCCTACAATGCCGTCAGCGTGTTGTATGGCGTTCCGATTGGCGGGGAGGATCTCGATCTTTACCAGGGGTCCCGAGACTTTTAATTGCGAAGGGAGCGGAGCCATTCGACACGATCCAGCAAGGTGAAGTGGTAACCGAGCATCCCGAACCGGGCGAAGTCATCTGGTGCGATGATGCCGGTGTCACGTGCCGCCGCTGGAACTGGCGGCAGGGGCGGCGCACCATGGTCACGGTCCATACCCGCGCCATGTGGCTCGTGCTGGAAGCCCTCGGCCCAATGTCAGCTAAACAGATGACGGCCACCGGAGAGCATCTGATGGGACTTATCCAAGCGTTGTGCCCGGGTGCGCGAATCGAAACCGCGCGAATCGACGAGTCCACTACATCTCGTGTTCCTTAGGGTATGGCCCCACCTTTCGGAGAAACACCCCACTCAGCCCTGTCCGGATCTGGCGCTCCTTGCTCGCTCCGCTGGCCTACACAGTTGATTGCGAACGACCCAGAACGGCTCTCGAAAACGAGCGTCGAACGAAATCAGATCACCGTTTGTTCTCCCTTAGCGTTGTTCGCCTTTATCAACCAAAGACAGCTACGGCTGATTTGATGATGATTCCGCCGTCTGGGCTTCGGCGCATTTGACGCCCCGTGGCGGCACGAAAGACGCTCAACAGTTGCAGCGCCGGCGGTACCCGCGACCAGAGGGTCCGCATGATTTCCCGGCCGTGCCGAGTTTTCCGAACGGCGCTTCCTGTGATGACACGCTGCGACCAGCGGAAGCCGATCTCATGGAAATACAGGTCGGCATGCTGCGGGCTGATATGGTGAAAGACGCCGGCGATGGTCCGCCGGACGCGGGAATTGAAACCTTCGACCGAATTGACGTGGACAGTGTCGCGGACATATTCGTGGCTGGAATGCTTCACGGTCTCATGCGAGGCGAAGCTCTCGCCAATGGCCGTGAACGCCTTCGCCTCATCGCTCATCAAACGGGCATGGGGTTCGATCTGCGTTTCGACAGCACGCTCCGCCGCGCGCAACGAAAGGCCGGTCACGACCGCGGCGCGCGCGTCGCCGGCCGGAGTGCCGGGTGTGACGTCATTCGGTCGCTGCACCATCGCCATGACCGGCGTTTTCTCGGTATTCGCCTGACCTTTCCGGCCGCGTCCGGGAGGTGGATCGTCTGAATGCTTTCTGGGCCTTCCACCGAGATGGAAATGGTCAACCTCGACCGTGCCGTCGAGCATGTGCTGGCGCGCCACCATGAGACGCAGCGCGTGCCCCATCCGCCAGGCCGTGGGCTGGCTCACCCCAAGAGCCTCGGCCAGGCGCACCGAGGACAACCCTTTATCCGACTGCAGCATCAGCCACATGGCCTTCAGCCAAACACGTAAGGGAAGCTTCGTGGAGTGCAAAGGCGTGTGCGTCGTCACCGTGAACTGGAACCGGCAATCGCCACTGGAGCATTGATAGAGACCCGGCCGCGCACGCCGCTTGCCCGTATCGCGGCCGGCTATCGCGATCGAGCGTTTGTAACCACAGGCGGGGCAAATTCTCCCATCCGGCCACACCATGCTTTCCAGCAGCCGGCGACAATGCTCCTCATCACGGAACGCCACGATCATCTCTTCAGTGGTCCCAATATTGGAAAGCGGTGCCAGCACCGTTTCAGGCATTCTCATCTCCTTCCGATCATGCCCGAAGAATCGCATGGAAGGCCAAAGATAACAAGGATATTGCTGTCTTTGGTTGATAAAGGCGGCGTTGTTTGGCGTACTTTTATCGCGATGCCCTCTTGTGGGCCGTGCCATAACGCAGTTGATGATCATGCCTGACTACGAAGCGTCGGCCGCCGATAGTCTGGATACAGCGCTCGCTGTGCTCGCCAGGGTATCAGTAAGACAGCAGCCATTCATCAGGCCCTGAGCGAGCGCTTGCACCGCTTGGGCTTTGGAGAGACCGCTCAGGAGCGTCTGCTGGCAGAATTGCGCGCCATCCGAGAAAGAGTGGCACGATTGCCCGAACTGGATAGTCGCAGCGGCGAGGAGATCATCGGCTATGACGAGCATGGAATCCCTAACTGATGGTGATCGACACCTCAGCTGTTGTAGCCATCCTTCGGAGCGAGCCTGAGGCAGCAAGGCGGCGCGCGAGTTCGTCGGCGAGAGCGACGGTGGCCGGATTTTTGATGTTCAGGGACACGAAAGACTCCAAAAATCTACCTTTCTGGCGTGGCGTAAGTCTGTAGTTGTCGTCTACTATGCTGAGCCGAAAATCCTCGATTACGTCGATGGTCTGAATAACATCGCAGGCGTAGTGGCCGTCCCCGACATCCCCGGACAGGCGGACAGCTGGGTGGCCCGCTGGGGCGCGATCGTGCATGGTCAGGCACAACAGACTCCGCCGCCCACGCTGATAGACGACCCTGTGTTCGTGCGCGCCCTCGAAACGCTAACCAGCGTGATTAACTTGTTGACCGGTCTGGGGCATCCTCGTGACAAGGCGATGGCAAACGAGATCTTGCGTATTCTCCGAACCAAGGGACACTCCGACCAATCTGCAAACATCAAGTCTTGGGCTATTCGGCGTGGATGGCGCCCCGAGGACGCCGCAGATCTCGAAGCATTGGCACGGAAGATATGGGCGCTGAGAGCCAAACCGAGCCTTTCGGGCATCCACGATCCCGCAGGGCGCTACCAGCGCTGGCAGGCCGACTCGTGAATGCGTCTAGCCGGCCGGCGGTTATCGGTTATCGTTCAATTGAACGATCGGGCATATGGCTCCATGGCACAATCGCATCGTCCAGACCTTTGAGCGGACCGCATGATCGCGAAAGGGCCCGACCAAGGAAGACGTCGAGAATAATCACCTAGCAGGCTGTTGAAAAAGTGGCTCGCAGCGAAGCAGTGAGCGTGATTCAGTGTCTCCGGAGAGATTCGGAGAACGAGGCATGCGCGGCGGGGACGACCGGTCTGGCGAACTATTCAGTTATTGATCTCGAGGCTCGGGTGCGGCGCGATCATCCGTTGCGCCGCATTCGGACGATTGTGAACGAGGCGCTGGCGGCGTTGGAGCGGGACTTCGCGGCGCTGTATTCGCCGATGGGGCGGCCGTCGACCCCGCCGGAAAAGCTGCTGCGAGCGATGCTGCTACAGGCGTTCTATTCGATCCGCTCGGAGCGGCTGTTGATGGAGCGGCTGGAATACGACCTTCTGTTCCGCTGGTTCGTCGGGATTGGCATTGACGATGCGGCCTGGGATCATTCTGTGTTCTCCAAAAACCGCGACCGGCTGCTGGAGGGCGACATCGCCGCAAAGTTCCTGAGCGCGGTGCTGGCGCAGCCCAAGGTGAAGAAGCTGCTGTCCACGGATCACTTCTCGGTCGACGGCACGCTGATCGAGGCCTGGGCGTCGATGAAGAGCGTCAAACCGAAGGACGGCTCGGGCGAGCCTCCGGCTGAAGGGGGCGGGCGAAACGCGGAAGCGGACTTCCATGGCCACAAGCGCTCGAACGACACACATGCCTCGACCACCGATCCGGATGCCCGGCTCTATCGCAAGGGCAAAGGCAAGGAGGCCAAGCTCTGCTTCATGGGACATGGGCTGATGGAGAACCGCCACGGCCTGCTGGTTGATGCTTGCCTGACACTGGCCGACGGGCATGCCGAGCGGGTAGCGGCACTGCACATGGTCGAGCCTCGCGCCGACCGACCGCAGGCGATCACGCTCGGTGCCGACAAGGCCTACGATGCGGAGGACTTCGTCAACGAGTTGCGCTCGATGAAGGTGACGCCGCATGTGGCGCAGAACACCAGCGGCCGCAGTTCGGCCATCGACGGGCGCACCACCCGGCATAGCGGCTATGCTGTCAGTCAGCGTATTCGCAAGCGCATTGAAGAGGCATTCGGTTGGATCAAGGTCGTGGCCGGCCAGCACAAGACGAGGTTCCGCGGCCGCGACCGTGTCGGATGGGCCTTCACCTTCACAGCCGCTGCCTACAATCTGGTGCGACTGCCAAAGCTCATGGCGGAGACCGGCTGATGGCCAAGGTTCCCGGCTTCGCCAAGGCCTTTGCCGGCCGCTGGCGCATCGTCGAGATGGATGTTTGGGATAACGACTTCCTCGATCTCGTCGAGGAAGCGCATCTGACATTCAAAGGCTCGGCGGATGGCGAGATCGCCTTCGGCGCACTCAAGGGCTTCCTCGACGTCCGATATGGCACCCGTGATGGCTCAGCATGCGCGGAATTCTCGTGGGAGGGGCACGATGAGAACGACCCAGCCTCTGGCCGCGGCTGGGCTGTCTTTGGCACTGCAGGCCGCCTCGTCGGCCACTTCTACATCCACAACGCCGACGATTCAGGCTTCGTTTGCGAAAGAGCCTGACTTCTTCAACAGCCTGCTAGACGGCGCGGTCTCTGTCTGTGCTAGAGAACCGAGATCTTATGCAGAAAATCTGCTATTCGCACATTTCTACTGAAGGAATTCTGCTCAGATGGCGATGGCGGACAGTGGCCGACACTGCTTTCTCAACCTTCAAAGAGCCGCCGACGGATTGCCGGATCGGCTGGCGGCCGAACTTGGAGAGTTGGATCCCCGCGGGCGATCGCAAGCTCCTCCTCAGTAACGGCGAAGGGCAGGAATGTCCCGTCGAGGCGTTTGAGCGATGTAAAGAGCCTCCCGTCCTCTGACAGGATGTCTTTGGGATCCTGTTGCGTGTAAAAACCCAGCATATGAGCGTGCCGTTCCGGGTCGTGATACTCCTGCAAATATGGGTTCCATGTCCGCGGCGTATTTGTCTGAGCCACGACGGCGCGCAGGGGCTCGTTCCAGTAGTACGTGACCTTCTGCGCATCCTCGTGCAGCACCGTCTGATCGTAGAAAAGGTGGGCGGAGAGTTCGACGAACTGCTTGGGATGAAGAGCTCGGCCATGCAGATATCGATACCGTTCGCTCAAATATCGTCGGTGAAGACCACCGTCGAACAAGCAGATAAGACCGACGCTCCCGCTGCGTAGTGCCACTCCCCCGACGACAGCGTTGTTCAGGAAGTCGAACGATTCGAATCGGCCGTCGCGCTCGTCGATCCGAAAGCGATACAGCGAATACGGCGCCTCGTAGAAGAACTCGGGGACAGGCGGGTCACCAAGGTGACAGGAAAACATGCCCTTGTTGGTGGCGAAGCAACGCATAAACATCGCAGCATAGAGCATGCCGTCGAGAACTATTCCGGGCAGAATGCGCTCGGGCGTCTTGTCGTGACGGGTTCTGTGATCGACTGCTGAATGACTCTTGCGCGCCATCAGCCAATGAATCTTGCCAAGCCAAACAGCCAAGGTATCGGCATCCTGCCTGCTCACAGCGTCGAACGGATCGGCGGCTGTGAAGGCCGGCGCGAGACGGGTTTCCAGCACGCCGAATGTCTTATTGTTACACCGTCCGCAAATCCCGATTTTGACAGATCGGTACTGCTTGTCGGTAAAGTTGGGGATGGTGACCCTCGCGTTCAGTAGCCCATGCTTCTGTTGGAGCCAGAGCGGGAAGATATGTTCCTGAGTATGGGGCTGTCGGCTTGTCGATCGTCCACAGAGTGTACAGTGGGTGGAGATATCGCGGGGGCGGAGCACGTCGTTTATCATCCGAAGCGACATGTACGATCCAGTCCATTTCTGTATGGCCTAACATGGGAGTTCGATTGACTGCCTACCAGTCTGCCGCGGCGGGCTCAATGCGTGGATCGCAGGCCGGGACATTCCGGCAGGATGGAGAAACTCATTCCCGTTTCGCACAATCTTCAGGGTCCATATTGGCCGGATGGGTTCAACCCGTTAGGGTAGTCGCCAAATAGGGTTCGGGGGGAAGCACCATTGTATAAACCAGGAGGCACGATAGCCGAGGTACTCGGCCGCATTCAGACCAAGGCCTACGTGTTGCCTGCAATCCAACGCGAGTTTGTCTGGAAACCGGAGCAGATCGAGCGGCTATTCGACAGTCTGATGCAAGGTTATCCTTTCGGCACTTTCTTATTCTGGAAAGTAGAAGCGGTGACCAGCGGGAAGTTCAAATTTTACGATTTCGTTCTGAACTACCATCAGCGCGACGCTGCGCACTGCCCGGAATTGGGCAAGATGCATCATCAGAGCGTCACGGCCGTCCTCGACGGGCAGCAGAGGCTCACGGCACTCAATATCGGCCTGCGCGGGTCGATGGCTATCAAGCAGCCGAATAAGTGGTGGACGAATCCTGATGCGTTCCCTGTGCGGACGTTGCGCCTTGATTTGTTGGCGCCCCCGTCGCCTGACGAGGACGGGATCCGCTATCGCTTCAAGTTCCTGGACGATCAGCAAGCCGCGCGCGATGAGGGAGCACACTGGTTTTTAGTCCCTGACATTCTCGGGATGAAAGACGGCCCGGCAATGCTGTCCGGATTACGAAGGCGGGGACTCGAGGGTGATCCTTTAGAACGAGCCTACGAGGTAGTCGACCGTCTGCATCGGGTCGTCCACTCGCACAACCTTGTCAACTACTACGAGGAAGAAACCCAGGACCTCGAGCGGGTTCTCAACATTTTCATCCGGCTCAATTCAGGAGGGACGATCCTCTCCTATTCAGACCTGTTGCTTAGCATTGCCGTTGCCCAGTGGAAGCAGGTTGACGCTCGCGCGGAGATCCACAAGCTCGTGGACGAGTTGAACCACATTGGGTCGGGATTCGCGCTCAGTCAGGACTTCGTCCTCAAAGCGGGCTTGATGCTGGCTGATATCGCCTCAGTAGGATTCAAGGTCGAAAACTTTACGACCACCAACATGCTGGCGCTGGAGACGAATTGGTTCGCGATTCGGGCGGCTCTGGTCAGGACCGTAGAACTGGCTTCCAGCTTCGGCCTCAATGGGCAAACGCTGAGGGCCGACAGCGCCCTGTTGCCGATCGCTTACTATCTATACCGGCGGAACGCTCCTGCGAACTACGTCACCCATAGCCAGTTCGCTGGTGATCGCGCGGCGATCAGAGACTGGCTGGTGAGGTCGATCGTAAAGGCATCCGGTATTTGGGGAAGCGGGCTTGATACGCTTCTGACCGCCCTTCGCGAGGTTGTTCAAGCAAATGACCCGGCGACCTTCCCGGTGGCACAGCTGCGCCAAGTGATGAGCCAACGGGGAAAATCGTTGACCTTCGAGCCGGCCGAGATCGAGGATCTCCTCCATATGGAGTATGGCGACAAGCGGACGTTCCCGCTGCTCTCGCTGCTGTTTCCCTTTGTCGATCTGCGCAATCAATTCCACGTCGACCATATCTATCCAATTTCCCGGTTCACGCCGGCTCGGCTTCAGAAACAAGGATTCGATGAAATCGACGTCGATGTGGTCGCTCGTCACGCGAACACGCTGCCCAACCTTCAGCTTCTCGAAGGCGCCATCAACAATGAAAAGCGGGCGTCTATGCCGATGACATGGCTTTCCGCGCATTTGCCGGATCCCACGTCGCAGCTTCACTACCGAACAAAACACGAGTTAGGCGAACTGGCGGCAGACCTCCAGGAATTCGAGACGTTCTATGCCAAAAGGCGCGATCGGCTCCGAAGCAAGCTCACCACGATGCTTGGAAGTCCCACCTCCCTGCCAATGCAACCCGCCGCAGCAGAATGACAGCGCTTTGACTGTCCAATCGAACTCATCAGACATAGAAGTCAGGAATAGCAGTGCCACGAGGACGTAAACCCGGAACCAAGAACGCGAGCAAAAAGCCCGAGAAAACGATGCCTCCGATCGAGACGACGCTTTGGGCGGCTGCAGATAAACTGCGGGGCAACATGGATGCTGGCGAATACAAGCATGTCGCGCTTGGCTTGATATTCCTGAAATACATCTCGGACCGATTCGACGCCCGCCGCAAAGCTGCACTCATTGACCCCGAAGAAAGAGATCTTGTCGACGACCGCGACCTCTATCTCGCCGACGGGATCTTTTACGTCCCCGATCGCTCGCGCTGGGATTTTCTCAAAGAAAACGCGACCAGCACCAAGCCGACAGTCGGCGAGTTGCTGGATCAAGCTATGCTCGATATCGAAGCCGAGAATTCCAGCCTTCGCGGCGTCCTGACAAAGAATTATGCGCGCCAAGAACTGGATCAGACCAAGCTCGGCGAGGTGCTGAAGCTGTTCTCCGACATCAAGTTTGACGACTCCCACAAGGGGCAAGACGTTCTAGGCCGCGTCTACGAATACTTTCTCGGCGAGTTCGCCAAAATGGAGGGCAAGCGCGGCGGGCAGTACTACACCGCCGGCTGCGTGGTGAAGCTGCTGGTCGAGATGTTGGAGCCGTTCAAGGGCCGCGTTTATGACCCTTGCTGTGGTTCCGGCGGCATGTTCGTGCAGTCCGAGCGCTTCGTGGAAGAGCACGGTGGGCGGCTCAACGAAATCTCCGTCTACGGTCAGGAGTCCAACGCCACGACTTGGCGACTTGCCAAGATGAACCTCGCCATCCGGGGCATCGAGGCGAACCTCGGTCCAAAATGGGCGGATACCTTCCATGAGGATTTGCACAAGGGCCTGATGGCGAAGTACGTCCTGGCCAATCCGCCGTTCAACGACAGTGACTGGGGTGGCGAAAAACTGAAGCGTGACAGCCGCTGGAAGTATGGCGTCCCGCCTGCCGGGAACGCCAACTTCGCCTGGCTTCAGCACATCATCCACCATCTTGCCCCCGATGGATATGCAGGGGTAGTGCTGGCGAACGGTTCGCTCTCGAGCCAGCAATCCGGCGAAGGCGACATCCGCCGGGCCATGATCGAGGGAGTTGAGATCGCGGAAGCGAATGGAAAGAAGACGTTCCTTCCCGGGCTCGTCGACTGCATCGTGTCGCTCCCTGGGCAGCTATTCTCTACGACGCAGATACCGGTCTGTCTCTGGTTTCTGACGCGCGACAAATCCAACGGCATATCGCGCGACAAGAAACTGCGCGATCGCACGAAGGAGATCCTTTTCATCGATGCGCGCGGACTAGGCACAATGGTCTCGCGGACTCTGAAGGAACTGGCCGGCCAGGACGTCGCCAAGGTTGCTGATACTTATCATGCCTGGCGCGAGGTTGGTGGCCGCTATAAAGACGTGCCTGGCTTCGCCAAGGCAGCTGCGATCGAGGAGGTGGCTGGTCAGGGATACGTGCTAACACCGGGGCGCTATGTCGGCACGCCGGAAGCCGATGTCGAGGATGAACCCTTCGACGCCAAAATGCAGCGTCTGACCAAGGCGCTGCGAGAGCAGATGGCCGCGGGCGCGGCGCTCGACGAACGCATCCGCAAGGCGCTTGCTGGGGTTGGCCATGGCTGGTGACTTATCCCGCCTACGCGTTAGCGACTTGATTTCGCGAAAGGTGCTCGCCATCGGCGATGGCTACCGTGCGAAAAACTCGGAAATGAGCCTTACTGGAATACCATTTGCAAGAGCTGGTAACATCGATGGAGGGATCTCGTTTAACGACGCTGACTACATCGATATCTCTGCAATTCCTGTCCCTGAAGAAAAGATCAGCCGCCCTGGCGACACGGTGTTTACCTCGAAAGGAACTGTTGGTCGATTCGCCTTCGTGAAGCAGAATACACGACCATTCATCTACTCGCCCCAGCTTTGCTATTGGCGCTCACTCGACAAGAATTTGATCGATCCCAAGTATCTTTACTACTGGCTTTCCGGTGCCGAATTTTACACTCAGTATAAGGGCGTTTCTGGTCAAACCGACATGGCAGAGTATGTGAGTCTGGGGGATCAGCGCCAAATGTGGATAACCTTACCTGATCCTGCCGATCAGATGGCAATTGGGGAAATGCTCGGTTTTCTCGACGACAAAATTGATGTGAACCGGCGCGTGGCTGCAACGCTAGAAGAAATGTCGCGGGCGCTGTTCAAGAGTTGGTTTGTGGATTTTGATCCGGTCTGCGTCCAGGCTGGCTGTCGTGATACTGGGCTCCCCGCCGACACCGCCGGGCTTTTCCCCAATCGCCTCGGCGACAACGGCCTGCCAGAGGGATGGCAGTTCCAACCAATGTTGGATCAGGCGGATTGGGTGAATGGTGCGGCCTACAAGGACATGCATTTCTCCGATGCACCTGACGCCTTGCCTGTTATCAAGATCGCAGAGTTGAAGAATGGCATTACGGACAGCACCAAGCATACAAATACTGACCTTGGCGACCGATACAAGATCGCGGCCGGCGAACTGCTTTTTTCGTGGTCGGGCAGTCCCGACACGTCGATCGATGCGTTCATCTGGGTCAACGGCGACGCTTGGCTCAACCAGCATATCTTCGCCGTTAGGTCGAATGGTCAGGCGCCGTTGTCTGTGCTGTTTTCCATGCTGAAGCACTTCAAGCCCGAACTGATCGAAATTGCACGCGACAAGCAGACAACAGGACTTGGACATATCACTCGTCAGGATTTGGCCCGCCTCCGGGTTAGCTTAGGTGGCCCTGATATCCTCGCGGCGTTTGATAAATTAACCGACAGTGTATTTCGGCGGCTGCAAGCTGTCCTGTTAGAGAATCAGAAATTGGCACAGCTGCGCGACGCGCTGCTGCCCAAGCTCATTTCCGGCGAGCTGCGGATCAAGGACGCCGAGAAAGCGGTGGCCGCATGAACGAAAGAGGCGTCGACCTTGCCTGGTCCATATTTTCGGATCTGCCAGACGAACCTGAGACCAAATACGGCGCAATGCTGGTCAACTGGAACGGCCAGACGGGCCGTACGACATATGACATGGCGCAATCCTACAAAACGGCCGCCTTCCGCTTGCTGGACGAGGCTGGAAGCTACAACGAGTCCTGGGAGAGCGTCGATCCGATCCTGTTCTGCTTCCGGCACGCTCTCGAACTGAATCTTAAGGCGCTCCATGAGGCCCAATCGAAACGAAACCATGGGCTGCGTTACCTCGCAAACCACCTCCACGAGCGGCTGACAGGTTGTTATCAGCAGTCGCAGTTGGACTGGCTCAGGGATCGCATTGTGGAGTTCGATACCGTCGATCCGCGTTCGACGGCGTTCAGGTATGACGATGTCACCAATGCCAATGTCGCGCCAGAGGTGTGGGTCGACTTCGCTCAGTTCCGTCGGATTATGAACGCGATCTTCAGCGCACTTTACCGGATCCGGCTCGACGACTTCGAGCGCGTCAGGGAGGAAACCTGACAGTGCCCTACTCGCTCCAGATGCTCCGCGCCTTACTTGAGCTGCACCCAGACCGTGCGGAGCCTCTCAGGATTCACATCGAGGCCTTGGAGCGCAGTATCGAGAGCCAGCCGGCCTTCTGCTTGCAGAGCGTCAGGACGCTCTTCGAAGCGGCCCATTCGACGATAGGGCCACGCTTGGGTATCGAGTTTCGCAAGAAAGACGGCTTCCCGGACCGAATGCGCGGGCTGATCGAGGCGATGGATTTCTCTCTAACAGATCACCCAAACGCAGCGGATATCAACGAACATATCAAGGCGCTTACCAAGGGAATCGATGACGTCGCTGTCGCGCTGGCGAAGCTCAGCAATGTACCCAACATGCGCCATGGCGGGTCACTCGATTGGGGAACGCTGCAGCGCCAGCATGCTCTGATGCTCGGCGGCCTTTGCGATAGTCTTGTCGCCTTCCTGTTCGATGTCGCCTGGAGCCGAGCGGTCCCGGGGCCGCAAGACGAGGGTGCCGCGACCTACAGCACAAATGCTGCGTTCAACGAGCATCTCGATGCCGAATACGATATGGTCGGGATAGCAGGCGCAAGCTTCCAACCGAGCTACGTTCTCTTCCACTTGGACGAAACAGCCTATGATGCCGCCCGCCTCGATTGGGAGGCAGAAGGCCTGAACGCAGGCAATCAGGGCGCCGAGATTGCGGCATGACCGAGAGTTACGTCCTGCCGACGGAATCACGACGCCTTGAGCTCGCAGAGGAGGCGGTCGAACTCGCAGCCCTATCCTGGTTCGAACTGATCGGTTGGAAGTCGGTTCCCGGCGACTATCTCGCGCCCGACGGCCCCATGGGTGCCCGCACAGATTATCGGCAGGCAATCCTGGAGCCGGAGCTACGCAGCGCGCTGGCGAGCCTCAATCCTGAGGCGACGGCAGCTATGGTCGATGCGGCAGTGCGAACGATCATGGCCGTGCCCAGCCAGGATCTGATCGAGAACAACAGGCTTTTCCATCCGTTTCTTGTTTCCGGCGTTCCAGTCGAGATCAACGACCGTGGAGAGACGCGAACTGTCGGGTTGCGAATCCTTGATCGCAATAGCCCTTCGGCCAACCGTCTGCTCGTCGCGAACCAATTCATCGTGAAGGGGGACCGTGGCGTCGTTCGCACGGACCTGACCGCATTCGTGAACGGACTCCCGGTCGCGATCTTCGAGTTCAAGAACCCAGCCAGAATCAATGCTACGCTGGAACGGGCGCATACCCAGCTGAGGAACTACGCCGAGAAATGCCCGGACCTATTTCGTGCGAACCAGGTTCTCGTCGTAAGCGACGGCATGAAAGCCCGGATCGGGTCGCTCACGGCGGAACCGGATCGGTTCGCGCCCTGGAGAACCATCGATGGAACCGATCTGGATGACAGCGGTCGGTCGGAACTCGAGGTGCTCATCCGTGGTATCTTTGCGCCGGAGCGCTTCCTCGATTTCATCGTCGACTTCGTGGCGTTCGAGGTGAAGGACGGGACCGTCAAGTCGAAAAAGCTCGCCGGATACCATCAATTCCATGCCGTCCGGAAGGCATTGGCTTCAACCGTGGCCGCCTCGCAGAGTGGTTCGCGGAAGGGTGGTGTCGTCTGGCACACGCAAGGGTCTGGCAAGTCGCTGACGATGCTGTTCTTCGTGCGTCAGCTCCAGTTGGCCAAGGCGCTTAAAAACCCGACGATCGTCATGGTGACGGATCGCAACGACCTGGATGACCAGCTCTTTGGCACCTTTGTCGACCATAGTGCGGCGCTCCGCGGCACACCCCGCAAAGGCGAAACAGCGGAGGAAATGCGAAGGCTGCTGTCGGTTGATATCGGCGGCCTCGTATTTACGACGATACAACGGTTCCGTGGTGCAGATGGCGCACACCCGCTGCTCACGGATCGCAGCAATGTCGTCGTGATCGCCGACGAGGCCCATCGAACGCAATACGGGTTCAAGAAGACATTCGTGGAACGCGACGGGGAGATAAGGGAAGCTGTGGGGTTCGCGGACTATCTCCATCAGGCCCTGCCGAATGCCACGGCCGTCGGGTTTACCGGGACACCGATCGACGAGAGGGATCGCGACACTTACGGAACCTTCGGCGACGTCATCGACACCTACGACATGACTCAAGCGGTGAGGGACAAGGCGATCGTTCCAATCCACTACACCGCACGGCTGGCTAGATTGCACTTGAATCTGTCCGATGAGGATCGGGTGCAACTCGACACACTGGCGGAAGAACTTGCGGAAGGCGAGGATGCTGCCGTCGAGCGGATCAAAGGCAAGCTCGCGAGGTTCGATGAGGTCGTCGGCGCCCCAGACCGGGTGGAAGAAATCGCGGCAGACGTTGTCGCGCATTTCGAAAAACGCAGGGAGGCGATGGCCGGCGGCAAAGGAATGATTGTCGTGATCAGCCGGAAAGTCGCGGTGATGCTCTATGACGAGATTGCCAAGTTGCGTCCTGACTGGGTTTCTGCCGAAGCGCGCGATGACACTATCGGTATGCTCAAGGTCGTCATTACAGGGAACCGCTCTGACGACCCTGCTTCGCTGCAACCGCACCTGCGCACGAAGTCTCGGTTGGAAGCTCTCGCCAATCGCTTCAAGAAGCCGGGGTCCGGCTTCGACTTGGTCATTGTCCGAGATATGTGGCTGACAGGATTCGATGCACCGTCGCTTCATACGCTCTATGTCGATAAGCCGATGCAGGGGCATGGCCTGATGCAGGCCATCGCGCGTGTCAATCGCGTTTGGGGGGATAAGCCAGGTGGCTTGGTCGTTGACTATCTCGGTATCGGAGCCGAATTAAAGGCGGCGCTTTCGAAATACACCCAGGGCGATCGCGACCAGGTGCGGATGGACGCCGACGAGGCGGTTCGGCAGACGCTTACAAATCTTGAAAGCGCCTTGGCGTTCCTGGAAGGCGCACCGTGGCGTTCCTTCTTTGCTGCAAGTCCTGCTCAGCGCCTTACCTTTCTCAAGCAGTGCCTGGAGCACCTACTGACAACGCAGCAACGCGACGCCTTCATCGATGTCGCTTTGAAGCTCGAGGTCGCTTATGCGATCAGCGCCGGTGACGAGCGGGTCACCGCGAAGCGGAATGAGATTGCGTTGATCGCGGCCCTGCGGGCGAACCTGGTGAAATACACGTCTGGCGGGGGACGCAGCCGCGCCACGGTGGAACGCGACATCCGCCAACTCCTTTCACGCGCGGTTATGGCTGACGGAATACTCGACGTCTTCCAGTCTGCTGGCCTTGAGCAGCCCGATCTTTCGATCTTCTCCGAGGAATTCCTAGCCGAGGTGCGGGGCAGCAAGCACGAAAACCTCGCGATCGAAACCCTTCGGCGACTGCTCGCTGATGAGATCAGGTCGCACGCCCGGACCAACATTGTCCAATCGACTAAATTGAGCGAGAGGCTCGACGAGACCCTCCGGAAGTACCATAACCGCGCCGTCGACAGCGTGCAGGTTATCGAGGAACTCATCGACCTCGCCAACGAGATCCGAGACAACGCCGCGCGTGCTCGCGAACTGGGCCTCTCCGAAGAAGAGATAGCATTCTACGAGGCATTGGCGGAGAACGGGTCGGCAAAGGAATTGATGGCGCACGAGACGCTGCGGACCCTTGCGCAGTTGCTCGTCCAGACGATCCGTGCTTCGGCGACCATTGACTGGACGCGGAAAGAAGGCGTCCGCGCCAAGATGCGTATAGAGGTTCGAAAGCTGCTTGCCCGGTATGGGTATCCCCCGGATCTGCAGAAGGCTGCCGTCGACCTTGTTGTGCGTCAGGCTGAGACGATCGCCGCGGATTGGGGATAACCGCTCTGTCGTGGGAAGCCCCGTCCAGTTGCATCTGTCAGTCATCCCGAAAGCGGTCGGACCGCCTTCGGCCCCAATGCGGTCATTTCGGAACATGCAAGCCGACTAAGTGGTTGGAAATCAATAACCACGCGGCCGCAGTGTTCATGGTTTGTGCCTCGATAGTCGCATAAAGGGCCAGTGTGGAACTCAACGGCGGCTCATTGGTTTTGCGGGTTCAGCTCGTGGAAAAGGTCCGTCGGCCTTCCGTGAATGCGGGTTTCCGCATCGCCTACCTCGATTTGGTCGATGACTGCCGGACAGGCGAGGCGGAGCCGTATCTCGCCCGAGAGCACATTCGCGCGCATGATTTCGACGAACGCGCCTATCTTTTCATCCGCAGTGAGAAACCTGCGTTTGACGGATGCAGTGGTGCTACGCTTGTGGAGCCCGGGGCGTCTCTATGCGGCAATCCTTCATCGTGAGCCGATGCTATTGTGCAAGTTTCGCAGCACTGCGGGTGGCGATATCGCCCAAGACAGCATGAAGAAGCGTTCCAACTTCCTGTTCGGCGACCCCGGGTGCAATTCCTGATTCGGACAGTTGAACGAGAATTGCCTTGGCGGTGTTGCGCCAGAAGGCGTTCGCGTCCTTCCCGTTCTTGGATTCCAGGACCCGGGCGATCCCTTCGACCAACTTCCGCCGCCGATGCAGCGGAAACGCGCTTATGTTTGAATCACACATCGATCACCTCACCCCTTCAGTCGCGCGAATAAGCATTGGCGGGTGAGAAAATTTGGTTAACAGCGCTTTTGGACAATGGTCAGCAATGGAATAAAGCGTCTACCCAACAAGCCAAGAGGTGTGCCACGTGTTGATGATCGGCGCGTGCTGAACGGCATCTTCTGGGTGCTGCGCTCCGGTGCTCCATGGCGCGACCTGCCTCAGCGCTATGGCCCGCGCACCACCTGTTGCAACCGCTTCGTCCGATGGCGAAAAGCAGGTGTGTGGCTGCGCAGTAACGAGTCTACGGCCTAAGGTTTGCGGAGCCTCACGCCGGCGCGGCTGCCGTTCTCCGGGATGAACTCGACGCCGGCGGCCTAGAGGGCGATGCGCAAGGCAGCAACGGTTCGCTCTTGTGTGGAGCCCTGTCGGGCCGCGACATCTACTTAATGTCTATTTTAGACAGTCGCCGCGACCATAACTTTTGATAACAGGTCAGGGTCGCGGGATGCCGAGCCGCTTGAATACCGGGTTAGTCCGGATGCTCGCGATCGTCCCGCCTCAACCGCGCAAGCGCGTCATCATCGCGGGCGGGCGCCATAGCCAAACCGGGAGCGCTTATTCTCCACGGAGCACCGGGCATTGTCTGGTTGTGAAGACGGTGCTTGATCACCAGCCGCCTGAGTGTGTCTTCGCTTACGTTGTAGTCGTACCTGAACAGATCAATGGCCCTCTGGACCGTGATCGGCTCTGCCCGTGGGATCTAGAGCGGCCGAAGCCGTTCGCCTGTTGCCGGCGCTGTTTTGACACGGCGCGCATTGGTCATTCGGCCCATCGCGCTTTTCTGCGACTCCCCGCTTCGCACGATATCAGGGAACGATATCGCCCCCCATGTATTACAAACCCATGGACACTATGGAACCCCACGGCCACGGGATGGCGGCCGATCTTTTGACATCGGAAGTTGCCAATGCCAGGCAGCGCATCCACCGGACCGAGCTCGCGCTTCAACGCACTGAAGAAATGCTGGCCGAAAATCTCGCGCTGTGCAGCAGGATACGAACTGCGGTCGAGGCCGCAGACCGCTTGGTGAAGATCGATCCCCCCAGCTTTGAAGGACGTCGCGCGGGTTGAACTGGGCCGCGTTTCATTCGCCTTGCGGCACCCTGCCGCAAGAGCCTGCCCGTTGGCATCACAGCGTGAGCAAACATTGGACAGAAGCATTCCAACGTTCACGATGTGCAACGCCGACGCTAGATAGACACGAATTTCAGTTCAAAGAGCGAGGTTAATGCTGCGGCAAACGAAGGGGGCACGGGGGGTCTTCGCGCGAGCCAGTTATCCGATCTCCCGCTCAGAAATTTCTACCAAATATTCCAACCTCCTGATGGAACCCATTCGTTGCGGGCGAGTTGCGGCTGATTGGGACGGACTTCCCGAACATGACAACGAGCAACAAAGCAGACCATCAGTCTGTCTCCGAAGCGTTTCGGAAACTGATCCGTTCCGAAGGCTATCGTCGACGGAAGAAGGTCCCTAGCCGGCTGGCTGAGCGTCAGCTCAAAGAGTATAGAGGCTCGCTTCGTGGCTTGTCCCCCTGATTCCCACTCAGAACTTATCAAACATTCTTCTTGATTTTTCTCGACAGAGGATCATGAATGTTCTCTTGGGTTCTCGCTGAGGTGGGAGGCCTTGTATGAACGTTTGCACGAACTGCCGACCCGACAAAGTGACGGCCAAACACCTTGTTCACGAGCTGATCCTACAAGCCCGTCGCGGCCAAATCATCTCCGTCAAAGAGACTATTGCAGCGGTGCGCCGAGACCGGCCACATCTGGCGGAAACTGACTGCGAGCTGGTGGAGCTTATTGTCAATGTTGCCCCAGCCTTTGGCCTGTTCGTCGGGTTCGATCTTCGCGAATAACCGCCTCCTCAACAGGGCGGACCGTCGCGACACGGTCTCGATCAAAGCGGCATTACGCGAAGCTCGGGAGACTTGCGCCTTATTTGGTGGCCTCCGACGAAGAACTAACCGAGGCAATCGTCGAGGCAGCAACTGCCATGGGCCTCTGCGTGGCTTTCGACGCCCGGGAGTAGCTGTCGGCCGACTTCGGTGACCTCGCAATGGGCGCGCGCCCGTATGCTGTCATTCATTCTCAATATTCCGGCCTTGGCGTGACAGTCCTCACATTAACGCTCTCGCCGAGGACAAATAACCATCGGATGCCGCAGATTTCCGACTGGTCCTTTTACGCGATCGTCGCAACGAGTAGACCGACAACAAGCGAAATGACCAGGGCGACACCCACCGGAAGATGATGCATACCGGCTTCGTACCGACCGCTTAGATAACCGTCGATGAACCTTTGGAAACATCCCGTCACGGACTAGACATGCCTAACAAACGGTAATCGTCCTCATCGCTGAGCCGGTTAGTAGAGACGAAACCCGCTAGCCGCCTGGGGTCCATTCATGGCTCTCCACTGGTTCAACCCTCCGATCCCCGTCAAGACCGAGCGTCCCGGGATCATCCGCAACGTCAACAACGCCGAGGCAGCCGGCGAGGAGTTGATGAAGTGGACCAAGCGTGGCCCTTGGTGGGACCTCGCGGTGCGCGTTGACGAGATGGAACCCGAGGAGGCCCGCAAGGCATTCCTGGCTGCTGCAAAAGAGGAGGGGACATTACTCCCCCCAATGACAACCAGCTAAATTGGATTGCGGTATAAGGTTCTAGGTGTCTCAGACCAACACCGCCTTCGCGAAAGGAGCCCGCCGCCAAGCATGGAGATGAGAGGCGACGGACCCCCCCCACAGCGGCTGCACATCCACGAAGTAATCCCGCTGCCGCCTCTAAACCCGCGAGGGCCTACATCGTTCCCTTAGCTGCAGCTAAAGCGGGGTTGGTCGGCGGGCTCTTCCCGCTCTAAGTTCCCTCTTATGGGTCCCCTCTGGTTCGCTCCCCCGGTCTACGTGAAGACGAAACGTCCGGGCATTCGCAATGGGGTCAGCCACGTCGAGGGAGCCGCCGAGGAACTCCTATGGAAGGGCCGGAGGCAGGAAGCACGGCCTAAGGCCGAGGCGCTAACCAAGCGGGTCGGCAATGATCGCGAAAAGCTCAATACGGCCTGCAGCGAAACTAAAGAAGTAGTCGCGCGTTGGACGCGGATAACGCTATTTCGTCTCTGAGTATGGTTTAGGTCAGAGTGGTCAAGCCAACGTCGCATAAGGCAATCAATGGGTCGAGCGCTAGTCAAGCGAAGTCGCCCGCTCGTGACGAGGTCACTTTAGCGCCGCCCGCTTTCCGGCCGGTTCAGCTCGCAACGCTCGTGGACACGGTCCCTGCCGGCGATCGTTGGATCCATGAGATGAAATACGACGGCTATCGTATTCTCGTTGCCGTCGGCGGTGGCGAGGCGCGAGCCTACACACGATCTGGTCTGGACTGGTCTAGCCGTTTTCCCTCGATCCTCTCCGAGGCTCGCAAGCTCAAGGTGCGCTCCGCCCTGATTGACGGCGAGGCCGTGGTTGTCGATGCGGAAGGAAGATCTAACTTCCAGGCGCTTCAGAATGCATTGAAGGGTGCCCCGGCGACTATCGACTTTTATGCGTTCGATCTGCTGCAGCTCGACGGCGAAGATCTGACAAGGCTTCCTCTTCTTGAGCGCAAGGCGAATCTGGAGGCGATCTTGCCTGCGAAAAATCCGGTCCTTCGTTATTCCGACCATATCCTCGGCCGCGGAGAAGAGCTGCTCGATCGCTTCTGCGCTGCCGGCCTTGAGGGCGTCATCTCAAAGCTCGCGGATTCGAGTTATGTGGCGGCCCGCGGCGCAAGCTGGCTGAAGATCAAATGCATCAGGCGGCAGGAATTTGTGATTGTCGGCTGGACGCCGTCCGACAAGGTCCGCGCGTTTCGGTCCTTGATCCTTGGCGTTCATGACGGCGGCAAGCTGCGTTACGCCGGGAAAGTCGGCACCGGCTTCGATACCGCTGAACTTCTTCGTCTCTTGAAGATCATGGCGCCGCTAGAGCAGAAGGCCGCGACCGTCGACGCACCACGCGCCGAAGTGCGCGGCGCACACTGGCTCCGTCCGAAACTGGTCGCTGAGATTGCCTTCACCGAAATGACAAATGAAGGGACGTTACGACATCCGAGTTATCTTGGTCTCCGCGAAGACAAGAAGCCGGAGGCGGTCGTGCTCGAGACGGAACGTCATGCAGCCGATCTCGCCGCGTCTGCGACAACCGCCATCGCGATAAGTAACCGTGACCGCGTCATCTATCCGGAGTCCAACATCACCAAGGGACAGCTCGCCGACCATTACGCAGCGGTCGCGGCGATCATGCTTCCTTGGGTTGGCAGCCGGCCGATCAGTCTCGTTCGATGCCCACAGGGCCGCGCGAAGAAGTGCTTCTTCCAAAAACACGACGCCGGCAGCTTTGGCGACAAAGTCCACCACGTCGGCATCACGGAGAAGGACGGGCACGAGGAACCATATCTCTATGTCGACGATGCCGACGGACTGATGACTTGCGTCCAGATGGGAACGATTGAGCTGCATGGATGGGGGGCTCGGATCGAGGATGTCGAAAAGGCCGACCGCCTCGTGTTCGACCTCGACCCCGATGAAGGCCTCGATTTTGAGGTCGTCCGCGCCGCTGCTTTTCAGTTCCGCGCTATCCTTAAATCGCTGGGACTTACGACTTTCCCGATGCTGACGGGAGGCAAAGGAGTGCACGTCATCGCGCCCCTCACCCCTGGCGCCGAGTGGCCAGAGGTGAAGGACTTCGCGTCTCGCCTGGCGCAGGCGGTTGCCCAGAGCGATCCGGCCCACTTCACCGCCGTGTTGTCAAAGGCGCGCCGCAAGGGTCGCATCTTTGTGGACTATCTACGCAATCAGCGCGGGGCGACCGCGATCATGCCCTACAGCGCAAGATCACGTCCGGGCGCTCCTGTCGCGGCACCGATCACGTGGGCGGAGATGAAGACAATAGATGCACCCTCTCATTTCCACGTGGGCGATGCTCCTGAATTGAAGAAACGCGCAGCCTCCAAAGCTCTGGCGGAATGGGGTCGCGCTGACCAATCCTTGCCCAATCTGTAGCGCCCGACACGGGAAGAGGCAGTAAAGCCGGGATTTGAAGGGCAACGCGGCGCTCATGGCCTTGCCTGATTGGAACCTGCGCAGATCGGCCTCGTTTGGCTGAAGCCATGGCAAAAATCAATCCGAGGACCGTCGCCAGTCTTTTGAGGGAATACGCGCAACGGGCGTCTATGCGCGGCGACAATCCCTATCGCACAAAGGCATACTTGCGCGCGGCAGACAGTCTGACGGCGCTGTCGCAGCCGCTTGATCGGATCATCGCCGCTGGCGCCCTCACCAAGATCCCGGGGATCGGTGACGCGATCGCAGACATCGTGACCAAGCTTTACCAAACCGGCACGCACCCAAGCCTTGAGAAGCTGCGCGAGGATCTTCCAGCGGGCGTGATGGAGCTGTTTGCCATACCCGGGCTTCGTCCCGATAAGATACTGAAGATTCATCAGGCGCTCGGCGTGAACTCGCTGGCGGAGCTCGAGGCCGCAGCAAGAGAAGACCGCATACGCCCAGTCAAAGGCCTCGGCGCCGCGCTTCAGACAAAGCTCCTGCAGCACCTGGCCATCGTGCGAAGCGGCGAAACGCAACTTCACCTGCACAAGGCCGCCGCTCTTCTCGAACATGCGGTCATATCGGTGAAGCAAGAGCATCCAGAGTTTTCGCGCGTCGAAATTGCAGGTGACTTCCGGCGCGGTTGCGAGCTCGTTTCCGACTTCGCCCTGGTAGCGCAGGGCAGAAAGTCGACTCGAATCGAGGATACGACGCTCAGGCTTGTTGTCACGGACAGGAAGCACTTTGGCGCGAGCCTGCTCGAAGCAACCGGTTCGGCAGACCACCTTGAGCAACTGAAGACGTTCGCGGCCGACAAGGGATTCACCCTAAACGCCGACGGGCTTCATCGCGGGAGAAAGCTGATCGCGTCAGCGACAGAAGAAGAAATCTACCAAGCTCTAGACTTGCAGTTTATCGAGCCTGAATTGCGCGAAGGCAGGGACGAGATTGAGCGAGCGGCAAAGCAGAAGCTACCCGCCCTCATTCGGGATGAAGATCTGCATGGCATCCTGCATTCTCACACGACCGCGTCCGATGGCACCGAAACGCTTGAGGCAATGGCTGAAGCCACGCGCAAGCGCGGTTTCGAATACTATGGTGTCGCCGATCATTCGCAGTCCGCTCACTACGCAGGCGGCCTTTCGTTGCAGGAGATTGCTGAACAGCACCGGGAAGCTGACCGGCTGAACAAGGCATACAATGGAAAATTTCGCATACTGAAGGGCATCGAGGCGGACATCCTGGCGGATGGCTCGCTCGATTACCCGAATCATATCTTGGAGCAGTTCGATTTCGTCGTCGCGAGCGTGCACAGCCGCTTCAAGTTGCCCAAGAAGGAACAGACGGAGCGTATCATTGAGGCGATCGGAAATCCTCGGACGACAATCATCGGGCACATGACCGGTCGCCAGCTGTTGCGCCGGCCCGGTTATGATCTCGACGTCGACAAAGTCCTCAAAGCGTGTGCGAAACACGGCGTCGCTGTCGAAATCAACGCACATCCGTGGCGACTCGACCTCGACTGGCGCTGGCATCAAAAGGCACTCGATCAGGGCTGCATCTTCAGCATCAATCCGGACGCTCATTCGATCCGCGAGCTCGACCACATGCATTGGGGTGTCGAGATGGCGCGCAAGGGCGGTGTCCCTGCGAAGCGGGTCCTGAACGCGATGCGTTTGACGGCCCTCCTTGCGCATCTCGCACGGCGCAGGCAAACGTCCTAACCTGCTTGTGCGCCCGGCGTATCAGCGCAGGAGTCCGTCATTCTCAAAATCTTCCCAGCCGCGCAAACTGGAGTGCGAGTTCTCATCGGGGCCATAGCCAGCTGAAGCTGCAGTTCCGCGACCGCTTCTTTGAGCACGTTTCATAGCGGCCTTCCCCGCGGCTCGCCGCCTATTCTCTGCAGCTGTCGCTGCGTCCTGTTCGCGCCAGACCGTAACCAGGTCGCGGTCAAGCACATCCTCCACGTGCTGCGGGTCGAACACGTGAAAGGTGATGTTCCTTGCCCGCCCGCGGAGTTTCACCGTTTTCGTCCCGGCGCTCTGCAAGCGACCATCTTTCAGCCAGCGGTGCCGTTCGGCCGTCAAGATCGTCAGAATGTCCTCGATTTCACGGGGGATTACGGGCAGGTCTTCGATATTCTGCAGTGCTTTGGATACGATCCCGAATACCACCTGCACATCATTCTCGGCGCCCTCAGACAGGCGCAGGGTAAGCACGCGGGACTCGATATGGAGCAGTTTCCTGAACTCCGTTGGAAGGCGAGCGCGTATTTCGAGAAAAATACCCCTCGCTCTGACGGACGATCCAAGCGTTGCAGCCGGGGTTAAAGGCCACTCTCCAATCAGCTTCGCTGTTGCATTGATTTTTCGGCGCGTGGACATGCCCCTTTATATAGGTCCCCGATAGTCGGCAGCGATGAGCCGATCGCAAAGCCAATATGAGTTCTAATCCGCCAGCGGTCTGAACCACGATGCCCAAAGGCGCAACCACGATTGTGAGCGGGGCCGTTTGCAACTTCGGCTAACAGGAAACGGCAGAGTTGATCTCGAAGTGCGATATCAGGCGCGTCGCCGCCTGGCGGCTTTTTGGGGGCCGTTTGCTGTCCGTCCGGTTATTGCCGAGGGACCAGTTAAAGCCGCCGTTCGGCTCACGACCTCTTCGCGGAATACAAGGCAAGTTCAGATCCCGCGGAAGCCGACATTGAACTGCCTCTCTGTTTACACGTTTGGCAAATGTTGCGAATGGAGGGAGTTGCATGTTTGAAGGTTTCTCGCTGGAGCAGATCAAACTTCCGGAAGCGACGCTCAGAGTGCGGGTTGGTGGAAGGGGCCACCGCTTCCTGATGCTGCACGGTCATCCTCGCACCCATGCCACTTGGCATCGCGTGGCGCCGATTTTGGCTGAGGAATACACCGTAATTTGCCCTGGTCTTCGGTGCTCGCCCTTGCGGTGTGTCGCAACACAATCAGCGCGTCCGGTTTGCCGTGAACAGATCTTGCTGATGCACCAGTTCGTCCGCGACGGGCTGACGGAGGCGGCGTGTGCCATTCGGGTGGATGGCCGAAAATAACCCCACCTCTGCATGACGCGAATTGTCCCAGCCCGGGTAGGCCGTTATCGGGTACAGGCAAATACCCTCGAATCGATGCTCCGACACCCATAGCGGCACGCACCTCGTCGCGGCATACATAGTGGAGCCAAGCCGGCCCGCCGGATCCCTCTGAGCCGGTCTCGGCAATGAACATCGGCTTACCGTACCGATGAGCAACCTCGAGCAACATTTCCGACAAAGCGCGGTACTCATGGTGTCCCATCGATATCGTCGGCCCGTTTATTTACCATTGATTGTGCGGCTAGAAATTCAGGCCCACGACAATCGACAACATCTTCGCTCCCGCCCAACTCAGGTTCGACGCGGCCCAGCAACATGTCGTAAGCTTCGAACTGCCCCTGACGGGCGTTTTCGGCCCGACCCCGTTCGCTGCGGGTCCGGTCACGAGGAGCGATTTGGATAAGGGGCTCGGCCCAGACAAATCTGCAAGCGGGGTCGATCTCCCGCATTGCACGAACACCCGCGATGGCAGCCTTCACGAGATGCCGCTTGAACCATCCACGTTTGTTCGGCCCCACGCGGGAAATAGCCGACCTCAACAGCCCATGCGAAAAAGGAGATCTAGTTGATGGGACACAACAGAGGCGGTGTTCCGGCGATCCAACGCTGTACGCTCACGGCTTCTGCCGCGAACGAGGCATAGGCATCGATGAAATGCAGCGATCGCTGATCGACATGGTCTGGAGATCCGTAATGGAAGATGTCCCAGATAACCTGGACACCTGCCGATCGGGCCGCCTCGACCATTGGCGCCCAACTTGACCAGTCATAGGCGAAGCTTGCGGAACCGGAGCCTCCACCTGGTGCTCGTCCATACGCCCCACTTCGCTCATTCGAAGTCTTCTTTCAGCAGTCGGCTTCGAACTCGGCCGCCTTGTTAGGACCGGGAACCGCGTTGGCGAAATACCGCATCCAATCGGGCGCGCGCCAGCTTCGTTGCTCAGTCCAACTCGTCCTTGCGTGACCGGGTAATGCCGAACCGATTGGTCGAGCCTTTGTTCCTGTGGTGGACTGTCCGGAGCTGGGTGGCGAATGAGGAACAAGGAGGGCCGTGCCAAGTTCGGGGCGATATACCACCGCCGCCGATCGACTCGAGCGGCTGCTTAGCAACAAGAGAGGCACGGGATCACATGACCGTTCAGATTCGACTTTCCGAGACCGACTACGCCAGGCGCGAGGATCGTGGCGACGGCGCTTGGAGCATCGCACCGGACTTGGGCTATTTGCGGCTAGCAATCGTCAATGTCGTGTTCTTCGGCGCACCGGGCAGTGGAGATCGGAACTGGATGCTGATCGATACCGGGTTGCCGACGTCCCGCAGCAGCATTCTTGCGGTCGCGGAAAAGCGGTTTGGCACGAACGCACGGCCGGCCGCGGTCATCCTGACCCACGGCCATTTCGACCATGTGGGAACGGTACTAGACCTCGCGAATAGGTGGGACGTGCCTGTCTTCGCGCATCCACTCGAGCGCCCCTATCTGGACGGAACCGCGTCCTATCCGCCACCGGATCCCTGGGTCGGGGGTGGACTGATGGCGCTGCTTTCGCCGCTTTTTCCACGGGGGCCAATTGATCTTGGCAACCGTTTGGAACTCCTACCTGCCGACGGATCGATCCCCGGAATGCCCGGATGGCGATGGCTACACACACCCGGGCACGCTCCTGGGCATATCTCGCTCTGGCGCGAGGAGGACCGCTCGCTGATCGTAGGGGACGCTTTCATCACCACCGGTCAGGAGTCAGTCTACGAGGTCGCCGTTCAGGATCTTGAGATGCACGGTCCGCCGCGCTACTTCACGCCGGACTGGGATGCGGCGGAAAGATCCGTGAAGCACCTGGCAGCCCTGAACCCGCAGATGGTCATCAGTGGACACGGTGCGGCTGCTGCGGGAGTGGGCATGCGTCAAGCTCTTGATAGCCTGGCTGAGCGGTTCACGGTGTTCGCCGTCCCGCCGAAATTGAAATTCGTGCGCGAGCCGGCGGCAGTCCTAGGTAGCTGAGGCTAACTGAGCCGCCGTCGTTCTGAAGTATGATCAAGTTGGGCAGACTCTATCTCTCGAGCCGGTAGGAGTTACCCGTCGGGTCGCGCTCTCCATCGTCGCCGACAAACTCTGACAAGCGGAACAAACCCGGGAGGCGCCGGGTTAGGGTCGCTCGATCGGCGCAGGGCGACTGCGGCCAAGCGCCCCGAAGTTCTGCGTCAGGAGAAGACGTCAGATGGAAAACGAGTACCCCGAAGGACGCGTCCTCTCCGCCGGTGAGCCGACCGGCAAGAAGTTGTTCGAGCACACACGCGTCGGCATCCGCCAAGACTTGGCTTCGTTTCGCTCATCGGCCAAACCGTGGAGGAGACCAAATGGCAAATCTGGGAAGATTGGCGATTGCGATGCTTGGCGTGCTGGCATACCAAAATCGCGACAAGCTCTGTGAATTGATTCCGGGAGCGGGGTATCTTAACCCAAACGACCCGCAACGCAGAATTCTGGCTCAGATAACGAATGGCGTGTCGAGGGCTGACCTTGGTGAGATCCTCGACCGGTTCAGGGAGGTGGGGGCAGGATCGAAGGTCGACTCGTGGGTTGGCAGCGGGCCAAAGCAACCGATCGAGCCAAGGGACGTCGAAGCGGCAATGGACGAAGGTACACTCACGTCCATTTCGATGCAGACGGGCCTTTCGCGCGAGGAGCTAATCAGAAGGATTGCGCGGGATCTACCCGAGGCAGTCAACGAGATGACGCCGAATGGTGAATGGCCGCCTGAGCCGAGACAAGGCTTGGATGAGTCGACCCTGCTCGACAATGTATCCTAGGAGACACAGCCAGGAATGCAGCCGGCCAAGGCGAGATCCGGGGTGGCAACTCTACACTCGGGGACGCTCCTGCGCGATCGCCTTCATCCGCTCGCGAACCAAGGGTCTGTTTCGAGCGCGCCGAACGCTCAACTGGCCGCCATCCTGAAAATGCGGCACGGCTGCATCGCGGCGCCCTCGCTCGCGTATATCGGTGAGCGGAAGAAGGCGCGTTCCTGGCTGGCCAGAGCGCTGGCGATCGATCCGGACGACTTCGTGACGCAGTACAACGCCGCTTGCATGTATTCCGTGCTCGGGGAAGTGGAGGAAGCGGTGCGGTACCTGGAAAGAGCCGTCGGAGGAAGCGTGAGTCAGAACGTATTGGAACGAATCCGTCACGAAGTCATTTCGACGCCATTCGCGATCACCCGCGGTTCGTGCAGCTTCTTAGTTCACTTGCCTTGTGACGCACAGCTGTACTTGCACAAGCTTCGGCCTGCCTAGCAGCCGCGTTCGGTTTGGGTGGCGGATTCAACTGATCGCAGCAACACACGCTCTTCTGAAAGATGGAGTGTGAGCCATGAAGCAGCGAAGTCGCATCTACTACTCGGCCGCTCAGCGCCTGAGATTTGGGTTCGATGGCAGGCGGGCGAGTCGATGAGCTCGATCGGACGACGATTCGATCGGGAGTCTTCATCGGTCCGTTCTTGCCGCCGCGCCTGGGCCTTGCACTGGCGGGCTGCCGGCCTTGCCTGTCGCCGGTGGTGTTTTCCCCCACATTTTGCTGCCGCTGCTTGTGCTGCTCACCTGGCCGCTCGCCATGGCCAAGTATTTCGCCCCGGCATCGTCTCTGCAGGGTTTGCTTCGTCGGCAAAGGACATCGCCAGCGGCCTCACAGCTGCGGTCGATCGCGGCCGAATCGGGATTGATGCTGGCCGACGCGCTGGCCGGCGGCCGCTTCACCCTGTTGATGCCTGCCGGCATTATTGCCGGGGCCGGCGACCGGTTGTTCGATGCGAAAGCCGAGGCTCTTAGACTACAATCGGAGATTCCTGGTTCCTTTGTCGATATCATCCCGCAGGCCGGCCACATGGTCCACCACACCGCACCGCTAGCTGTTCTCGCCATGGTGGACAGGGTCGCTGCCGCGGCCAGCATGAAGTAGGCCGGCACTGGCGCGATCCCGAAGAAGTGGAATCGCGATTTTCGGAAAAGATCATGCTCAAAAGCAATAGGTAGAACCCCGTCCCGACTCTATCGGGTGGCGAATCCGATGATTTACTTCACGGCGGCACGCACTTCAGCGAACCGCATCCTGTGCATCCATCCGCGCCGGTTCGGCTAACATCGACGTCGAGGTCCCGTATCTTGGGGATTTGGCCAGGGGAACGGCCCCAATTCCGTGTTCGGCTTCTGCCTCACTTTGTGGCTGCCATCATTTAGTCGTCTGCAAATCGAGGCCACGGACTGACAAGCACCCCCGCACTACAAGGAACTGGCAGTCGGAGAACAAATGTAGACATGTCGCACCATCCATGCGGGTGCGGCTTGCGATGCATAGTGCCGGTCGATGGCTTAATGTAACCAAATCAACGGCTCGGCGTTTCGGTCAGCGCCGTTGCAATGAGCGAAGCCATAACCTCTGTCACGAGCATAGACTGGCGATTTCATGAGTCGCAATTTTCTGGTGATTGAACCTGAGGAAGGCATTGCCGTGCTCAAGGGGCTTGCCTCGTCGGCGCGGATCTCGATGCTGAAACTGCTGCATGAGAAGGGGCCGATGAATGTCAACGAAATCGCCGCCGAGCTGTCGCTTCCGCAGTCAACCGTCTCGACCAACATCCAGGTGCTGGAGGATGCGGGCCTGATCCGCACCGAGAGCCTGAAAGCGAAGAAAGGCAACCAGAAAATCTGCTATCCGACCGCCGAAAAAGTGCTCATCGTGTTCAAGGGGGAGTATAGTAAGGTCAAGAACGACGCGATCGAAGTGTCGATGCCGATCGGGCTTTACACCGGCTTCGAGGTTACCGCGCCCTGCGGCCTTTGTTCGCCGGACGGCATTATCGGTCTGCTCGATGTTCCCAACACTTTCCTCGATCCGGACCGCATGAAAGCCGGTCTGCTATGGTTCACGCGCGGTTTTGTCGAATACCAGTTCCCCAACAATGCCAAGCTCGCCAATGCCGAGATCACCGAACTCGAAGTTGCGATAGAACTGTCTTCGGAAGTGCCGGGCACCAGCGCTGATTGGCCCTCGGACATCACGCTGACGATCAATGGCGTCGATGTCGGCACCTGGACGTCGCCGGGGGATTTCGGCGACAAGCGCGGCGTCTTCACGCCCTCCTGGTGGAAGCTCAAGGGCTCGCAATACGGTAAGCTGAAGAACTGGCGAATTGCCAATGACGGCACCTATGTCGACGGCCTCAGGATGTCCGAAACCGGGCTCGCCGCACTCGATCTGAAGAGCCATCATTCAATCCGCGTCCGTATCGGCGTCAAGGACGACGCCAAGCGCCCCGGCGGGATCAATATTTTCGGCAAGGGCTTTGGAAATTACGATCAGGACATCCTGCTCAGGATCAAAACCGCGTGAATCCACTGGCGGCGTGCTGCGCGCAATTATGGTCCACTGCCGAATTTCAGCTGGCAACGTCGTTTATGGCGACCAGCTTGCCTGAGGTGTGTAGATGCCCTCGTCGCAAGCTTCGCCGACTGGCTGCGTATCACCTACTAGCCTCAATCACCGGTATAAAGCGATCCCTCCCACCAACCGCCAGAGCGTTTTTTTCATCCTCCGTTCCGGCAAATGCCGGAACTTACCATCTAGGCAACTCTCGAAAGTATATGCCGATCTAGGTCACACTTTGCCAACCCGAACCGCCAGCGATGGTTCGTCGCCTCACGCCTGCTCTGGTAGAACAAGGTCAGTTGCCGGCCGTCGATCATCACCGTCGAATGGCCATTCTCGCCGGGCTCACCAGGGTCGAGAACAGGGCCAACGGAAACGTAGGGACCCTTGACGTCATCGGCGATGGCGAAGAAGACGCGCTGCCGGCTGCCGCGCGGACCTTCGGGGAGGAAGCAGGTGGCGTTGAGAAGCACACGACCGTCCGGCAGCTCGACGAGCTGCGCGCCTTCGATCCCCCATTCGTAATCGGGGTGCTCGCGCGCATTGTGATGCGGCACGTCGAGATGATCGAGTATCTTGCCGAGACGTTTCCATGGCCCGAACCAGGAATCGGATTGGCTGCGCGCCAGATAGACATCAGGCTGGGGCACCCTGGTGAATTTGGGCATGCCTGAATAGACGATATAGCGCTTGCCTCCGATGATTGCGGGGTGGGGATCGTAGATGCCGTCCTCATCGGTGTCGGGCAGCGACAATATCGCCGCATTGAGCACCACCCAATGAAAGCCGTCATTGGACACCGCGTGCTCGCAACGTCCGCCGGACTTCATGAATTCGGTCTGGATAAACATGTGGAAGACGCCGCACTCATGAATGACGCCGGGCGCCGCAATGCCAGATCCGGTTACCGGCAAAACGATCGCCTCGTGCTCTGTCCAGGGTCCATAAAGATCCGGCGCTGTGGCGTGGAGGATTTTCCAGCTCTCTGTTGTGACGGTGCCGCTGGAGCCGAAGACGTGCCAGAGCGTGCCGTCGAACACCGGACAAGGGTCCTTCAGATCATCCACAACCTGCGGGTGAAACAATGGAAAGACGTTGGTTTCAAAGTCGATCTTCATTCGCCAGCCATCCCTCGATTCGTCTCGGTCTCCATTCAAATGAACCACCGGCGCGACTCAGATGAATCGATTCCAAGCGTATTTATAGCTCCGCTGATGAACGGTTGTTGAACGATTGAAGGATTTGAACCGCTCTGTGGCAAAGGGCCACATTTGGGGAGCCGACCTGACGCGAGGGGCTTCATCATGTGGATCGAATGGGGGCGGCCGGCTCGCCCCTTCTCTGTTGAGCCGTCGCAAGTGGAGCGGACGGCTGGTCTCGCCCGAGACAGTTTGGAGCTATGGAACAACTTATCGGGATGGAAGTTATATAGAAGGCTGCGAACTTCATGTCAAAGCTGCCTCGATTGACTTTTGTTAGTCGAGGCATTTTGTAACTATATCGAAGGATAATCTACATGGAAATGGCGGCGGGCCGGGCCAAAACACCAAAAAACCCTGTACAACCGTCTATTTTAATTTGCTTTTCACACCTCCGATGGAACTTCGTATATCAGAGACCACAACACATTCTCACCCTGGCGTCAAAACAGCAACAGCTAATTTACTTCGAAGAGCCGATCTTCGATGAGAGGCGCCACCCTTCGATGCGGGTGCACAATGTTACCCCCAAGATCAGAATAGTGACGCCGCTGATCCCAGTTGGTACTTCCGCGACCAGGGCGGACACAATCCAGCGCAGGTTCGTCGATCAGATCCTCGCCTCCACGCCGCATGACCGATTGACGACCTGGTATTACACGCCCATGGCGCTACGCTTCAGCGATCATCTCGCCTGTGACGTCTGCGTCTACGACTGCATGGATGAACTCTCCGCGTTCAAAGACGCTCCCGCAGAGTTGACGCAGTTGGAAAAGGCGCTGTTGCAACGTGCCGATGTCGTCTTCACGGGCGGGCAGAGCCTCTACGAGGCCAAGCGCAGCTTGCATCGGGCGATCTTTCCCTTCCCGAGCAGCATCGACGTTACCCATTTCCATCAGGCTAGGGCGCCAGGTGAAGACCCGTTCGATCAGGCCGACATACCTCACCCGAGGGTGGGGTACTTCGGGGTCATCGACGAACGGCTCGACCTTGAACTTATCGCGCAGGCGGCTGCGGCAATGCCAGACGTGCATTTTGTCATGCTCGGCCCTGTCGTCAAGATCGATCGGGCGAGCCTTCCCACGGCAGGCAACCTGCATTGGCTGGGCGGCAAGTCCTATGCAGACCTGCCGAACTATCTCAGGCATTGGAGTGTCGGCTGGATGCCGTTCGCGCTCAACGAAGCGACCCGCTACATCAGCCCGACCAAGACTCCCGAGTTTCTTGCGGCAGGACTGCCGGTGTTGTCCACGGCGATCGTCGACGTTGTGCGTACCTATGGCGTCGAAGGTCTTGTCGAGATTGTTGAGGCGGAGGATATCGAGGCCAAGCTTCGCTTGATCCTGGCCCACCCCCGCGATTTCCTGGTGAAGAAAGCCGACGCCTACCTCGCCGACATGTCCTGGGAGAAGACCTGGAGCGCGATGGCTGCCCACATCGAGCGCGCCCATGCGATGAAGAGCGTCGTCCCATTCCTGAGGAGGGCGTGAGCGTGTTCGACTGGTTGATCGTAGGGGCCGGTTTCGCCGGCAGTGTGCTGGCCGAGCGTATCGCATCGCAACGGCAGGAAAGCGTCCTGATCATAGACCGACGAAATCACGTCGGCGGCAATGCCTTTGACTGCTACGACGAGGCGGGAATACTAATTCACCGTTACGGGCCTCACATCTTTCACACCAACGCCCAATCGATCGTCGACTATCTGTCGCAATTCACCGAATGGCGGCCTTACGAACATCGCGTGCTGTCGCTTGTCGATGGAAAGCTGCTGCCGATACCGATTAATCTCGACACCATAAACCGCCTCTACGGCCTTGAGTTAACGTCCGAGCAGCTGCAGGACTTCTTCGCTTCCCGGCGCGAAACGGTCAAAGAAGTCCGCACCGCTGAGGACGTCGTGGTCAGCACTGTCGGCAGAGAGCTCTACGAGAAATTCTTCCGCGGCTACACGAGGAAGCAGTGGGGTGTCGACCCTTCCCAGCTGAGCAAGTCGGTGACGGCGCGAGTCCCAACCCGGACCGATCGGGATGATCGCTACTTTGGCGACACTTTCCAGAAAATGCCGGCAGGCGGGTATACGCGCATGTTCCAGCACATGCTGGATAATCCCAAGATCAAGATCATGCTGCAGACCGACTACCGCGAAATTCGCGACAAGATCCCCTTCCAGCGGATGATCTATACCGGTCCGATCGACGAGTATTTCGACTGGAAGCTTGGTCGCTTGCCCTACCGCTCGCTGCGCTTTGAGCACATGACGCTTGATTGCGAGCAGTTTCAACCGGTTGCCGTCGTCAACTATCCGCAGACGGAAAAATACACACGGATCACCGAGTACAAGCATCTGACCGGTCAGCAGAATCCGAAGACCAGCCTCACCTACGAATACCCCACCGACGTCGGAGATCCTTATTACCCGGTGCCGCAGGCCGAAAACGAGGCTTTGTACAAACGATACGAAGCTTTGGCCGCGGCCTGCCCGGAGGTCTGGTTCGTCGGACGTCTGGCGACATATCGTTATTACAATATGGATCAGGTCGCCGGCCAGGCATTGGCAACGTTCGCGCGCATTCAGAGGAGCCTGCCGGCAACCGCGATTGTGCCCCCGTCGGTGCAGCGCGAGGCGGCCGAGTGAACATTACATAGTTGAGGGGCATTCGATCGATCCTACGTTGGGTTGTTGTGTTGGTCACGGACGCGGCCGATTGGCCGAATTCGGCATGCAAGTTGCGGCTCGCAGCAATCGAGGCCTTCCCTAGCCGTTATCCTCGGCGAAACCCGCCAAGCTCACCGTCCTGGCTCTCATCACCGCGGCCAAGCTTCGCGACAGTTTTAGTCATGTCGTCGTTAACGCAGGAAGCCCGGCGCCCTGTTCGACCGGCAGAACTATACCGCGCTTGCTGGTTCTTTTCCAAACACCTCGAACAATCGGCGCTGGCGTTCCAACTCGTCCGCAAGTGGCTTGCGAACAGTGCGCGAGCCGTCCGCATGAATGGTGGAGAACAAGCCGACTTCGGCGTGGCGCGAATTGTCCCAACCTGGGTAGGCCGTCACCGGGTACAGGCATATACCCTGAACAGGTGCACCGAGGCTCGTCGCATCGCGCACTTCGTCGCAAACGTAGTGAAGCCAGGCTGGCCGGCCTGAACCTTCGGCGCCGGTCTCGGCGATGAACATCGGCTTCTTGTATCGCTCGGCGACCTCGACCAGCATTTCCGAAAGTGCACGGTATTCGTGGTGCCCCATCGGTATCGTTGGGCCATTCAAGTACCATTGGTTGTGCGGATAGAAGTTGAGGCCAATGACGTCCACAACGTCCTCGCTGCCGCCCAACTCCGGTTCCACGCGCCCAATCAGCATGTCATACGCCTCGAATTGCCCCTGGCGAGCATTTTCGGCGCGCTGCCGCTCGGGGTGAGTACGGTCACGAGGAGCAATATGGATCAGCGGTTCAGCCCAGATGAACCTGCAGCCGGGTTCGGCCTCCCGCATGGCCCTCACGCCGGCGACCGCTGCCCTGACAAGGTGTCGTTTGAACCACCCACGCTTGTTCGGCCCGACGCGGGGGAAATAGCCGACCTCCACAGCCCATGCAAAAAACGAAATCTCGTTGATCGGGCACACCAGGGGAGCCACCCCGGTAGCGGAGCGATGAACCCGAACAGCTTCCGCGGCGAAACGGACGTAGGCCTTGATAAACCCCGGGCCACCTTGGTCGATATGGTCTGGCGAGCCATAGTGGAAGATATCCCAGATAATCTGCACCCCGGCCGCCTGGGCTGCTTCGATCGCCGACGTCCAACTCGACCAGTCGAAGACTCCGGGCGCTGTTTCAATCAGGTGCCAGCGCAAGCCGTCGCGGATCGTGCGAAGCCCAAGCTCGGCACAACGGCGATAGTCGGCATGTGCATGGATGTCATGTGAGGTCGCGCGGATCAGATCAAGACGGGCCCCGTCGGCGCGCCTGTGGGAGGAACACTCGAAACCAGCCATGAAAAAGCTGTCGAACCCGGAAGAGCCTGCCGTGGGCCGACGAGCGGTATCCTCGTTCATACCAACATCCTGTCGCCCAAGGCGTGGGCAAGTAATCGCATTCGCAGTCCCCCATTGTCAGTTCCGGTGGCCTAGTCGAAACCGGTCGGCCACCACCACGTCGACGGCTCGGCGGCTGCGGTGTACACGTGTGCCTGGATTGGCGAATACAACCAAGCTCCAATCCCGTCTGCCGGGGGCCGCGGTCGCGTCGATTCGATCCGAAGTTATGCGGCCTGTTGCATCGCCCGTTCGTTGACGCCTGTTTCGCCTAGTCGGGTGAGCGCCTCATCGGTTGCTTTTTCTTCCTTGAGCGTCTGTTCGAGTAGCGGGACGGCGTCTTTCAAGCCAAGTAACCCGGCCCATGTGACAAGAGTCCCGTAGCGCGCTATTTCATAATGTTCGACGGACTGGGCTGCAGCCACGAGACCCGCGTCCAATGCCGGAGCCTCCTCGAATTCCTCCAAAATCTCCTGTCCTTCTTCGATGATGCCGTCGATCGCCGGGCACGTTTTCCCTTGGGCTCTCTTGCCAAAGGCGTCGAAAACTTGCTGCAGGCGCTCAATCTGACCCTCTGTCTCGTCACGATGTTTTTCGAACGCCGCCTTCAACTCTTCGGACTCCGCGCCCTTTGCCATTTTCCGGAGCGCCGTCAGAATCTTGCGTTCGGCGTAGTAGATGTCTTTCAGACCATCATAGAAAAGGTCTTCCAAGCCCTTGGAGCTGCCCTGAGAGCTTTTTTTCGTCGCCATTGTCATCTCCTCTTTCATTTCTATCGACGCATGCATGGCTCTAACTGGACCAGTCTCTTGTTGTTCCTTCGGCGACGGCACACCGGCAGCCAACAGCGAGCGACGGTCGGGTTGACCGCTGATTCCAGTCCGCCGCGCCAGCAGCGGCTTGAGCATCTCGGCTGCGCTCCATTGCGGAACTTCCGGAATGAGGATCGTCTGCCTCAAGGGTTTCCGCTGTCATCGAGTCCTTGCGGCCGCATTTTTCGCAACGGACCTTTGCCCGCACCTGATCAAGGTTCCCGATCTCTTCTCGGAGTTCGAGAGGGTTGGAGAAGCGCTTAAGGCGTTGGCGTCCCGGATCATTGCAAATTACATGGCCGGACTAGTGGACGAGGAAGAACTACTGTCGGCTTCCCGGCAGGCGCTTGGACGGCAAGTGCAGACCTGAGCGAATCCCCTGGCTAGAATTGGTCCGGAACCGTACAATAGCAAATCGTCAGCAATACAACATGGCCGCTGACGCTTGGGAGCGACTGTCGCACTCTTGGCCCAATACGAGGCATTGGTGTAATGGCGGAAGAACAAGGGCGGCTCGGCCCGAAATCTGAAATCGTCAGCGAGCTCGCGCGAGAGTCAGGCGTATCCGAACACCACATACGCGAGATAATGTCGCTGGTCGGCTTCGATCGCGGCTCAATCCTGAGGGAAGCTCGTCTCCTCAAAAAGAACAACTAGGGCCGGCGGTTTTTGCACGGCGTCGGCGGCATCTGGTCCACCGGAAATGCATTCTGGGCCGAAGCATCCTTCTGGTTGCTCGGCTTTGTCCTGTTGATGAGCGCTGCCGCGGCGCTGGCCGGCTTTACCGATTTTCTTGGAAATTCAAGGGTGCGGTCCATCAATGCAGCGTGGCACCATATGGTCGGCAATGTCGTGGCCGTGGTGCTGGCGCTGGCCAGCTTCATGCTGCGCCTAAGCGCCGGTGCCGCCGAGGGCGCCTTGCCCTGGGGCCCGGCGCTATCAACGATTGTCGTTCTGCTGCTCGTCTACACCGGCTGGAAAGGCGGAACGCTTGTCTACGAACACAGGGTAGGCGTCCATCCCGAAGAGGGTGAGGATCTCAACTCCCGCCCGGAATTATCCCGATAGGTTGACGAATGGCCGAACTGCGGGGAGCCGTCGTCGTGGTCGCCGGCGCCTCGAGCGGCATCGGCAGAGCGACTGCTCTGGGTTTGGCGCGCAAAGGCGCACGGCTAGTGCTGGTCTCAAGAAACGCGGACGCACTCGACAAGGTCGCCAAGGAGTGCGCCGGCTTGGGCGGTGAGGCGCTGACCTTTGCCACCGATATGGCGGACGATGCGGCCCGTGGAGAATGCGCAGCTTTGCCGTGTCGCGTTTCGGCAGGATCGACGTGTGGGTGAATTGCGCCGCAGTCCTGCTTTTCGGCCGCTTCGAGGAAATCCCGCCGCATGTGTGATCAGGACGTTTCTGGTGGATGGCGCCGGTACTGAACAAAGCTTGTGACCAGTCGGATGCGGTGAGTGGAAGAGCCCGCCGGCTTCCCCAGCCCCCTTGGGGTGCAACCTGTAGTGAATGGACTGGAAGACAATCTTGCCGTCCTGAATGACGGAACTGTCGGCGCCCTCAATGGCTTCGGACCTGGACGAAGTTGCCGACCAGATCAGCAGTGTATAGGGGCCGCGGACCTGTTTTGCGATGTAGTTGAACTCACCTTGAGGCAGCTGCTCGCGCAGGCGTTTGGACGACAGGCGGACGGCATCATGGCCTCTAAATTCGAATTCGCGGTCAAGAGGACCACGTCCACAGCATAGTTGCGCCTAAGATCCTCCTCGATGTCGCCAGCGGCGCGAAGCCTCAGATGGTCTTCGAAAACCCCCTCTGCGGCCGAGCACGTTATGTCTCCTTTGCAGTACCGGAAAGGCCGTGGACAGCCGTCTCGTCCTTCGCGATGCTGAACGGATGCGACCGCGGTTTGTTCCTGAGGCCAACATGCGCTGGAGCCGGATTGCCTTGCACCCCCGATCACAAACGAATGAGAACATTCAATCGGGGTCCTCATGGCTTCCGCCATCGACATTCTGGCATGCTGACCAGCGACGAGGTCGGCAATTCTCCAGGACTAGAGCGGCCGGCCAGGTGCGCTTGCAGCGGTGCCGGAGGGACCTCACGCTCCAAGGCCGTCCTGGCCTTCGCCAGCGACAACCACAAGGCCTGCAAAAAAGCTTCATCTGCTTGCGGTGTTAATCCGACCTCCTTGCAATGTTCTACGATCCTGTCCTGAATCGACACTGCGGTTTCATACCGTTGGACAACCCTTGCCAGAACGTCCTGACAGGTGCCAATCGCCACCTCCCGAATGTGGTCAGCGACGGGAGAGAGGCCAGCACGGGTGACATCATGAGCAACGGGGCGTCCCGATCAGTCGGATGTATTCCGCCTCGGGCTGCCCATAAGAACGATCCGCCAACGCGCGTCTATAGCAATAGCTTCAGCCTTCAATTGAACAAGCAATCGTGCGGGGACCGGTCCTCACCCATGACCAGGGCTGATCCGGTCATACCGTCAAAGCCAATAATGCCAACCTCGGCCTCGACCTCAGCCCGAAGCTTCGCCACCATTGACCCGAGACCGCTCTCGAAGAAATCGAGGTGTCAATCGGGACCGAGGCCTGCTCCAGGTGCGTCGTCAGTCCCAAGTGACGGCCTTCGAGGTGAGGCTGCAGCAATGTCAGATCCGGCGCGCTCAGGCGCCGCTACAGTTCGTTCTTGAACGAGGTTTCCATCTGCGCTGTCTCCCGATCGGGGCGGAAGCGCGATGGTCGCTCACAGCTGACGACGCCCTAACAATTGTCGACAGTCAGGGGAAAGTATACCTAAAAGGGCCGGGAGTCTCAAAAAGCTACTATGCTGACCAGAGAAGCTCGTCAGTTTGGCGATCATCAAGATGCTGCTAACAAGCAGTGTCCGCCTCTACCGGTCGAAGGTTGCCTTCGCAATCTGGTGTGCGCCTTTTGTCGAAGCATACGGCCCCACACTGATTCATCCTCTGGGGAAGCCAAGCGGTATCGACGCTGCCTGAAAAATTACGCGCAAGCGCTCCACACTTTCGGGGCGGCGCTTCGTCGATCGCCCAGAGTAGCCAAGCACCCCTTCTTTATCCCATAGTATTCGTCTTCGCCTATTGCTCCGGAACGGCAGAGGTTTGCGGACGATTTCGTGCTGCTTCGGCAATTTCCGGGATGTATTTCGTCGCGGTGCAGCTTCGGTTCACATTGGCGCGTGCGTCGAATACCTCTTTCTCGCAGACCCGCTTGGCGAGCTCGATAGGCACATGAACTGCCAGAGGCACTTCCACCTCGGAGATTCCAAGCTCCCGTGCGATCTGCTGTTTCACTTCGTGCCTGCCAAGCGAAACGTCGACGCCGACATCCTCGGCATCTTCGGTTGTCGATGATGCGCCTTGCCCCGGAAGATCTTGCTGCTCGGTCTGAGCAAATGACTGCACGGCAAAGAGTTGCAACGCGAACACGGTGAGCGGCAAAATTCGTTGGAATACTCTCATGCCTGGCTCCTGCAGGTGCCTTTAACAACGGCAAAGTGTTTGAAGCGTTCCAGAGGCGGGGATGCGCGCGCTTAGCGGCAGTCGAGGCGGGTTTTTTCTGTTGGCGTGGAATACGATATGGCGACCATGGTTGGGTGCCGACAGCCGACTGTGCTGGCACATCGGAGTGTAGGAAGTTGCCTACCGAGAAAGAAAGACAAGCCAGGAGACGAGCGCGCCTCGGATGCTGCACGAGGATTGACCGACATTGAGCCTGCGGCACGAGACGCAAAGACCGCGGCTTCGGGAGCAGCGCCTGAAGGCCGCACTTGCTGTGACGTCGGCCCGCGGCATCTAAACCGAAGAGGACACCAAAACCGCGAAAGCCTAGCAGTCACTTGCACCACACGGGAGCTTGCATTCAACCCCACGGTGCTCAAGATCCAAGTAGGCTCTGCAGCTCTCTAGGCTCAGAACGTCGTGCACCCAAGTTAGATCCTGCTGCAGCAGTCAGGACTACCCCAGAACGAATATGGCCAGCAGGGCAACAAAGAGAACAAGGGCGATCGCGGCGCCCCAGATGAGGACCTTTCCGGTGCCGCGTTGCTCTTCCTCGCGAGAAACGTCTTTCGCCATTCCATGCATCCTTTGCGAAGGTCCAAACTGAGCAACGTGCCGTGCCAGGCTGTTCCCAACGCTCTCGGAGCCAACTTGGTGTCAGTCCAACTGCCGGTTGCCGTAGGGCTTCTTCGCTCTAGCGCTATCGGCAATACAGCGCGGCTCTCCTCTGAGCGCGACCGCAGCTCCCTTCAGGCAAGATGCGCGAGCAGACGGATATCTATCTGACCGAAAGCAAAAGAAACCACGCGTGCACTGAAAGCACAAGCAAGCGCAAAGGTTCCTGAACTGATGCTCGGCTGGCGGGAACTTGCTCGCCAGCCGAGTTGAGTTCAGGCGGTGGTCGGGGGAGATCAGCCAGCCACACGCTGGTGATTCCAACCTGAGCCGATGTGCCAATC
>NZ_JAMYLM010000016.1:0-131273 GCF_040317995.1 Mesorhizobium sp. M1334
GGCCCCTTGACAACGAAATCCCCATACAAGGTGTCCACCAAAATAGGTGGACACCTTGTGATGGAAGAAGATGAGCAGAAACTGCGGGTGAGGCTTGTCGGTCCGGACGGGCGACGCCAGTCAGCGGTCCGTCCACGAACTGCTGGCGCGAGCGGCATCGAAGCACACTTTGCTGCGGTGATCACTTTTCAGGCCGGCTTCCAACGCGGCAAAGCCACGCTTATAATCGCGGGTATTTATATATTTATCGTCTTGGGCCATAAATTTTCCGAAAGCGTCTTCGTTGTAAACTGTTTGAGAACAATTCAAATACGCGGCTTTCTGATACCCAGTTTCGTAAGCGATCGAACCGGCGTGGACGGTGGTTGAAACGAATGAGGTGATACAAATCGCCATTGCTGCAACGGACACGCTGCCCACGCAAAATGATTTCATGGTTGTTGCCCTACCCAAAACGCGAAGAACTTGCCAAAAATCTTGCCCTGAAACAAGACACCCATGGAATCGCCCTCAACGCAGTTCGCACGCGGTAGCCGCGTAGCCTTGGAATCGTCCCAACAGAGCCCGCCGTGCCGAAAGGTGCGGCGGGCTTTTGTTCGCTCCTAGCGGTACGCTCTCTCGGTCTGATTTTGAGCTATGAAATGCACGCTCGGCGACGAAACCGGTTGGTTGACGAGATCAGCGACAGGGCTTCGTGAAACGGGCGATCTCGCGAAGGAATTGCGCGAGGGAAGTGATCCGTGCCCTTCCTGAGCGGGATCCTGATACAATACCCCATGGCCGTCCGAATGCGGTTGTCCTCGCGCTTCTTTTCGCCTTCGCCTACGGTTTCGCAAAACTCGTGAAACACTATGGCGGCGTTCGCGACCAGCCCTCTCCGTGTGAAAACTTGCCACATCCTGATTGTCCTGATCCCAGCGCGCCTCCTCAGAAAGAAACCAAGCTTTGAGCTGGTGCGTGCGTGGAGCTGCAACATTGGAACGGCTAGGCCTGACACTGTCGAATGCATCACTCCGTCGCTTTTTCGTTTAGGGGCCGCTTATCGACTGGCAAATTAGCGAAACCAAGCGATCGAGCGCATCCTTGTGGAGCGCACCTGTAGGGCGCCACGCAAGGAAATCATCCACGCTCTGCCAGTGCACCGGATTTGACCCAGCGTTCGGCCGGCTGAATTCCACATAGAGATGCAGATCGTCAGGCACAAAGACGATTCTCCACGTTCCCTGTGCGTCGGCGGCGAGGCTGTAAGCGAGGACGGTCATGGCGGGCACTCCTTCGCCCCGAAGCCTGCCTATCCCCGCTGCGCAAATCCATCGCAAGAAGTTGGTATTGACAGCGGTTTTTTGCGTTTTGTCGGACGTGATTGACCTGCACTCCTGATCATGAGCGGAATGAGGACATTCAGTCGGGGGCATGGGTCGGGAAATGACATTTCAGGCAGCCGCATTGATGGTAACATTGGTTGCCGCAACGCTCGCCACAGCCGAGGAAAGGAGCCGCCATATATTCGCGCTCCTATTCGAAGGAATAGGTAAACCCTTGGCCTGAGGCGCCAACAGTGACCTTTGTCATCTTTTCACCAGCGAGCGACCGGTTCAGCACACCGCGGCTCAACTCCGGGAGGAGCGTGTTGGTCAGAATTGCGTCGATCATCCTGCCGCCCGATTCAATTTCCGTGCAGCGGGTCTTGACCAGATCCATGACACCGTCGCCGATTACCAATTCCGCGTCGTTGGTTGCACGCAGCCGGCGAGCAATCTTAGCAAATTGATGACGTGTGATCGCTTCGATCATCGAATCGGAAAGCGGAAAGTAAGGGATGGTCACCACCCGGCCGAGAAAGGCCGCTGGGAAGACCTTCAGCAACGGGCTGCGTAATGCGGTGTCCAGTTCATCGAGCCCTGCCCGTACCGCGCCATTCCTTGTGCGGTCCATGATGACTTCGGAGCCGACATTCGACGTGAGAAGGATCAGCGTGTTCTTGAAATCGATCCGTCTGCCTTCACTGTCGTCCATCATCCCTTTATCAAACACCTGGAAGAAGATTTCGTGCACGTCCGGATGCGCCTTCTCGACTTCGTCGAGAAGGATCACCGAATAGGGCTTGCGCCGCACCGCCTCGGTGAGAATTCCGCCCTTGCCGTAGCCGACATAGCCGGGGGGCGCGCCCTTCAAGGTAGAGACCGTATGCGCCTCCTGGAATTCGGACATGTTGATCGAGATCAGGTTCTGCTCTCCGCCGTAGAGCGTTTCGGCCAGTGCCAAAGCGGTTTCGGTCTTGCCGACGCCCGAGGGGCCGCAAAGCAGGAATACACCCACTGGCTTTTCCGGAGCGCCGAGACCGGCGCGGCTGGTCTGCACGCGCTTGGCGATCATCTCCATCGCATGATCCTGTCCGACAACGCGCTCGGACAGAGTGACCGCGAGCCGCAGCGCCTTCTCGGTCTGACTCGACAGCATCCGGCCCGTCGGGATGCCGGTCCAGTCCTGAACCACGGCCGCCACGGCGTTGCGGTCGACCGATGGCAGGATCAGCGGTGTTTCGCCTTGCGCCTCGGCCAGTTCGCTCATCAGTTCGCGCAGCCGAGCGAGATCGGCAGCCGGATGGGGAGGCGCAGGACCACCTGCCGCCGGAACCTTCGCCTCGGCATTGGACAGTTCGGCCTCAGGCACCTCCCCGCTCTTGGTCTCCGTGGCGGCCTCGTGCCCTTCCACGGCATCGAGCGGCACGCCGTCGCCGCGCAGCCTTGCACGCAATTCGAGTATCTCGGCCACCAGCGCCTTTTCGCGCTCCCAGCGCTGCTGCGCGGCTGCGAGCGTGCGTTCGGTCTCGGCAAGCCCAGCCTCGACCCGTGCCTGCCGCTCGGCCACTTCGATGCCGATTGCAGCCTCGCGGCCAATAATGCCGCGCTCGACCTCCAGCGCCTGGCGGCGGCGCATGATGTCCTCGACCTCGGCTGGCGTGGCGTGCTGCGATACCGCAACACGGGCGCAGGCGGTGTCGAGAAGGCTGACCGCCTTGTCCGGCAGCTGCCGCGCCGGGATGTAGCGATGTGACAGGCCGACCGCCGCGTCGATCGCCTCATCCAATATCTGAACCTTGTGGTGCTGTTCGAGGACGCCGGCCACGCCGCGCAACATGAGGATGGCCACCGATTCCGAAGGCTCGTCAATCTTTACCACCTGGAAGCGGCGGGTCAGTGCCGGGTCTTTCTCGATGTGCTGCTTGTATTCCGCCCAGGTCGTGGCCGCTATCGTGCGAAGCTCGCCGCGTGCCAGCGCCGGCTTGAGCAGATTGGCAGCGTCGCCGGTTCCGGCAGCACCACCGGCGCCGATCAGGGTGTGGGCTTCATCAATGAAGAGGATGACCGGCGATTCAGAGGATTGAACTTCGTCGATTACGGCCTTCAGCCGTTTTTCGAATTCACCCTTTACGCTAGCGCCTGCCTGCATCAATCCGACGTCGAGCATGCGCACGCTCACTCCCTGCAGTGGGGGCGGTACATCGCCTTTGGCGATGCGCAGAGCAAAACCCTCCACGACTGCAGTCTTGCCGACGCCCGCCTCGCCGGTCAGGATCGGATTGTTCTGGCGGCGTCGCATCAATATGTCGACAATCTGCCTGATCTCAGGATCGCGGCCGACGACCGGGTCGATCTTTCCATCGCGGGCGCGCTGGGTCAGGTCGGTGGCGTATTTGGCCAATGCCGAATCCCCGCCCGGAGTCCGCCGCGGGGCCTCTGTCGCGGTGACCGTTGGCGCAGCGCCGGCTTCGAGTGAGCCCTCCGTGACATCGGCGAAGCGCGTCACGACGGCGTCGGCATCGATCTTGTCGAACTCGCCGCTGATCTTCGACAGCAGGCCTTCCAGCACCGGTGTCTTCAGGCAAGCAAGCAGAACATGTGCGCTGCGGACCTCCTCCACGCCGAATTCCAGTGTTGCCAGATTCCAGGCCTCCTGGATGGCGTGGAAGATATGGTCGGAAAACTCTTCGATCGAGGTTGCGCCATAGGGCAGCTTGTCCACCGCGCGCGTCATATCGGCCGTAAGTCGGCTCGCATCCAGTCCTGCATCGGCAATCATCATTTGCACATCCGAGCGGTCGGAGAGCACCAGCTGCTCGATGAAGTGGACGAGTTCGACGTAAGGATTGCCGCGCAGCTTGGCACTGTCAGCCGCTGCCTTGAAGGCGCGCAACCCTAGAGGGTTGAGCTTGCCGACCAGTTCCTTGCGCTTGAAGCTCTGCGATGACCGGCGCTGTTCCATCGAACGTGCTCCTGCACTCTGCAAGTCGATAACCTGCCACATAAGCAGCCGCTTGACAAAGTGCGGGATGAACAAAGGTTTCGATGCCCCGTCATGCGGGCTCCCATCATTCGTCGAAGATGCCGCATCGCGGCCGCAAACAACCACGAGCCTGACAGCCCAGGTGAGACGCATTCCCGATCCACGGCCCGGCAAACACGCCGGCGGATTCAACAATCAAGACAAGGCTGCATTAGCTTTTGTTAATTTTTTCCGTACTCGCTGAATTGTGGAAAAGCGCAACCGTGTGATAACGTAGCGGCAGGTTCGGCCTCAGGGCCGGTGACTGGGGGATCGGTGTGATCGACGTCGCACTCTGGCTTGCTCCGCTCGACGGTGAAAATCCGTCGGGAGAGGATTTGCGTAACGATCCGGCGTTTCACGAACTGGAGCGCCTGACAGAGCCTCAGGTCAAGGTTGTCCATGACGGCAACAACAAGCCGGTCTCGCAAAGCACCATTCCTGTCGACTGGCCAGCAGTAATCACCAAGGCCGAGGAATTGCGCGCGCGTGGCCGCGACCTGCGCCTGATTGTAATTGTCACACGCGCACTGGCCAACGAGCAGGGACTGGCCGGGTTGGCGCAGGGTCTGACGCTTATTGGGCGGACATTCGACCAGCATTGGGAAACCATGCACCCGGGGCTGCGGCCCAACACGTCGCCTCGCGAAGCCGCCTTGCGCCGCATCAATGCGCTGCTCGACCTTCAAAATGGTCAGGACGGGCTGTTGGCCAACCTGCGGCAAATGACTTTGTTTGCGCCACGCTCGATCGGACCGATCAGCGGACGCGATTTGGAACAAGCTGCGCTCGACGACCGCCTCATGCTACAAGAAGCAGCGTCAGGATTGAACGCGGCCGAAAAAGCAGCGCTTGTCAGTGCGCATGGACAATTGTTGAACCGTGTCCGTGCCGGGTGCGCGGCACAGGCGGATCAAGCCAACGAGGAAATGCAGTCGCTCATTACCGATGCGCGCGCGGCGGTCGCGGCACTGGAAGCCGTCGAGACAGCCCTCAACGCTCGCCTTGAAGGCAGCGGCGGGACCACCATTCCCGAATTAAAACGGTTCCTGCAGCGTTTGCTGACAACCCTCGAGCGCAACTCGGCTGCCGGCGCGATGGCGAATGGCGCAGTAAAGCCGTCCGCTTCGCCGGCAGAACAGGTAATGCCTGCCCGAAACGGTCATGGAGCCGATACTATGGCAAGTGTGGCTAGCTACGCTGACTCGAGCACCGGACTTCCCGACCGGATTACTTCGCGCGACGACGTGGTGAAATGCCTGGACCTCGTCGTCGCCTTTTATGACCGGACCGAACCGTCGAGCCCGATTCCCCACCTCGCCCGCCGTGTGCGCCGGATGGTGCATATGGATTTTGTTGAACTGATGGAAGATCTCGCCCCGTCGGGACTGAAGGAGTTCCGGCTGCTTGCCGGCGTTCCCGATGCCAAGAAGACGGCTCAGAAGGATGAAAGGTAGCAAGCAATGCCAGCCGAAAGCAAAGCCAAGGTCATCGAACGAAATCGCGCGCCGCGGGTGCAGATCGCCTACGACGTGGAAACCTATGGCAGTCCAACGACAATCGAGCTGCCGTTCGTCATGGCCGTCATGGCGGACCTTTCAGGCGCTTCGCAGACCAAGGAAGCGTCGAAGTCGATACTGGACCGCTCCTTTGTCGAGACCGATGCGAACCGTTTCCCGCGTTTCATGGAGGCACTTGGACCACGCGTGAAAGCCCGCGTGAAGAATACGCTGCCCCAGGCCGAAGGCGCCGAGCGGGACGAGGAGCTGGCGCTCGACCTTACCTTCACCAAGATGGGCGACTTCGCGCCGGACAAGATTGCCGAGCAGGTCCCACAGTTGGCCGAAATCCTCAAGATGCGCCGCCAGCTCGAGGAACTTCTCGGCTTCATGGACGGGCGTGTGGATGCCGAAAAGCGCATTGCGCAACTGCTGAACAATGAACCGCTTCTTGGCAAGATCGCCAGCCAGGCGCTGGCGGACGACAAGGCAGGGGAATGACCATGGCCGAACAGCAAAAAACCGCCGCCGTCGCCGAGGCGGAAACCATCGATCTTGGAGAATTCAGCGGGCTCCTCGAGAAGGATTTCAAGGTCAAGAAGGACGACAGCGAGAAGCTGCAGCAGCTCGTGCGCAATCTCGCGCTTGCAGCGCAAACACGGTCCGATACCACCACCATCTCGTCCAATGCGATCAAGTCGATCAAGTCGCTGATCGCCGGGATCGACAAGATGCTGTCGGAACAGGTCAACGAAATCCTGCACGCGCCGGAAGTGCGCGAAATGGAGGGCACATGGCGTGGGCTGTGGTATCTCGTCAACAATACCGAGACCGATCAGAAGCTGAAGATCCGGGTGATGAACATTTCCAAGGAGCAGCTGGCCGACACCCTCGAGGATTATGAGGGCCAGATGTGGGATCAGAGCCCGATCTTCAAGAAACTTTATACGGACGAGTATTCGATGCTTGGCGGCGAGCCGATCGGCTGTGTGATCGGCGCCTACGAATTCTCGAACCACCCGCGCGACGTCGGTCTTTTGCGCAACATCTCCGGGATCTGCGCCTCTGCGCACACGCCGTTCATCGCAGCTGCCTCGCCGCGCCTGTTCCGTATGGACAGCTGGCAGGAATTGCCGAACCCGCAAGACCTGCAGCAGATCGTCTCCAACCCGGCCTATGCCTCCTGGCAGTCGCTGCGCGAGAGCGAGGACGCGCGCTACATCGGCCTGACCATGCCTCGCGTTCTGGCGCGACTGCCGTATGGCACGGACACCGTTCCGGTGAAGGGCTTCACCTTCGAGGAGGAGGTGCACGGCGATCACAACAAATATGTCTGGATGAATGCCGCCTTCCCGATGGGCGTCAATATAAACCGCAGCCACAAGCTCTATGGCTGGGGCACGCAGATCCGCGGTGTCGAAAATGGCGGCACGGTCCTCAACCTGCCGGTGCACAGCTTCCCGACCGATGACGGCTCGATAGCGATGAAATGTCCGACAGAGGTCGCCATCGACGACCGGCGCGAGGCTGAGCTGGCCAAGCTCGGCCTGATGCCCATCCTGCATCGAAAGAATACCGATCTCGCGGCCTTTATTGGCGCGCATTCGCTGCAGGACGACGAGACAAGGGCAGGACGGCTGGTCGACCCCGATGCACAGGCCAACGAGCGGCTAAGCGCCAACCTGCCCTATCTGTTTCCGGTGTCGCGTTTTGCCCATTACCTTAAGGCGATCGCGCGCGACAAGGTCGGTTCGTTCAAGGAACGCTCCGATATGCAGATCTGGCTGACCGAATGGATCAACCGCTACGTGCTGGCCAACCCGGCCTTTGCCGACGACAAGGCGCGCGCCAAGCGCCCGCTTGCCGCCGCCGAGGTCCAGGTGGACAGCGTGGAGGGGCGGCCGGGCTACTACAATGCTCGCTTCTATCTGCGCCCGCACTATCAGCTGGAGGGCATCAATGCCTCGCTCCGACTGGTGTCGGAACTTCCGTCGGTGAAGACTTGATTTGTACAAACAACATCTTGGTTTTTGAAAGCGGTGGAGAAGGAAAATGCCCACAAATACGAAGATTGATGGCTTTCTGAAGGTTCCAGATATCAAGGGCCCAAGCGTTCGAGACGGCCACGAGGACGAAATCGAAATCCATGGCGTCGATTACAAGATGATCGCGCCCTATGATCCAAATTCGCTCTCGCGCCGCGGTCGTGTGTCTTTGGGTATGATCAAGTTCACCAAGCACTATGACAAGTCTTCGCCCTACCTGAAAAAGGCGCTGTTCGAGAACAAGGCGCTGGACGAAGTCGTGTTTTCGGCACGGCGGACCATTGATGGTGAGACCAAGGATTACCTGGTCGTCACACTCACCGACGCCTCGATCATGGAATACGACATGTCGCAGGCCGAGGATGAGGAAGACCTGATCGAGGAAGAGGTCAGCTTCGCATACAAGAAGATAAAGTTCGTCTACGACGACAACGACGAAATCGAAATGGATGTCTATGTCGGCAAGTGAGGCGCGGCGGCCCGGCGCGGACAAGTCGCTGGGTAGCGGCAGTTCGCGAGCAAAGCGCGAAGCGGTCCAGCCCTCTCTGTGGGACCGCCTCGTAAACGATCTGCCGGGCGTGACCTCCGAGATAGACGGACTGCGCCAGGCACTGCAGGACGAGCTTGGCGCGGAGCGGCTGGACAACCTGGTTGCGGCTAGTGCGCGGCTCATCGACGCCGACACGGAGTTGACGGCCGACCAGAAGCGGCGTCTGCATCGCCTGGCCTTTCAGAGCCAGCACCGCGCTGAAATCGAAAGCCGCGGCGTGGTGGTGTCGGCTCGTGTGCTCAAGGAGGCTGTGCGGCGCGATGTCGAGGCTTTGTTCAACACCGAACGCTTCGAGGCCATTCCGCTGCTTTCCGACCTTGAAACCGAGCAGGCTGCGGACAACCCGCCGTCGCTCGCCGATTTTCCGGAGGTGCGTCGCAGCGTCGTCAATTACGGCGTGCCTTCCTTCTCGGGCCGTTCCTCCCGCGACTTCGATCGCGAGGCCCTGGCGCGCGAGATCCGCTCGGTGCTTGCCACCTTCGAGCCGCGTCTCAAGGACAGTGCAACAAAGGTTACGGTAACCCTTGGCGACAAAACCGTGGGCCTGAAGATCGAAATAGATGCGGTGTTGATCATGACGCCGACGCCCGAACGCATGCGCCTGCGCACCACGATCAACCTCGATAACGGCTTGGCTCGGACCGAATTTAGGGAAGCCTGAGATGGATCGGGTCTTCGTAGAATATTACGAGGAGGAACTGACCCATATCCGTGCGCTCGCGGCAGAATTTGCCGACATGCATCCGGCCGTGGCACGCAACCTTTCACTCGATACGGTCCCCTGTCCGGACCCCTATGTCGAGCGGCTGCTTGACGGTGTTGCCTTCTTGGCCGCGCGGACCCGGCTCAAGGTTGATGCGGAACGCTCGCGCTTCTCGCGAGCCGTCCTTGATGTTCTCTATCCCGATCTTGTCACGCCGGCGCCGGCAACGGCCATGGTGGTCCTCAGACCCGGCCAGCAGGTCCAGACAATGATTGGGGGGCATGTCGTCAAGCGCAACACGCGGCTGGTTTCCAGCCTCCAGCCTGGCCTGTCGACGCGTTGCACGTTCACCACCGCCCAGGACATCACGCTGTGGCCGATAGCCATCACCTCGGTCGGGTATTTTCAGGATCGCAGCGCCTTGGCGGCAGCCGGCATCACGCGGATCGGCGGTGTCGATGGCGAGGCGGCGCTTCGCATCACGCTGGCCCGTACTGGAAAAGGCAAGCTCGACGAACTGTCGCTCGACCGGCTTGATCTCTACTTTGCCGCGCGCACCAAGGCACCACTGCTTTTCGATGCGATTTTCGGCGCCTGCTCAGCCGTTGGTGCACGACCGGGAGGCAAGACCAACCCAATATCGGCGTTGCCGCCACCCGAAATGGTCGGCATCAGCGACGACGAGGCTCTGATGCCTCGTACACGTCCGACCTTCGAAGGATATCGTCTTCTGCGCGAACATTTCATGATGCCGGAGCGCTTTCACTATGCTCGGGTTTCGGGGTTGCAGCCCATCGTGCGCAGATGCACAGCCGAGCTCGAGATCATCTTCATCTTCAGGCGTCCGGCGCCTGAACTTGCCGATCTGATGGCGGCCGATTTTGAACTTTTCGCAACGCCGATCATCAATCTGTTCGAACGCGAGTGCAACGTCGTCGAGCTCGATCCGCGCAAAACGCGGCAGGTGCTGCATGCCGACCGCACGCGAGCGCGGGACTTCGAAATCTATCGGGTTATCCGCGTCGAGGACGCCGACAGCGAGGGCAGCGACGCCACAATCCCGGAGCTCTTCAGCCTGGGACAGAACCGCGGCAGCGGCTGGGTTTATTCCACCGAACGGCGCCCACGCCGCCCGACGGAGGAGGAACGGCGCGATGGCCTCACCCGCACTTCATACACGGGCGATGACGTTTTCCTGGCGATTTCACGCCCAGCGGAAAGTCCACCGAACCGGCCGCTGAAGCGCGTCGACATCGTGGCGCTCTGCACCAACCGCGATCTGCCGATCCTTGACGACAACCCTACCTTCACGCTGGAAGCCGGCGATCCGGTCGAAACGATCCGGCTTCTCGGCGCATTGCGCCCGCCTCGCGCAGCCATCCCCGCAGCGCTGCCGGCGGGCGCGGCGGGTGAATCGCGAGCCGACAATCTCGCCTGGCGGCTTGTAGCGCAGCTCGCGCTCAACTTTCTAAGCCTTGCAAAGGAAGGTCGCGGCGTCGAGCCGCTGCATGCGCTGCTTGAGCTTTACGCCGACAGGGGAGACCCGAGCCTCGCCCGCAATGTGCACTCGATCGTGCGCATCGACTCCCGGTCGGTCATCGAGCGGCTGCAGATCGATGGGCCGATGTGCTTCGGACGAGGCACGGAGGTGACATTGCATGTCGATCAATCGGTCCTGGCGGGGCAAAGCACCTTGCTGCTTTCGGCCCTGCTGGCACGGCTGTTTGCCCGTCATGCCGGAATAAACGGCTTTGTGCGAACCCGCACATGGCTGCTGCAGAAGCAGGAGGATGTGCCATGGCCGATGACGCCCGGCAATCGCTACCTGATCTAGACAAGCCTGGCCGGTACGAAGAGCTGTCGGATGCGTTCGACTTCTTCGAGCTGTTGCGGCGACTCGAACGGAGAGGCGGGCTGTTCGGCTATTCCGGCCCGCCGGAGCGCGAACCCTCGCGGCTCGGGCAGCATGTCCGTCTCAGCTTTTCCGCCAAGGACTTGGCAGAATTCCGCGAAGCGACTGACAAAGCGCCCGCCCGGGTTACGGTCGCAAACATTGGTCTGATGGGACCTGAAGGTCCGATGCCCCTGCATTTGACGCGCTGGGTGCTCGATCGCCTGTCGCAACGCTGGTTCACAGGCGCCGATGCGCAGCAGACCAGCGACACAACCTTCATGGACTTCGTCAACATTCTTCAGAACCGGATGATCGCGCTGTATTACAGGGCTTGGGCGGATGCGCATCCGGCGGTTCAGGTCGAGCGCGCGGCAGGCGGGCGCGTTCGCGCCATGCTCGAAGCCATGGCGGGGATAGGGCTTCCCGGCACCCACAACCCCGAACTGGACGCCGTGAAGCTGCGTCAGGCAGCTTCGCTTGCCAATCAGGTCGACGGCCCCGAGCGGCTGACGCAGTTCCTGGCGGAGGCGTTCAAGGTGCCGGTCCAGATCAGGGAGTTCATCGCTGCCTGGATGACCATACCAGCCGCGCTCCAGACACGCCTAGGCAAAGCCTACATAGCGCTCGGCCGGGGAGCAACGATCGGTCCGCGTGTCTTCAACCGTCAAAGCAGGATCGAGCTCCGCGTCGGCCCGCTGGACTACGAGGAGTTCAAGGCGTTCCTGCCGGGCGGTCAGCGCCTCAAATTGTTCAAGCAGGCCGTTAGCGACATGGTCGGCGAATCGCTCGACGTCGATCTGCGCATCGTGCTGGCGCGCGATGCCGTTCCGCCGCCGCGTATTGGAACCGTCCAACTCGCCCGGACCGCGTGGCTTGCGCGGCCCGCTGAAAGGGGCGATGCTGACGACATGCGGCTGCGGACATTAGTCGGCTGGCGGCAGGAAGGGGCGGAGGTCGCGGCATGAGTCTGCTGCTGACGCTGGAGCAAGGGCCACGCACCCAGGCGGTACGGCAGGCCCGGCTTGACGAGGGGGAACTGGTGATCGGCCGCAGCGCGGACGCCGGCTGGCAGATCGACGATCCCGACATGTTCGTTTCGCGCGCCCATTGCAGGATCACTGGTGGGCGCGACGGATATTTCGTCACCGATACGTCAAGCAGCGGATTGTTCATAGACGACTCCGACAGCCCGCTCGGTGCCGGCAAGTCGACGCGTCTTCGCAATGGCATGCGGCTGAGACTGGGCGATTACGTCGTATATGTCGATCTGCAGACGCCGAGTGCCCAAGCCACAGCAGCAGCAGCCGCAGGGCCAGGTCCGGAGCGCTCCCCACCGGCGTCTCGGGCGCCGGTCAGCATCGGCCGTGACGATTTCTTTTCAGCCACCGTGGAAGAAGAGCCGCAGCGGCCACGTCCAGCCGGGCTGCCGAACCCGTTCGAGCAGCCGATCCCGGGTGCGTTCGAACGGGCCAATTCCAGACAGCGCAGCTCGCCTGCTTTCGATGACCCGTTCAGCCTCGATCCGATCGCAACACCCGTATCCAAAGGCACCGCAGGACCAGCCCGCGCGCCCAACCAGACAGACCCATCCGGCCTCGACTCGGGATCGTTCCCCAACAGCTCAACGGAGCCCCCGACGGCAAAGCTGCCGGAATTCAATGACGACTTCGGTTTTGGGCCAGCCGCGGCGCCCAGCCCGGGACGCGATGCGGGCTCGACCGGTCAGCGCGAGCGCGACGCCCAACCACTGCAAGCGGCCAATCCCTGGGACGTGCCCGTGCGAGCGGCAGATACCCCTCCGCCAATGCGAGCAGGCCCAGCCGCCAGCCCCGCCCGCCAGCCGCCTGCGAGGCAGCACGCCGAAATGGCGCTTCGCACCGCATTCCTGCGCGGCATGGGGATCGCGGAAGCCGATTTTCCCGGGCGCGATGCCGTCGCCGAGATGGAGAAGTTCGGCCGCGAATATCGGCTTATGATGGAAGGATTGATGCAGCTGCTACGCAAGCGTGCCGAAGAAAAGGGAAATGCTCGCGTTGCGCAGACAATGGTCGGAGCCTCCGAGGTCAATCCGCTCAAGTTTCTGCCGACGGTCGACGACGCTATCGTGACGCTTATCGCCGAACGCAGCCCCGGATTTCTGGCCGGCGAAGCGGCTATCGCGGATGCGGTTCGCGACCTCGCACAACATCACGTACGCGCCTGGCGCGGCGTGCAGGCCGCCTTGCGGCGGATGGTCGACCGTTTTGAGCCGGCAGCCATCGAAGAAGAGCTGAAATCGAGTTCCGCGATCGGCACGCTGTTGTCGGGCGGGCGCGGCGCCAAGCTGTGGGAGCTTTACCAGAAACGCCATCGTGAAATCGCCGAGAGCGCGGAAAAGAGCTTTCTCGGCGAAATCGGCGCTGATTTTCGGGATGCATATGAGGAGGAGTAACACATGATCGATCGACGCGAATTTATCGTTGCCTTGGGTGCGACCGGGCTGCTTACGGCCTGTCAAAGCGCCGGGCCGCCAAAACCGTCGGTCATCACGGTCAAGCTGACAGGGGCGGCCGGCATGAACCCTGGACCAGGCGGCGGCGACCGGCCAGTGACGGTGCTGGCCATGCGGCTGCGCAGCACCGGTAAGTTCAATTCCGCCGACTACTTTGCCTTGCAGGGGGATGCCGGCTCGGCACTGGCAGGTGATCTCATCGGATCCGACCAGATTGCCGTCGCGCCTGGAAAAACCGCGACCAAGACCATTACGGTTGAACCGGATGCGACGGCCCTGGGCTTCGTTGCACTTATCCGTGAGCCTGGCGGGCGAAACTGGCGGACGACCAAATCGGTTTCGCCCGGATCAAACTTTGCGATCAATGTCACACTCGGCAGCGGCGGCATTTCCGCCTGACGGCCAAGGCAAGGGGAGCTCGATGCAGAGAGTAGCCGGATGAGCGATGCAAACAGGGTGCTGTGGTCCGAGGGCCTTTTTCTGCGGACCCAGCATTTCCAGCAGCAGGACCGTTTCTTCGAGGCGACTGTGCGCGGCGCGTTGCAGGCCGGCCAGCTGCACACGTTCGGCTTTCAGCAATTGACCCTGGATAAGGCATTGCTCGATGCCGGCCAGATCTCGATCCTGTCTGCACGAGGCATTTTCCCTGACGGTACCCCCTTCTCCATTCCGGATCTGATGGACGCGCCGCGTCCGCTGCCGGTCACCCCGGATACAGGCGCCGGCCCAGTGCTGGTCGCCCTGCCGCTCGAGCCGGCCGGCGGCGTTGGCTTCGATCCCGCGCATGCGCCACCCAGCGGTGCGCGCTATCATGGACGGATCGTTTCGGTGCGCGATGCCGTCCAGGGCGGTTCAGACCCCGAAGAAATCGAAATCGCCCGACCGCAATCGCTGTTGCTTGCACCCGGCAAATCGGTCGGCGGCTATACCGCCCTGCCGATAGCCGACATCAAGGGGGTTCGCGCCGATGGCGGCGTTTCGCTGGACGAGACATTCCTGCCACCGGCCCTGGTTACTGGTGCAGTGGCCTGGTACCGGCAATTGCTTCTGGAGGTCGTCACAGGCCTTGACCAGATCGCCGAGGCGCATGGCAAGATGGTCATGGGCGGGCCAGGGCGCAGTGTCGAAGACCTGTTGATGCTCAACCTCGCCAACGCGGCGCGTCCGCGCCTGGCCCATATGCTGGCGCAGGATGTTTTCCATCCGGCCGAACTCTATCTGGAACTGGCCGGGCTTGCCGGTTCGATGGCGACCTACGGCTCGAGCGCGCGGCGACTGGGCGAGCTGCCGGCTTACGATCACATGGCGCCCGGCCCGCCGTTTTCGGCGCTGGCGGATGCATTGCGCTCACTGATCCTGAGCCTGCGCTACATCGAGCCGAAATCGCGCGCGCTGCCCGTCATGCGTCATTCGACCAATGTTTGGAAAATCCGCATCGACAATCCGAAGCTGCTGGTGGCCAGCCGGATCGTCATCCGGGTCGGTTCGGAACTGTCGGAGGACGCGCTACGCAAGATATTCGTCAACCAGGCGACCGTGGGCTCCGCGGATGAGTTCGAGGGCCTGTGGAAGTCCCGCCTGCCCGGCATCCCGCTGAAACCGCTTCATTCGCAACCGCGCGAGATTCCTTACGACGGCGATCGGCTGTGCCTTGAGCTCGACCAGAAAAGCGAGCACTGGGCATCGCTGCTCGGTGCCCCAGGCTTCGTCATTGGCGTTTCGGGTGTACTGCCGAGCGAACCGCAGGTGGACTGCTATTCGGTGAACAGGTGAAACCATGAGCCGGGATGATCCTTTCGGACTGTCGGAGGATCGCGAACGCACTCGCATCAGGCTGACCGGCACGCCGATGCCGCGGCCGATGGCGGCATCCTTGCCGGGCGGGCCGGTAAAACGCTCGCGCACCCACCCGAACGGCCTTGTCAACGCCTTCGCGCCCCTGCTCGAGTTTGCGCCGGAGCTTGAGAGCGCGCTGCCACCGGAGAATCCGGAAGTGTTACGAACCAGGCTGCTCGAAGAACTGGTTCGGGCACGCGACACGGCAATGGCGGCGGGGTCGTCGATGGAACGGGCCGATCAGGCAGCCTGGGTGGTGGCGGCCTTGCTCGACGATCTGGCACTGAACACGCCCTGGGGCGGGGCCAGCGCGTGGCCGCGTCAGCCGCTTGTGGTCATGTTGCGGGGCGATGTCGACGCCGGCACGCAGTTCTTTACACGGCTCGACGAACTGGAACGTCATCCGAACCGAGATCGCGAATTGCTCGAACTCCAGTATGACTGCCTGGCACTCGGTTTTCGCGGCAAGTATCGCGTGCCCGGCCGGTCGGGCGATCGCTCGCTCAATGCCGTTCGTGTGGCCGCGGCACGTTTCCTGCGCGATGCCGACGCCGAGAATGCCCCGCTGTCACCAAACTGGAAGGGCGTCATCGCATCCGATGAGCCGCAGCGCGTCATCGTTCCGATCTGGGTGATGGCCCTGGCCGCAACGGTTATCGCCACCGCGACTTATGTCGGGCTCTCGATGGGACTCAGCAGCCAGGCGGTTGAGCTTTCAGCGCTGGTCCGCGCCTTGCCGCCGCCGACACGTGGCGACATCAGCCGCGTGTCGCCAACGGTCGATGTCCCGCCGCCGGAGACTGTGGATTTTGCACTGCTGCCCGAATTTGAGGCCGGGGCGCCGGGCAATCTCAGATCGGCTCTCAGCGGCACGGAGAGCGTTTCGCTGGCCAAGCTGGTCATCCAGGCATCCAACCCCGAACTGTTCCAGTCGTCGCGGCCAACACTGACGGAAGGATTCGAGCCGCTGATCGGCTCGATCGCCAAGGTGATCCTTGCCAATCGTGACCTGATCGGCAACATCACTGTGGTCGGACATACGGACGGGGTTCCTCTGCAAAGAACCAATCCGCTGTCGACCAACCAGCGACTGTCTGAGGCTCGCGCCCAGACCATTGCCGACATGCTGGTACAAAACGGAGTGCCGCAGGAACGCGTCCATTCCGAGGGCCGGGCAGCCACGGATCCAGTGGCCGACGACGGCACGCGCGAGGGCCGGGCCCTGAACCGGCGCGTTGAGGTGCTGGTCGAAAAGAGGCTGTGAGATGTTCATCCTGCGCTTCCTCTGGGCGGTCCTGACATCGCGCTGGCTGTGGACACTGATTGGCATCACGCTGCTTTCGTTGGTGATCTGGGTATTCGGGCCGATCGTCAGGGTCGGACCCTACGACCCTTTCGCCTCGGACAATGTGCGCATCGTCATCATCGCGCTGCTGGTCATCTTCTGGCTGATCTGGCTGATCGTTGCCCAGCGTCGGGCGATCCGTGCCAACCGGATGTTCGTCGCCGAAATCGCCGCGCCGGCGGTGGAGAAGCCACTCAGCCCCGGCGAAGAGAATGTCGCTGCCGTCGGTGCCAAGTTCGCCGAGGTCATGGCCGAGTTGAAGCGCCGCAAACTGGGCGGTCGCAAGTTCCTGCGCGAGATGCCGTGGTACGTTATCGTCGGGCCGCCGGCCACCGGCAAGACCACAGCCTTGCGGCAGTCGGGGTTGAACTTTCCGATCGACCTGACCGACGACCTGCAAGGGGTCGGCGGCACGCGCAATTGCGACTGGTTCTTTTCGGAGAGCGCGGTTCTGATCGACACTGCAGGCCGTTATGTCCAACAGGAGAGCCAACCCGACGTCGACGCGGTGGAGTGGCTGGGCTTCCTCGACCTTTTGAAGAAGCACCGGGGCCGTCGCGCGCTCAACGGTGTGATCGTCGCGCTTTCGATCGATGTGCTTTCGGAGGGCGACGACGCCATCAAGGCGCATGGCCGCAAGATCCGGCGTCGGCTGGCCGAGCTCAACGATCGCCTCGAGATCCGCCTTCCGGTCTATCTGATGCTGACCAAAGCCGACCTGATCAAGGGATTTGAGGCTTTCTTCGGCGGTTTGTCGACGGCGGCGCGCGAGCAGGTCTGGGGGACCACGTTCGCACTCGACGCGCATGTGGATGCAAGGACCATCGAGCGGGAAATCGCGACGTTAGCAACCGAGCTCGAGCGGCGGCTGGTGCCCCGGCTGGAGGATGAGGACAAGCTTGCCGCCCGCGCCGAAATCTTCAGGTTTCCCGCCCAACTCGCCAGCCTGTCCGAGCCGATCCAGGTACTGGTCGAGGCGATGTTCGGGGAAAGCCGGTATGAGGAGGCCCCCTGGCTGCGTGGCCTTTATCTGACATCGGCGACCCAGGAAGGGGCGCCGATCGACCGGCTGACCGCAGCGCTGTCTGCCTCCTTCGGCCTTCCGCCGCGCCGGGCGTTGCCCGCGCCGCGTGTCGAAAAACGCAGCTTCTTCCTAAAGAATCTGCTTACCGAAGTCATCTTCAAGGAAGCCGGCCTCGGCACCTTCGATCCGCTGGCGCAACGCCGCCGCGCCTGGGTCTGGCGTGGCGCGGCTGCCGCATGTGCCGCAGCCGCCCTGCTGGTCAGCGGGCTGTTCACCTGGTCCTATTACGACAACCGCAACGCGATCGCGGCCCAGGCAAGCCAGTTCGAGGCGCTGCAGACGCCACTGACCTCGGCCGCGGCAAACCCGGCATCCGTAGAACAGCCTGCCATCGATGTCGCCCTCGGTGCCATGGATGAGGTCGCAAATGCCCGCACCCCACCGCCTGGCGCAGCACAGGATTTGCTGGGGCCATCAGCCTCGGCGGAACTGGTGCGAGCACAGACCGACACTTACGATCACGCTTTGCGCAATATTCTTGAGCCGCACATGGTGGCGCTGCTCGAGGCGACGATGTGGCGGCAGATCCGCGATCCGGACTTCATGCTTGGCGCGCTGAAGACCTATCGCATGATGACCGGCCTCTCCCAGATGGATCCGGATTTCGCCCAGAACTGGTGGGTAAACAGTCTGCCCGAATTCGCGGCCGCGGCCCCCTTCCCGACAGCTGACGCGGAAGAGCACCAGCTTGCCGCGATCCGTCGCATGGCGGTTGACGCCAGTTATATCACCCCGGACCAGGCACTGGTTGCAGAGGCATTAAAAACCGTCTGCACGATTTCCTTGCCGGCGCGTGCCTACAAGCAGTTGCTGGCCGACCCGGCGGTGGCTGCGCTCAAGGAATGGATCCCTGCAAACTTCGCCGGCCCAAACGGCGCCAAAGTCTTTGCGCGGCGTTCCGACAAGACGCTTCGGGTCGGCATTTCGGGAGCGTTCACCTATGCCGGCTTCCATGACGCCATTCTCGACCGGGTCGAGGATGTCGCCGCCCAGGCAGCACTCGACCGGGCGGTGTTCGCCGGCGGTTGCTCGGAGAATTCCGAAACCTCGGTGTCGGCGCTGTCAGAGGATATTCTGAAACTTTATTACGACGACTATATCGCGCAATGGGACAGCTTCCTGCGCGACATGAGGCTTGCGCCACTAACCGACCTAAACGTCGCCAGTGAAAACCTCAAGGATCTTTCAAGCGCCGACTCCGCGCTGAAGCGCCTGGTCACCGCGGTGGTCCAGGAGACCGAGCTTACGCGATCCGATGAAGCGCCGGCAAACGACAAAGCGGCGGCAGGTGGCTCGAAACTGCTTGGCAAGCTGGGCAAGCTTGGCAAAATCGTAAAAACCGGAGCAAAGCTTTTGCCGCGTGCGGGATCCGCCGACGAAGTGGATCTTACCGGCAGTCTGGTGGCCGAGCATTTCAAGCCGCTCAAGGGTGCCATCGCCGAGGTCGAGGGCCAGCCGCCGGCGCTCGACGCCGCCATTGTCGCGCTCACCGCACTGTCCAACGTGCTGCAGACGGTAACGGCCAATCCCGATCCTCAGGACGCCATCAAGAAGCAGGGCGGCCTGGCAGAACTGACTGGAGCAGTTGCCAGGCAGGCGCAGATCCTGCCCGACCCAATCGACGATTGGTTGGGCGGCATTGCCGGCGATACCAGCGGCCTCACGCAGAACGCGGTCACCTCGGAGCTCAACGCGATCTGGCGAGCCGACGTCCTGCCGTTCTGCCAGGCAGCACTCAACAACCGCTATCCTTTCAGCCCTGACAGCGCCGTAGACGTCAATGTTCGCGACTTCGCCCGCCTGTTCGGACCGGCAGGGCTGATCGACAACTTCATAAACGACCACCTGATCAGCTATGTCGACACGTCGGCGCAGCCATGGAAATGGCGCGCCGATTTCGGCCTCGATCCTTCGGCACTGGCCGCGTTAGAACAGGCAAGACGGATCCGCGATGATCTCTTTCCCGGCGGTACAGGCCCGCTGATGAGCTTCACGCTCGAACCGAAGGACCTGTCGCCCAATGTTGCGCGCGTGACGCTCAACCTCGACGGCCAGAACCTCGTCTACTATAACAATGCAACGAGGCCGCAGCCGATGACATGGCCCGGCAAGGACGGCACAGGGGTCATCTCGCTTGCCTTCCAACCGATCGATGGCTCGCCCGAAATCTTGCTCAACGAGACCGGCAGCTGGGCGTGGCTGAGAATGTTGCGCAGCGGTCGCTTCACAGGCACCGCGCTGTCGGATGTCTACAGCCTGCGCTTGGGGACGAACGGCATGTACGCCGATTTCCAACTCAAGGCTGCCAGCGTCGAAAATCCCTATAACCTGCAGATGTTCAAGAAATTCTCATGTCCGCCGCAGATCTGATTTTGCCGGGCTTCCACGGCAAAATACCTGCCACCGGCGATTTCGTAACGCGGCGGCTAACGGGGAATTTTGTTCGCCCTTGGGACCGCTGGCTGGCGCAGCATTTCGCCCCGCTCATTGGCTCGCAATCCTGGCCTCGCAGCACGGCGCTACGGTTTCTGACCGGCTCGCATTTTGTTGGCGCATCGGCGGGCATCATCTTGCAGAGCGCCGACAGAGTTGGCAGGCGGTTTCCCCTAAGCGTCGTCGCGCAGCTTCCCGAGGCTCCCAGTCAGCTTGCCCATGCCGATGCATGGTTTGCCGAAATCGAAAAGCTGGCCATTGCCGCCCAGGGCGGCGAGCTGACGCCGGATGAATTGGATGGCGCACTGGCTGCACTGCCGGTGCCGCCGGTCGAGTCCGGCGAAGAGCTCATCAGCGATGTGGTAATGTGGACGGCGCGTTCGGACATATTCGATATTGATCCGCATTCACCTCAAACGACGCTGGAACAAATCTTCGCGGCAAGCTGGGAGAACAGCTGATGCAGATCTGGAACCAGATGGGCTATCCGCACCAATTCACCATGGGCATGGACAAGGCCGGCCATGAGTGGATTGTCGTGGTGGTGAAGGGCACGTTCGACTTTCCCGCGATGCCTGGCGGGCCGGTCCAAAAATCGGCGAAACAGGTTGCGCTGGTCATGGCCGACACGCACATTGATGCGCCAGGCTATTCGGCCACCCTATGGGAAACGGATTTCGCTTTCCGCAAGACCCGCTGTGATGTGATCGCCAACGGCTTTGCATACGCTCCGGGGGAGCGCCCAGCCGAACGTGTACCGGTCGGCATCAAGGTCGGCAATTGGTCGAAATTGTTCGAAGTCGTCGGGCACCGCGAGTGGCGCGCCATAGGACCGGTGTTTACCTCTACCGCCCCGCAGCCATTCCTGAAACTGCCGATCTCATACAACGTTGCCTGGGGTGGCGTCGACAGACTGGACCCGGAGGACGAACTTCCGGCTAGCTACAAGTACAATCCGGTCGGAACCGGCTGGTCGCGGACCAAAAACCAGCGTCTCATCCCAGGCCTACGGCTACCCAATACGCAAGCTGTCGACGAAGAAATCCGCTCGCCATTCGGCGACTACAAGCCGATGAGTTTTGGTCCGATGGGGCGTGGCTGGCCCGGACGGATCGAATATGGCGGCACCTACGATCAGAACTGGATCGACAACATTTTCCCCTTCTTGCCGCCCGACTTCGACGAGCGCTATTTCCAGATGGCGCCGGCCGACCAACAGATCGATCTGCCGAAAGGCGGCGAGGAAGTGCAGTTGGTGAATCTGACGCCTGACGGGCGGGTGAGCTTTCGGCTACCCTCGACGGCACTGCCTATCACTTTATTCAAGGGCCGGCAAAAGGCTTACGAAGCCGATATTTATCCTGACACCGTTCTCCTCGAGCCGGAGAAGCGCCGCTTCTCGCTGGTCTGGCGTCTATCGCAACGCATTCAGCGGACCATCATCGATTTCTCGGAGTGCTGGGTCGGCCCGCCGACGCCGGCTATGTTGAGGGCGAGGAGCAAGGGGAAACGTTATGTTCGCATAAACCGCGTCACGCCGGTGCGAGAGAGCGAAGTCGCATGAGCGCGAGGCTCGACATCGTCTCGATCGGCATGGTGACGGCTGTCGGCCTCGACGCGCCGTCCGCCTGCGCGGCGATGCGGGCACGACTCGATGGATTCCAACAGACGCGGCTACTTGGCTCCGCCGGCGAATGGCTGACCGGTGCGCCAATCCCGCTGCCGCGCAATTGGATCGGCGACAGGCGCATGGCGCATTTGGCAGCTGGCGCCATTTGCGAAGCATTCGACAGCGTAGCCGGGGCACGCGGCCAGACGGCGCTGATTCTGTGCCTTCCCGAGGAGGACAGGCCTGGTAGGTGTGTCCGTGATGATTCCGGTTTGCTCAGGAGCATTGCCGAGATCGTCGAAATCGAGCTGCATCCAAGCTGCAGAATAATCGCGCATGGAAGACCTTCCGGCATTGTCGCGTTGGATCATGCTCGACGGCTGCTGGCGTCAGGCGATGTGCCCTTTGTCATGATTGCCGGCGTTGACAGCTATCTAACGAGCCAGACGGTCACCCATTATCTTTCACGCAACCGCATCCTTACGCCTCGAAATCCCAACGGGTTCATACCCGGTGAAGCGGCGGCGGCGGTGATCTGCACCCAAAATCGGCAAACAGGAATGCGGCTGTTCGGGCTTGGGCTCTCACGCGAGAACGCGTCGATCTACAATACCGAAGATTTGCCACTTCGCGCCGACGGCATGACGGCAGCCTATCGCGCGGCGTTCGAAGAAACTGGAATCGAAATGAACCGCCTCGGATACCGTATCGCCGATCTCGTAGGGGAGCAGTATTGGTTCAAGCAGAGCGCGCTGGCCAGCCTGCGCCTGCTGCGCGGCCGGCACGAATTCCAGGACATCTGGTCGCCGGGCGAATCCCTCGGCAATATCGGAGCCGCCGTGGTGCCGCTCATGATTGGTATGGCGTTTACCGCCGCGCGCAAAGATTATGCCGCGGGAAACCCGGTTTTGATCGAGGCATCTAATGATGCCGGCGCCTGCGGCGCAGCGATCGTGGCATCGAGGCCGCTGTGATGGGCGCAGTGTTCGCCAACGGGCTGGAAATTTCCGGCAAGGCTGTGAACGCGCAGACGATCGCCGCATTCCCCGATGTCTGTTTCACACCGCCGGAAAACCCGGCAACGCCGCCTGGAGTACCCATCCCCTACCCCAGCTTCGGAATGGCCAGCGACACCGAACAAGGCACTGGCACCGTCAAAATCGGCGGCAAGACTGTCAACATCAAGAACAAGTCGGACCTATCCAGGACATCCGGAACCGAGGCCGGCTGCGCCGCCAAGAAAGGCATCATCACATCAAAGAATACCGGAAAGGGCTACTTCAATTCCTGGTCCAACGATGTGAAGTTCGATGGCGAGCCGGTCATCCGCATGACGGATCTGGCCACCAACAATCATGCATCGCCGACCGGAAACACGGTTACGTGGCCGCACACGGCGGCAATAAGCGTCAATGGGCAAGACTGCGCGACAATTCTGAACAACGTTGGGATATACATCCATCAACACAAGGATTCCGATTGCCAGCACCCGACCGAGTCCGAGCACTGCTTCGAGAATCAGATGTTCCAGCGTAGTCGCGGTGGCGAGAACTATTCCGGCTGGGGAAACTACGACGTCGACACAGCGCCCTGCATCTGCATGGAATCCTACAAGAAAACCAAGACCGGATATCGCAAATCCGGGTCCGGGTCGAAGCGCGGCTCGCCGCACAACAAGAAGACTAAAGACGTCCGTGATTTCTTGAAGAAAAAGCGCAGCCCGACCCTAGGCGATGCGATCAAGAAGGTGCAGCAAGCGGTCGGCGACCATCATGAAAAGCTGCAGAGCTGCACAAAACAGGAGAAGGAGGACGCGCTCGAATGTCTCAAGCTCGTTCTCCTCGACTACCTTGCTGACTGCGCCAGAGCACCAAAGCCGACGCACGCTCAGTTGTTGGCTAAACCGATAAGGAAGAAGTGATGCGTGAACCTGAGACCATCGCCGATTTCGACCCCGAAGAAATCGATGTCCAAGCCATTGACGGATTCCATCATGGTGGCAATCGCTTCAGCGCGAGCTTCGAGTTGAGCGATCCCGATGACGAGTTCAGCCGGTCCTATCTTCTCGAAATCGAGCTGGGGCGAACCATTCGCTTCAACGCAAGGCTTCAGATCGAGGACGCATTACGCTCGCACGTCAGTTTCGGAAGTCAGGATCATATCGCGCTCGAACTCGGCGGGATCATCCACGACCTCCCGCCCGGGGCGGCGTTACGCACGGAATTGCCCGAAGGTGTGCTGACGCGCTTATGGGCGCCGTCCCGCGACCGTGTTTTCGCGATTGGAGGGCTCGGCGTGAGTTATCTGCGTGAGCGAGGCCAATGGGACCAATTGGACACTTTTGAGAAGGCTGTGCTCAACGATATCCATGGCCGAGAGGGCGGGCCAATCTATTGCGCTGGCGACCGAGGACTTCTTCTAACGCTCAACGGGCGACACTGGGACCGTATTGATCTGGGTGTCGAGGAAAACTTCAACACCGTCCTGGCCGGCGCTGAAGGCGAGATATACATCGGTGGGGCGAACGGGGCGGCCTACGAGCTGCGCGACAGCCAATTGATTTTGCTGAAGGCCGATGAGGTCGACTACTACGACATCTGTGAATTTCGCGGCAAACGATACTGGTCGGACATGAGCTATGGCGTTTCGGTGCAGCAAGGACGTGAGCTCGTGCCAACACTGGAAACGGAACAGGGCTTTACAATGTCGGCGACCGATGAGTTTCTTGTTGTCGCGGGCTGGCACGAATTCTTTCTGTTCGACGGCACCGACTGGTCTGGGTTCGAAATGGGCTATGACGGCAACATTTTTCTGCGAGCCGTCGATATGAACAACTATCGCTAGAGCGGCAGACGTTCATGTGAGTCCATATCCTGCGGCAGTGAAGTAGCTTCTGCATTCTGTTGGAGAGAAGAGATTGCAGATATCGCCAATGGCCTGCCACAGGGCGTCGATGGTTCTGATGGCCTTTGCGCGCAGAAGCGCCTTGAGCTTGGCGAAGGCCATTTCGATCGGGTTGAGATCGGGGCTGTAGGGCGGCAGGAAGAGCAGCCATGCGCCTCTGGCCCGGATGGCTGCCTCGGCGGCCGGACTCTTGTGGGCAGCGAGATTGTCGAGGATGACCACATCGCCCTTTGCCAGCGTCGGAGCGAGCTGCGTTTCGACGTAGGTGTCGAAGATGCGACGGTTCATCGGCGTGTCGACGACGAAAGGGGCGGTGAGCCCATGGCAGCACAGCCCGGCGATGAAGGTCTGCGTCTTCCAATGTCCGAACGGTGCCTTTGAGCGCAGCCGTTGGCCCTTCAGGCAGCGACCGCGCAGGCGCGTCAAGTGACGAACAATCCGCAATTCACCGTCTAAAGTTTGAATTGTTGTAGCGTCCAGATGTAGCCCTTGGGCGGGTGGTCCTGATCAATGAACTGCGTCTTCACCTTCGTGTCCTTTCGGCTGCACCGTTTGCACTTGAACCTGATGGCCTCCAGCGGCTTGTTCCAGCCTACCACCTTGGCCACGTCGTTGGCTCGGAAGCGCCCGACGTGGTAACAGTGGCCGCACTCCACGATGAGCAGCATGTTGGCCTTTGCAGCCCGCCCAACGCTGTCCATCGGACTTTCCATGGGTCATTTCCGAGTATAGTAATCCTCTGGGAGCGGGAGGAGCCCAAGGCTCGGCAAACGGTAGTCAGGCTCCTTCTCCGCGACAGTGGCCAGCACCTCGTGCAGTTTGTCTACAAGCCCGCGAAGCTGCCAAAACAATGAACCGCTTGCATTCAGGTGCGTCTGCGCCGAAAGCACCGTCTGTCGAAGCCTCAATGCGTCGCGGATGACGGCCTCTGCGTCTCTCGCAGACAGTTTGTCAAACCGGCTTTTTCGTCTGCCCATCGCCGCTTTCCTCGATCCGTGCAATCGCCCCACCTACTGACAAATAGGAAGTCATTCCTCGCAGAGTCAATTCTCCCTTGACATTTTTGTTCCGTTTTTGTTCACTGATGGCAGGTAACGTTGGGAGTGATCGCCATGGACCCCATTGTGATGCTGGACAGCCGCCAAGAGGCCGACCTTCAAGCAATCGCCGATAAGTTCATTGCCCAGCACAGGGGCGATCCAGTGAAGGCGCTCAAGGAGATGATCGTCCTAAACGGTCATCTTCAGGAACGCCTTGACGCGCTCACTGCGCCGCGCAGGGCTACGCGCTAGGAGACCGGCATGGGCATTTTGCATCTAGACGCCGAAGCCAAAGCTGAACTCCATTCTGAGGCGGTGAAGCTCATCGCCCGCTACGAGAGCCCCCTTGAGACCGTCAAGGCGCTCATGGTCTACAACTGCGAGCTCGAGACACAAATTCTCGCCCTCGCTCACCGGCATCCCGGCCTTGTGCACGTCAGCTTCGACGACTCGCCGCCCGCCTTGGGGTGATGTCGGGGCGAACAGACCCATGCAGAAGATCATTGCCTTTTTAGAAGCGAACTCGGCGCTGGTGCTGGCGAACCCCGCCGTATTCGCCACGTTTGCCGCTCTCTGCGGTGGGGGCGGGTTTGTGGTTGGCCGCTACTTCCTGACGGAGCGTGTAACGAACCTGGAAAGCCGAATTGCAAGACGTGACGACGAGATTGCAGAGTTAGAGGGCAAGCAGAAAGTGCCGTGGCGGGAACTGCCGATGGTGCCCATTGTTGGTACCGCAGCAATTGCTCCGCCAGAACCAAGGCGGCTCCGCCCGTTAGTCTTGACCGATGATAACGCCGCCTCCCTGGACGGCCGGGCGGCGGTCAACGAAAGATCATGAGCATGTCAGAGAGTATTGTTTCTCAGCATAAGACACCTAAGCTGATCGTCGTTGTTGCTTTCGACCGCGACGAAACCGGGGACCTCCAACCAGTCTATGGCCCAGCGGAGCAGCAAACCGAAGACCGAGCAATAAGGACTGCCAAGGGACTGGTGGGGCACCATGCTGGTGTCATCGCGTGGTCGCGAGATGCGAATCCAGCTTTGGGCGAATACGGCGAGCCGACCACACTCTTTGTTGGCGGCGATGTGCCAGACATGGAGTGAGCTTCCTTCCCACCATGAGCTGCGGCGGCAGTAGCTTTCCCTCCTCTCTGGCGGCCTCAAAGAACGCCCTACGAACCACTTCCGGCTTCACGGAAGTGGGCAATCCGAACTCGGCGAGGCTCATCTTTTATGCATTCGACCTGCTGCACCTCAACAGGCGCGATCTACGACAGCAGCCGCTGGTGAGGCGCAAGGCAGCCCTAGCCTAGTCTAGTAGGACGCAGACTCATTACCGCGTAGCCAGATGCGGATTGCGACGAGTTTGAGGCGGCAGTGTAATTCTCAGCCAGCTTGTCGTAGCGCGTTGCGATGCGACGAAGCGGTTGTAGCAAGTGGTGGGTGGGCCGTATCGCTCGGGCAGGTCTCTCGCCACGTGCGCCGGATCGCAGCACCCAGAAGATGCCGTTGAGCACCCGCCTGTGATCGACGCAGGGCACTCCACGCGGCTTGTTGGGGAGCAGCGGCTCAATTACGCGCCATTCGAAGTCGGTTAAGTCATATCGGCTCATGCCGAGCCTGGAACCAGAATTCGGCGTCATATGAAAGGGCCAATCGAAACGCGACCCAAACCGGACTTCTTAACGGCGCTTCGGACGAGGCATGGGCGACGCTGCATACCAGTTGCCTTTGAGATCGCGCAGCTTCCGGGCATTGACGACATCCGAGCCCATGCAAAAAACCTCCGTCCTGCAAGCTGCCGCAGTAGCCATATCCCACGCAGACAGCCCTCATGAGCCCGTCGAAGTCTGGTCTGTTTGGCATGGGAAACCCGGCAACCGGGTCAAAATTGCGATGCTCCAATCAATCATGCAAATCGCACACGCGTCAATGCTTGTTTCCAACCATCAATTGCCGTTTGCATTTATGAGTTCACGTCCTAGACTAAGACTAGACTTAGACTAAAGTTGTTTCTGTTGCAGCGCCACCCCCAGATACTGCCTCACTTTGACAAGGTCTAAATCCACGACCCTAATTGGCCTGGGCGCCGCCAGCATCCGCAGCACGAAGAGTTCTCCAGCCTCACGGAATTCTTCATAGCGCTCCTGCGCGATCTTGAGACCGGGGTCTCCGGCCACCCGTAGCCCATCCAAGTGGGCCTCCAACCTTTCGATCAGGCGGGCAAGGCGCACTTCGTCCATCTCCGGATTTTCGTCGGGATGGAGCATGTGATGGTCATAGATCATCCAGAGAAACGCCGCCATTTCGGCATGCTGTCGGACGATATCGCGCAGAATTGGCGGCGCCATTAGTTCAAGTTCACCGAGCCACCACGGATACGATTGGCGGCGCTCGCGTGGCTCGTAACGTAGGTACCCCGGATAGTGATATGGCCGTCTTTTTCGAGAATGATCGTGGCCTTGCCGCAACGCAGCTCTACGCGCTCATCGCCCACAATGCGTACTTCTTTGCCATCGCGTATAACTTGCGCCTGGGGCGTGCGGCTAAGTTCCACAATGCGTCCGACGATCAGCGGCCGGCCGACATCGCCACCTTCAAACAACAGCGCAACTTCGGAACCAATCATGTCGGCGCGCATCTCGGCCAAACTTCGCGCTCTCACGGCTGTCTCGCTCTCATTGCCTGGGAATACGACGAGCGGCGCTTCGTCGTCGAAGCCAAGAAAGACTCCGATTATCACACCTTCGATCCGCTTTCGGGTCTTGTTCATCCAGCCGCCCTCAGTTCTGCTTGATCTCCGAACCTTTCATCGTGATGTCGCTTGAAGCCTTCACGTTGATCTTGCCCGAGCCTTTCACGGAAATGTCCTTGCCTTCGATGTTGATGGTCCCGTCCTTTTTCATAGAGATCGCCGCCGATCCGCATTTGATCACGATAGAGTCGCCCGCCTCGATCAACAGATCCTTGCCAATCTTGATGGCACCGTCCTCACCAATCTGAACAAGGCTCCCCTTGGCAATCTTCAGCGAGCGCGAACCGCCGACATCAGTCGCATCGTCCTCGGCAATGTTGGCGTCTCGCCCCTTACCAATCTGCGAAGAATGAGCGCCAGCGATTTTGAAACTCTGGTTGGCACCTATCTGGACGGATTGGTTCGATGCGATCTGCCAGCTGTCGGCGGCACCAATGGCATGGCTCTGCCCCGCCCCCACGGTGACCGACCGCGACGCGCCGATGCTGTTCGTCTGTACCGCGCCGACGCTTCTTGTCTCGGAGGCACCGACCGTATCGACGCGCGCCGCCCCAACCGTGATCGTCTGGACAATCGCTACGGTCTGCGAATGGTTGGCGTCGATGTTTTCCGTAGAGTTCGCGCCGATGTGGATCGTCTCGTTCGATCCGACTGTCAGGGACCGATTCACCCCAACCGTCTCCGTGTCGTTCGACCCGATGTTAGTTGCCTGGTCGACGCCGACCTTGACTGTTTTGTTGTTGCCTACGTCCTCGTCGAGATTGTGCCCGACAGAGTGCTTGGCGTCGTGGTCGATGCGGTCGGACTGATCGTGCTGCACCAACTTGTTGCGGTCGTGCTTAATCAGAAGGTGATGGTCCTTCTGCGCCTGGAAGTTGACCAGTTCGGAGCCTGCCTTGTCCTCGAACATCAGTTCGTTGTAGCCGCCACCACCTTTCGACGAATCGGATTTCCAGCCGGATTGCGTGGCGTTGCCGGGCAGTCCATAAGGCGGCATCTGCGCGGCGTTGTAGACCCTGCCGGTTATGATCGGCAGGTCAGGATCGCCTTCGATGAAGTCGACGATGACCTCCTGGCCGATACGCGGAATCTGGATAAAACCCCAGCCGCTGCCGGCCCAGGTCTGCGAAACCCGCACGAAGCACGAACTGTTCTGGTCCTTCTTGCCCAGCCGGTCCCAATGGAACTGGACCTTCACGCGCGCATATTTGTCGGTGAATATCTCCTCGCCGGACGGACCGACCACAGTCGCCGTCTGAGGGCCGCGCATGATCGGCCGTGTCGTGACCCGTGGCGGACGATAGGGCAATGCCGTGGGTGCCACGCCAAGGATCACCTTGAAGTTCTCGCTCTCGACATCCGCATGGGCTCTGTAGCCGGGGTCGAACAGTCTGTATTCGGCGCTCACCACCAGATACTCTTGGTTCTGGTCCTCGCGCGGAAAGCCGTCCAGTTTGAAAATGCAGCCTGAATACAGGCCGCGCACGGTTCCAACCGCGGCGATGCGCTGGTGCACCGCCTGGATTTCCTCGCGCCGGATTGCCGCCAGGCTGTCGCCGCGGCCTACTTCGAGATGCGCGCCGGGCTGACGGTAATTTTCACCCGCAGCCAGCTTGTGACTGAACGGCTGGGCCGATTTGGCCATCAGGTCGGCGCCCGGCTTTTTGAAATCATAGTCGGTATGGACATAGGCGCCCGGCCGCACCGAACTGCCCGGGATCCATTCCGTGATATATTCGACATCCCGCCGGGAGCCCTGCCCTTCAAAGTGATAAGGCACTTTTTCATAGCCCGGCGCCGGCTTCAGCTTGCTCATCGAATCGGCAAGCACAAGCGTGTGCTTGCCCTCGCCATGCTCGAAGAAATACAGGATGCCCTCGTGCTCGAGGAGTCGCTGCACGAAATCGAGATCGGTCTCGTCATACTGCACGCAGTATTCGCGCGGCGGATAAGAGCCTTGCAGGCGCTTCTCGTATTTTGCGGTGCTGTATTTTGAAAATACTTCTTCGACGATTTCGACGACGCTCATGTTTTGGAAAATGCGGCAGTCGGTCGTAGTTCCGAGAAACCAGAGCCATGGTCTGACGACCGTTTCGTAATAGGCCAGTTGGTCCTCGATCCGGGTAAGTCTAAACTCGGACACCAGGCCGCTGAACCAACGTTTTGGATCGGATTCACCTTCGATCGAGACGGCCCCACCCAGCATCTTCAGCGGATCGATGTCATGGTCGGTACTTACGAACCCAACGGTGTAGCCAAAACAACGGCTTATCTCATCGCGCCCGACAAGGTGCGTGAAGGTCAACAGCTCGGCGCCAATCGGCGTCTCCACAACCGTGGCACGTTCATTCGGCATTGGTCGTGCCCCTCCTGGACCCGGCCGCCAGTGGATTTGAAGGTCCTGCTATACTGTCCTGCTATACTAACGACGGCAGGTTCAGGAACTCAAAGCCAAACAATTCTCACTGGGTTGCTGGTCCGTGTTGAGCGTACCACATGTTGTTGCGCGGGCCAAAGCGGCATGCATAGCTGGGCGAAGCAGCAAGATCGAGGGTTCGCCCGCTGCCTTGCGCCAATGTGATGCGAAATTGGATTAGCCACGTTAAAAACATGGAGTATCGTGCCGACAAGGCCGCCAGCGATCACACAGGCGATTGTGCATGTTAATCAGTCTGCAGATCAGCAATGTCGATGCCCTGCCCGCTGGCGTATCCCCCGGCTACAGATCGCGTGATCGCACCTTCAAAATCGGACGCGAAAATTGCGACTGGATCTTACCCGACCCGGACAAGTTCATTTCCGGCCGGCATTGCCAAATTCGATACGAGGCAGGCGCGTTTTGGCTGCATGACATCTCGCGCAATGGCACTTTCATCAACGGATCGAGCCAACGCATCACCGGTCCACACCGGCTGGCGCACGGCGACAGGCTCCTGGTCGGCCGCTACGTCATCTTTGTATCGATTGACGAGCGCGCCTCGCCGACCCATCCGCAAGGCGACGAAGGTTCGACACAACGACACATGCCTATCGCGGCCGATCGGCCGCTTGACTCTGGAGGCGAGCCCTTCTTGAATTCGGCACAGCGATGGCTTGGGCAACGAGCACCGTCGCCGCCCGCGTCGGTCCCGTCGACGAGAGACGAGGTGCTGCGGGAAATCGCGATTGGAGCGGGTATTTCCCCGGAACTGCTGCAGTCGCGGGACCCGCATGAAGTTGCGGCCGAAATTGGCTCGGTCCTGCGGGTGGTGGTCGAGCAACTGGCCATGCTGCTGAAGGCACGTGCGGCCGCCAAAACGCTGGCCAAGAGCACGCACCGGACAATGATAAGCTCCGCCGACAATAACCCGCTTAAGTTCGTGCCGGGGATCGACGACATCCTCGAAATCATGTTTGCACGGCGCAGATCCGGCTATCTCGATGCAAGGCACAGCGTCGAAGATGCGTTCCGCGATCTCAAGACGCACGAATTTGCGACTTATGCCGCCATGCAAGCTGCGCTGTCGCGACTGCTTGACGACCTGTCGCCGGAAGCGATCGGCAAAAAGCTTGCACCGACATCGTTCACCTCCAAGAAGGCCCAAGCATGGGACGCTTTTGTCGCGACATGGCGGACCATGGAGGAAGCCCATGAAAACGGCATGCTGGATATATTCTTGGCCTATTTCGGCGAGGCGTATGCCAAAGCTGACAAGCACAAATAGACCGGCCCAATAGACTGCGCCGCTCTAGCTGACGAAGAAAAGCGCATCGGCGCACCGCATGATGTTCCAATCGACAACATCTGAGATTACGATCACATACGACCGTTCGCCAGGCGGGTAAGCCTGATTGACCTGGGGGTCTGCGGCAGATGTCATATTGCGGCGACATCGTTTCTTGTAGCAAAGACTGCTGCGGACCAAGGGCTCGCTGGCCGGCCCCTTGCTTGCCCTATCCGGCCAGGAAAGATCTGGCGCCTCTCGAACGCGAGCGCGGACATTGCATCGCGGCGGCACATCGGCAATGAGCTCGAAGGACGATCCTTTCGGCCCGGTCGGCAAGACCGTCATCCGCACCAATCCAGGGCGCGGGCAGAATGCCAAACCAGCCGCAAACGAACCGATTGCCAAGCCGGTCAGGCCCTTGGACGTCAAGGAATCGACAGTTTTCGATCCTGACATAGGTCGTCATATGCCGCCGGACTGGACATCCGGAACCATTTTTTATCAGGGAGCGTCGTCCGGTGCAGCGGCCAAAGCCGGGGCAGCCGAGTCAAGGCCGATCATTCAGCAGGAGGTGCTGCTCGAAGCCGCCGACACGGTCAAATATTCGACGACAAATCCGATCCTCGCGGCGTCAGCACCATTGCTTGTCCTGTTCGGGCATCTCAGGCTTGTGCCGGTTGAAAGACAGGCGGCGCCACTGGCCGAGCATATCGCCGAAGCGATCGAGAGGTTCGACCGGACGCTGGAGAAGTCGGGCGTTGCCGAAGAGGATGCGCGGATCGCGAAGTTCGCCCTTTGCGAAACTGCCGACGATCTTGTTGGCAACCTGCCCTGGACCGGCAAGGACACCTGGGCACAGCACAGTATGTTGTCGCGGTTTTTTCACCTCGAAGCCACGGGCGCCGGCTTTTTCGAAGCGCTAAACAAGGTGCTGGCCAATCCGGAGCCACACTTAGACCTGCTAGAGCTGATGCATGTCTGCCTGTCCCTGGGATTTGAGGGCCAGTATCGGGGCCTGGCGCGCGACGATATCAGTCTCGAACGTGTGCGGCGCGACGTCTACGAGACGCTTCGCTACTTCAGGGCCCGCGCCGGAGAGGACATCTCCCCCCGCTGGCAAAGCATGGCGGCGACGATGGTGCCGTCTTCGACCCGCCTGCCGCTCTGGGGCGTTGCCGCCGCGGCATCAGCCCTGCTGACGGCCGCGTTCTTCACGTTGCGGGCGTTCGTGACCGATGAAGGCGATGCTGCAGCCAGACAGTTGCTGGCGCTCAATCCCTCGACACCCGTGACGATCGAGCGCACCAGTGTGGTACCCCCACTTGCCGAACCGGCGACAGTTGCCTCGCCTGCCGTAACCGAGCAGATCGACCGCATCCGCTCGGCACTGTCCACGCAAGTCGAGCGCGGCGGGATGACCATCGGCACAAAAGGCGACTTCATCGTAGTGGAGATCAACAATCAATTGTTGTTTCAGCCGGGCAAGACCGAAGTGAAGCCTGAGTCTCAGTCACTGGCCGAACAGATTGCCGCAGCCCTTGAGCACGAGCCGGGGCCAATCAGGATCGTTGGCCACACGGACAACGTGAAGCCACGGAAATCGAGCGCGTTCAAATCCAACTTTGACCTTTCGGTCGCCCGCGCGAAGGCTGTTGGAACAATGATCGCCACGAAACTTAGCGATCCCGCGCGAGTGACCGCCGATGGCAAGGGCGCAGATGAGCCAATTGCCGACAATGCGACGTCCGAGGGCCGGGCCAAGAACCGCCGTGTCGACGTGATGATCCCCAAGGAGGAAACGCTGTGAAGACCGCCGGTGGGAAACGCCAATGATGCGTTGGCTGCCGCGGATATTCAGCACGGCCGCGTTGGCCGGTTTCGCGGCAGCGATCTGGTTTGCTGGACCTTTGATCCGCTTCGCCGATATCCGGCCGCTGGGACCTGTTTGGTTGCGCGCGACAATCATCGGCACGATCGTAGCGACCGCGGCCCTCGTTTACGGAGTGCGCGTCTGGCAGGTGAGAAAGGCGCAAAAAGCGCTCGAGATCGGCATTGCTCGCGGCGACGGGGGCAATGACGATTCACCGGTGCTCGAGGCGCGCATGAGTGAGGCCATCGGAACACTCAAACGCTCGAGCGGCAAGCGCAATTTCCTCTACGATATTCCATGGTACATCGTCATTGGCCCGCCGGGCGCAGGCAAGACGACGGCACTGGTCAATTCGGGTCTGAATTTTCCGCTTGCCGGTTCAGGAGACGCCCAGCCGGTGGCCGGTGTTGGCGGCACCCGCTCCTGCGATTGGTGGTTCACTGAAGGGGCTGTGCTGATCGACACGGCAGGACGTTACACCACGCAGGATTCCAGTGCTGGAAGCGACAGCAAGAGCTGGCTTGCGTTTTTGTCATTGCTCAAGAAATTCCGCACAAGGCAACCGATCAACGGGGTCATCCTGGCCATCAGCCTTGCCGACCTCATCAGCCTCGATGACCAGCAGCTAGATGCCCAAGTCGTTGAAATACGCAGTCGCCTGAGGGAGATCCACCAGACGCTTAAAATCCAGTTTCCGGTGTACCTGCTGTTCACCAAGGCCGATCTTGTTTCCGGCTTCATGGAATACTTCAGCAGTTTCGAGGAGCCGCGCAGGCGCAAGGTCTGGGGCGCGACATTCCAGACCACAGACCGCAACAAGAACATGACCGGTGAGGCTCCGGCCGAATTCGATGCGCTGGCGAACCGCTTGGCGGACGAGATGGCTGACCGCCTGCAGGAAGAGCTTGATCCGGTCTCGCGCATATCGATCTTTGGCTTTCCGGCCCAGTTTTACGCGCTCAAGGGGCGAATTGCCAATTTCGTGACCAGCCTGTTCGATCCGGTGCGCGGCCAGGTGAACGTCAGTTTGCGTGGGATCTACTTCTCGTCGGGGACGCAGGAGGGAACGCCCATCGATCAGGTCTTGGGCGCAATCGGCCGCAGTTTCGGCAACAATTCCCGCCCCCACCTGTCCGGGACCGGCAAGAGCTTCTTTTTGCACGATCTCCTGACCGATGTCATTTTCGCTGAATCCGGATGGGTTTCCTATGACCGAGCGACCGAGAGGCGGGCAGCGGCCCTCAGATATGGCGGCTTTGGCATCATAGCCTTGATCACTGCAGCGGCCCTTGGCGCGCTCGGGATGAGCTTCATGGCCAACCGCTCGCTGATCGCCTCTACGACGCAGGCGACGAGCCAATATCGCGAGACAGCGGACGCCCTGCTCAAAAGCACGACGGTCGCGGATGTCGACCTTGAAAACGTCATCGGGCCACTCGACCAGCTGCGCAACATGCCGGCCGGTTTCGAAAGCAGTGACTTACCGATCCCGATCGACGAAACGTTCGGCCTGGGCCAGCGGGAAAGGCTTAGTTCTGCATCGACAACGGCCTATCGGCAAGCACTGGAACGAATGTTGCGGTCGCGTCTGCTTGTTCAGGCTGAGCGGACGGTCCAGGCGACGATGGCTGAGCCCGCCACGCTTTACGAACCGCTCAAGATCTACCTGATGCTCGGCGGCAAGGCACCCAAGGTCGATGACGCACTGATCATCTCTTGGATGAAGCAGGATTGGGAAAAGAACCGGTATCCAGGCGAGAGCAACCGGGAAGGACGCGCGCAGCTCGAAAAGCACCTACGCGCCATGCTCGCGTTGGACGATGCCTATGATCCAGTTTTCGAACTCAACCAGCCGCTTGTGGAAGCCGCCCAGCGCTCGCTCGGGCGCATGAGCCTTGCGGATCGCGCGTCAGCATTGATCAAGTCGGCGGTGTATGCGGCTGCGCTGGACGATTTTGCCGTCTCCCAAAAAGCTGGACCGGAAGCGCAGCTTGTGTTCGAGCGCGTCGATGGCGGCGATCTGTCGAAGCTTCGTATACCCGGTCTCTACACCCAAGCCGGATTCAACAACTTTTTTCTCGGACAGCTTTCGCGCATTGCCCAGACACTCGTCGACGACCAGTGGGTTCTGGGCGGTGGCGGCGAGCAAGGCGACATCGATCAGGCGTTGCTCAAACTCGGCCCCGAACTTCTCGATCGCTACGGCAGGGAGTTCGCAGCCGCGTGGAACAGCGTACTCGATGGATTGAAATTCAAGGCCATGCTGAACGACAAGCCGCACTATGTCGCGCTTTCCGCCGTAGCCTCACCAAGCTCGCCGATCGAACAGCTTTTTACCGCGATGGCCGAGGAAACAACCCTGGCGCGCGACTCTGTCTCCGGCGCCGACTCGGGCACTGGGATGCAGGTCGGCACCGTCCTGCGCCAGGCCCAGGACGCCGCAGACATGGCCAAGGGCCTGGCTCGCATCGGCATCCAAATTGGCTCCGCAAAATCGCAAAGCCGTGCCGGTACGGGGTCCGAGAAATTTCATAGCCAGAACCCTGGGGCAAACATCGAAGCGCAGTTCAGGTCCTTCCAGGCTCTGGTAAGCGGTCCTTTTGGACACCGACCGATCGATGCGCTGACCCAGAATTTTCGCGACATCCACCAGAGCCTGCGACTGGCAACCGAGGTCCCTTCGCAGACGGAACGCGTCAACTCCAACCTGCAGCTGCAGATAGCCACCCTTCGCGCCAATGCATCGCGTCTGCCCAAGCAACTCGGCAGAATGGTCAACACAACTGCAGACGAATTTGAGGGCAACGCGGCTGAAATTTCGTTGACGAATCTGAATGAGATGCTCGACCAGGCCGTCACGCAGCCCTGCGAGAAGGCGGTCAACGGCCGCTACCCCTTCGCCGGCGATGGTACCGAGGATATTGCGATGGCGGACTTCGCCAAATTGTTCTCTCCGGGCGGCCTGATGGACCGGTTCTTCGCACAAAACCTTGCTTCCTTGATCGACATGAGCGGCCAGGACTGGAGCTGGAAACAGGATGCACGCTTTGGGCGCGACCTGTCGAAGTCGACTCTGAAAAACTTTCAGCTGGCTGCGGAAATCCGCGGCGCATTTTTCCCGTCGGGCGGGTCAATGCCGTCAGTCAACCTGACCTTTACCCCGTTCTCGCTAAATGGAGATGCAAATGCTGCGGTGCTCGACGTCGATGGCCAGATCGTCCAGAGCAACCAGGCGGCTAACACGCCAAGCACTGTGTCCTGGCCGACCGGTGCGGCCTCGACATCCGCCAGTCTGAGGCTGACGCCGGAAATGCCGGGCCGCGAATCCGTTATCAGCTTCGAAGGGCCGTGGTCGCTGAAGCGGTTGCTGGACAAGGCGACGATTACCAGCAAAGACGGCACTGTTGAGGCGCGCTTCGTAATCGGCGGACGCGACGTCAGCTATACGATCCAGACCGGCTCCGGACCCAGCCCCTTCTTCCTTCCCGCACTTTCTGCTTTCAGCTGTCCGAAGGCGTTTTGAGAAGGATTTGACCTCGCCGAAGGCAAGTAAGATCGCGAAACCAAGCTAGGGTGAGGATCGATATTTTGAATATACCGACGCTCCTGTTTTAACGACGGGGTCGGCAATTTGCGCTAGGTGGCACGTCGCTCGCTCGGATCCTGAAAGATGCCGGGTCCTGACAGTGGCATCTAGGTCGTCGTCTGGAGCACCGATCAAGGCGAGATCGCACGGCGTCATTCCGGCGTTACCTGACTGGCTGCCTGGTTGGTTGTGGGATAAGAGCTGGAACACTTCGGCACCGGCACGTTGTGACAGGCGGGGAGATCGCAGGATGCGCAGTTGATCAGGCGACGGAGCGCTGTCGCGCCCTCAAATCATCACTTGAGCTCTTTGTCGGGGTGACCCGCCACGAAGGTCACGCGCTCAAAGCTAGATTTCGATATTTTAATATTCGAGCCTGTGGCAAAGTGGCGCCAGCGAGCGCCTTAGAGTGCGCTGCAGAGGACGCTTCGAGAAGCGCTTGGTGGCAAGTTGAGCGATGTCGCCCTTTCCTTTGAAAGCTTCGGCGTAAGCCACAATGGCTGTGTCCGTGAGCACAATGAAGACAACTATCTGGTCGAGCCACGAACCGGCCTGTGGGTGGTGGCCGACGGTATGGGTGGGCATGAAGCCGGAGAGGTCGCTTCAGCCAGCATTGTCGACCATCTGGCCACGATCGGCATTGCCAGTTCCGCCCCGGATCTTCGTGCGCGCTTCGAGGACAGGCTGAGCCGCGCCAACGCCGAGATCCGCAGGATCTCCGAGTCCCGCGGCATAACCATCGGCTCCACCGTTGCCGCCCTGCTGGCGATGGATGGGCGATTTGCTTGCCTATGGGCGGGCGACAGCCGGGTCTATCTGATCCGCAACGGGTCCATCTCGCAGATCTCGAAGGACCACACCGAAGTTCAGGAACTTCTCGACCGTGGCATGATCAGCGCGGCCGAGGCGCTCACCTGGCCGCGCCGCAATGTCATCACGCATGCGGTAGGCGTCAGCGACGAAATCGTCATCGATTTCCAGCAAGGGGAGATCATGCCGGGAGACATCTTTGTGTTGTGCACCGATGGGCTGACGGCGCATCTGACCGACGCCGAGATCGGCGCCGCAGTTGTGACTGCAACACCTCAGGCGGCCTGTGAGGCTCTGCTGAAAACGGTGCTGGAGCGAGGCGGGACAGACAATGTCACGATTGTGCTGGTAAAATTCGCAAGCAGAAGCAACGGACACCCCCCCTACCCTGATCTGTCAAGAGCGGAGGGTTGAGGCTGATGAGCGCCGACGACAAGACGCGAATATCGCCGCAGCTGGCCAACACCGCCGTCGGCACGCAGCTCAGCGGCATCTACGAACTTGACGAGCGGATCGCATTCGGCGGCATGGGCGAGGTCTACCGCGGCCACAACATTCAGACTGGCGACCATGTCGCGATCAAGATCGTCCTGCCCGAATTTGCCCGCGACCCGACGATCTTGTCCTTGTTCCGCAAGGAAGCGTCGATCCTCAATCACCTCTCGCACGATGCGGTCGTGCGTTATCACGTCTTCACGATCGATCCAGGGATCGGTCGTCCCTACCTTGCGATGGAATTCGTCGACGGCGAGTCCCTGTACGACATCATGCGACGTGGCCCTATGCCGACTGAGCAGGTGCGCAAGCTCTGCCATCGCCTCACGTCGGGTCTGAGCGCCGTGCATCAGGCAGGAGCAATACACCGCGACCTCTCTCCGGACAACATCATCTTGCCCGGAGGTCAGGTCGATCGCGCCAAGATCATCGATTTCGGAATCGCGCGATCGGCGACCGTCGGCGGGGAGACCCTGATCGGCGGAAAATTCGCGGGAAAGTACAACTACGTTTCCCCCGAACAGCTTGGGCTGTACAGCGGCGATGTCAGCGAGCAGTCCGACATCTACAGCCTGGGGCTGGTGTTGGTTGCCGCCCTGCGCGGGAAGCCGATCGACATGAGCGGATCCCAATTCGAGATCATCGAAAAGCGTCGGACCGTGCCTGACCTGTCCGACATCGATGACGATTTTCGTGACCTTGTCGAAGCCATGCTGCAGCCGGATCCGCGAGACCGCCCGGTGAGCATGGCGGAAATCGCCAGGATGACGCGTGACGAGGACGAAGGGACAACGCCGCCGACGTTCATCCCAAACCGTGACAGGCCGGGTCTGCCACGAGCGGGGCAAACCCTTGCGCCCGACCCGAAGGCCTCGTCCCCGCCATCCGATGTCTTGGGCCATGGCGGGCCTTTGGCAGGCTCGGGTGGGCAGCGCTTTGTCCCGCATGTCCGACCAGCGCTGCTGTCCGAACCTCGGGCCTCACCGGTCGCTGCGCCGCCACGTGCCCTCGTTGGTGCTGTTCGTGGAACATCTACAAAAGGCCGAGGCATCGCCATCTCTGCCTTCGCGACATTGGCTCTCGCCTCAGTTGCCGGCCTCTATTTTAGCGGCTTTATAACGCCCACCGCACCGAGCGCTGTCAAAACCTCGCTTTCCGCGCCAGAGCCACCGCAACTTTCACCACAAGCAACAACGCCTTTCCCCGATGCATCAATTCCTGAGGCAGAGGCGTCAAAGCCGCTGGCGACGGACAATGATGCGCACGCGCCTGAGCCGCCACAGGCAGTTCCAGCCCCAAAGCCGCAAACGGAGGCTACATTAGCGCCAGTTGAAAATCAGACGGAGGCCGCCGCGGCCAGAACGCAGCCGCCGGCAGAGTCGCCCAAGATGCTCCAGCAAATGCAGGAAACGTCGAAGCCGTCGGCAAGCGCGGCGCAAGTGCCGGCCGAAACCGCAACGCCATCAATTCAGCCCGATACGCCCTCGCCGCCTGCCAAGATTGCTCCGGCTCTCCCGCTGGTCGACAAGGCTCCGGCGCCGCGCGCCGCGCAGCCAGACGCCGCACCGAGCCAAAAGCCTGAACAGCAGGCAAGCCAGCAGGCGGGGGCGAAACCGGCCGTGCCAGCTCCCGAACCGGCTGCAGGCCAGGCAGGTGCGACGAGCCCAAAGGAGCAGCAGGCCGTCCTGCCGCCGCCAAAACACCAGGCGAACCGGCCGGCGAAGACTATACCAGCAGCGCCCGTTCCCGAGCCGGCTGCACGCCAGGGGGATACGACGAGGGCAAAGGAGCAGCAGCCCGACCTACCGGCGGCCGGAGAACCAGATCCGGCCATGGTCGCCCTGAACTTGCCCAAGCCGGAAGTTGCCCCAGTAATCGACGAGATAGCGCAACGTGTGTCGTGGGTTCGCGACTTCAGCGGCGGCGACTGTTTCTACGCCGCCGTAACCTCGATAACCGATAAGACCGCTGCGATCGAAGGATTTGGAACCGCGGTCCAGCCATTCGAGCAGATGCTGGCTGATTTCCAGGCAAAGTTCCACGTTGAGCCGGACATCAACGTGCGCCTTATTGAGCCGAGCCAGTGCGAAGTCACCAACTTTCTGCGTTTTCTGGGGCAGACTGCTGGCGAGAAGCCGCAGCTTGTTCTCGATCGAACATCGGTGCCGGACGGTACGCCGATCAGCGGTACGCTGGTGACGCGTGGCGGGCTCATTTCCAGCGTGCTGCTGATCGACCACAAAGGCATGATGTTCAACCTCGATGACCGCATGGTCGTCCACTCGGACAAGGCTACCTTCAGCATCCCGATCGGTCTCGGTGCGGCCGACAGGGCTGCAGGCAAGGCCGTGCCGCAGATCATCATGGTGATCACGGGGCCCCAGGATATCCGGGCGGCTGCATTCTCCACGCCAATGCCAGCCTCACGGCTGCTCCCCAAAATTCTCGAGGAAATTGAGGCCGACGGATCCAAGTTCTCTGCCAGTGCCAAGTATTTCCGACTCGGCGGCTAGCATGGGCATCCGATGGAACTCCGTAGCTCGCGTTTGCCCCGCTCGTCTTCCGACCTGCTCGTAAAGCAGCGTGTTCGGCTTCGAACCTTGCTTGTCTTGAGGGGCCGGATGAGGGTTGCGGTCGTTTCGGCCGCCGCGTTGCTAGCCGTGCTCTCATGCAACGAAGCGCGCGCCGAGTTCACGGTGTGCAATCAGACGCTCGACGTCGTCAACCTCGCTGTCGGCCAGGAGGTGGACAATGCCGACCAGACCGATGGCTGGTGGACCATCGGCGCAAATCAGTGCGTGAACGTCATCCGCGAAGAACTGACGAACCGCTACATCTACCTCTACGCCACTGACGTTTTCGGCCACGCGATCCTGACCGGATCGACCGAAATGTGCATTGAGCGGCGACGTTTCTCGATACGCGGCATCGACGAATGCTGGCAGCGCGGCCATATTGCCGCGCGATTTGTCGAAGTCGATACGCTTGAACAGGTGCGGTGGACGTTTTTCCTGACCGGAAGCAGTCCGTGACGCACGCTATCGACACCAGCTTCAAGGAAAAGAAGCAAGCACGCGCTGCCCTTCGCCGGCGCACGTTTTGGCGCAAGCTTCTTGCCGGCCTCGCCACGGTTTTCCTCTGTTCGATTGCAGCCGGCTTCTATCTCGCCGCGGACTACTGGTCATTTGGCGACGAAGACGAGGAGCTGCATGGGGTCGAAGGAGCCGACGATGTGCCGGCCGATGCCTCTGTTTATGTGCCTGCCATTATCGGCCTGGCGGGAGACCCGATGTGGATCACGCTCGCACCCGATTCCGGCGCCGCAACGAAAGGCCGCGTCGTTCCGCGTCCGGCCGAACTCGACCAGGCCGGGGTTTCGTCACAGATCGAGATTTTGTCCGACGTCATGCTTAGCGCGAGCGAGAAATTCATGACAACCATACCGTCGACGCAGGAGGATTTTGCGTTCTTCCAGGCACAACGAAAAACCGCCCCCGCAGCCTCCAGCGATCTGCAGAACGATCTTCAGCCAGCTCCTGGCGCCGATGAACCCGCGCCTGCTGCCGATCAACTGACCGAAGCCGATGACCCGGAGGCCGGCTGGGGTGAAACAATCGACGCAGGCGATGCAGCTCTTCCCGCGTTCCACAAGACCCAGATCGAAAACAACACCAGCGTCGCAACTGTCACGAACGAATATCAGCGGTTCGAGGCGACGGAAGACACGTTCGTGAAGATCCTCAACGATCGCAGTCTGGATAGCGTTGCGCTCGATGCACATTTCTCCGCCGACGACGCCAAGCAGGCAGGCGAGGCGCTGAAGGCCCTCTTCGGCCGGGACGGCCTTGAACCGGGCTATGTCGTGGCCATGCGTGGATACCGGCCCAACCGCGAGACGACAACGATGTCCCTCATGCAGGTGTCGATCTACGCCAAGAACGTCTTTGTCGGCACGCTGACGCGCAATGCCGCGGGCGTGTTCGTCTCCGGCGTCGACCCTTGGGTACGCGAAGATCTGTTCAACTACTCGGGCGCGCCGGCGGAAGGCGGCCACAAAAGGCAGTATCGTCTGCTCGACGCGATCTACTCGACTGCGGCACGCAACAGCGTTCCAACCGGCGTGATCGGCGAAGCGATCATGTATCTGTCGAGAGGACAGGATCTGGACGCCTTTGCAAGCGAGGACCAGCGTCTTGTGCTGATCTATTCTCAAACGCCGCGCGGCAAGGACGAAGGCGCCGGGCGCGTGCTGTATGTTGGTGTTCAGGGCACGACAAAAAGTCTCGACTGTTTCGTCTTCCAGCAGGGCGATGGCCAGTTTGCATGCGTCACAGGCGACGATCAGGTCCGCTCGCTGACGGTCACCAACGGCATGGTCACACCGGTCAACGGGGTCTTGACCTCGACCTTCGGGCCGCGCAAGCACCCAATTCTGGGCACCGTTCGCATCCATAAGGGCGTCGACTGGGCGGCGCCCGTAGGCACGCCGATCGCAGCCGCCTTCGATGGCGAAATCAGCTTCCAGGGCGATGGGGGCGGCTATGGCAATCTGGTCAAGATTTCGCACGGAAGCGGGCGCGAGACGCGCTATGCGCATATGCAGAAATTCGCAATCATGGGCGGTGTCGGCACCAAGGTGAAGGCAGGCGATATCATTGGCTATATCGGCACCACCGGACTGTCGACCGGGCCGCACCTGCATTTCGAACTCTACCAGAATGGCGCGGCGATCGACCCGCTGGGTACGGTTACTGCGGTCGCTTCGGATCTTTCCGCCGTGGAAACGCTCACTGACCGCATCGTCCATGTCGAAAGTGGCGGCAGTGCCCGTGCCAAGAACCCGAATTCTTCAGCGACCGGCGCCGGCCAGTTCATCACCAAAACCTGGATCCGGATGATGAATACATACCGCCCCGAACTTGCACGCACACTGTCGACCGCCGACCTGCTTGCCCTGCGTTACGACGCCACGATCTCGCGCGAGATGGTTCGCAATCTGGCGCGAGAGGGCGAAGCCTATCTTCGGGCGCGCGGCCACCAAATCACAGCCGGCCGGCTCTATCTGTGCCATTTCCTCGGCATGGAAGGGGCGCATCAGGTGCTGTCGGCGTCGGGTTCGGCGCAACTGAGCGCCGTGCTCGGATCAGCCGTCATTCAGGCCAATCCCTTTCTCACCGGCAAGACCGCCAGCTATGTCGTGGACTGGGCCGAAAGGAAGATGGGTCGAAAGCTCAGCCCAGCAACGACCGCGAGCCAGCAGACGACGACCACCACTGAAATCCGGCAGACATCGCCCGAGTTCGCAAAGTACAAACACGTGATCATGGCGATGCTGAGCTCCGTGCAGAACGCGCTTTGAGCCATCGCAGCCGTTCGTTAGAAAGGGTTCAAACGACTACCCTGCTCGCGGCAAAGCCGTTGTGGCTCGAAACTGCCGCACAGTTTTCGGCGGCGTGCGCTACTCGGTCTTAATGCGCATTTCCACACGGCGATTGACAGCATCGTATGGGTTGGGGCTGCGCGGATGCGCTTCGCCCAGGCCGATCGGATTAATCCGAGCCGCCTCAATGCCGCTTGATGTCAGGAAGGACGTCACAGATTGCGCTCGTCGCTGTGAGAGCCGCTCATTGTAGTTCGCCGGACCGGAAGCGTCGGTGTAGCCTTCGACGACGAAATGGAAACTGCTAAGCCGGTTGTCCTTCAGGGCCTTGGCAAACTCCGCGAGCTCGGCGCGCGCGGTTGCGTCGAGTTCGGCCGAATCGAGTCCGAAATTGATCAGCATGTCGAGACTGGATTTGCCGGCGGGTCCCTCGTTTGGCTTACTCTTGCTCTTGCACTGCTCCTCGGTGCCGACACAAATTCCGCGCGACTTGCCAAGATCGGCCGCGCCGGCAAAAAACTTGACGATGTCTTCTGATTTCTGGACAGGGTCGGCGCAAACATGCGTTGAGAAAACCATGACCGCCAACACCAAAGGTGAACTGGCCCACCGCATAGCGGTTACTCCTGTTGAGCATCCGATATTATCAAGCGTGAACATACCAAATTCCGAAGCAATTGTCTGCGGGAAACACCGAGCCGCGCCTGTGTCGCCTTTATCACTCCGCTGCGAGTAGAGACTTGACCAGCGCCGCGCTGCGGGCTTGAGTGCTGACAGGCTCTCGATGAAAGCGTGGCGTCATGGCCAACGGGCTCCGATTCAAAACGGCACGAGATCTTTTCCTAGCTTGTCCCGCCGCTGCCCGAGACATGCGAACCCTTCCAACCGAACAGCATTCGATCGAGTTTTGCCGCGATCTCCTTGCAGGGCGCGTTCCCGAAGAGGCAATCACCTTTTGTGCCTACCTGCTGCCGGATCGGGCTGCGGTCTGGTGGGCTCATGAATGCCTTGCGCATTTGAGTGAGCTGCTCGATGAAACCGATCAACAACTGCTCGCGCTCGTCAGCAACTGGGTCAGCGAACCGGGCAGCGCCCACCATCGTGCCGCGCTGGGCCAGGCAGCGGCAGTGCCCCCTACAACCCCGGGCGCCTGGATTGCCTTGGCTGCGGGATGGCGTGATAATGGCCTTGGTGCTTGCCGATCCGTCGGCCGAACAGCAGTACCACCCGCCTCACCGCCGGGTCCTGCCGCCCATGCCGTCAATGCCGGAATTCTGGCAGGGCTGGCGCGTGTTGCACTCGAGGACCGTTTTGCCATTCTATCTGCCTTTGTCGAAATGGGTCTACAGATGGCCGAGATCGAGGCGCTGCGCCAATCAGCGGACGCATGCTAGTCTTTCATGTTCCCTGTCAGGGCTGAAGGCGAGAGGAAAAACTGGTTGGCGCGAGTGTCCAGGCGTCGCATTGGCTGGAACTGCACAGCGCCGAGGGTGGAGATCACAGATGACAGTTGATCAGATTCTCATCCGCGGCTCCTCTTCTAGCGGAAGATTTAGCGCCTTGCGAAGGTAGTCGCGGATGGCTTCTGACGTAATCCACCGTCTTATGAGGTCGGCTATAACCTTCTGCTTCCTTTCGTCGGCCTCAACCATGGCCGGTCCTACATGCGAATAGGTCAGAACCTCTATGCGACCCGATTTGTTCCTAGCTATTCTTTGGTGTCAAGCAGGACCATCATGTGTGGCCAGGTCGATCAGAATTTCACACAGTTCGAGATCTGTCTCGTCTGCGTGTGGGCACAGGGCACGGAGGGCCGCTACGGCCGTTCTAAGGGACACCACGATGCCGTCCGAAGCGGCTTTAACGGCTGCGGCAATAGCTTCAGGCGTAATGCCTCCTGGCGCGGTATCCATGATGGCCGACCCCTCAGTGCCCTAAGGTCATCTTGCCCGGAACTTAGGAGAGATCAAAAAACGATTTCCTGTGGAATGGGAGGTCGGAAATATTCCGTGGAAATTCTTTAAGCGGGTGATCGGATAACTGGCTCACGCGATGACGACCTTGTGCCCCCTAGGCTCCACAAAGGCCTGTGGTCACAGCGTTGTTATGTACCCTGGCGACGTCCTCGATCAGTTCGGTTAAGGTGCGGAGCCGTAAGTCGGACCTATCCCCTATGTTTCCCACATCTTTGGTCACCATCCCCGGCGAAGACATGGAGACCGCCCCGCTCACCTTAACGTTGACGGTAAAGGTTCTTCTAGGCGCCTTCTCCAATTCTCGCTTCCTGTAGATCTGGAAACGAATAGATGGTGTCAGGGTTTGACCTGCCGGCGCGGCGCGGTGTCTATATCGACAGCCACCTTGCCTGCCACGTCAGCCTTAGCCGCCTCCAGCGACGCAATCACGACGTCGTTTAGCCAAGCCTTTGCTTGCTCGCTGAAGTCCGCCATGGGGCATCCCGTTTTCCCACCTCCACGTCGCCGACGCGCTCCTCCTGCTGACGGCGGGCTTCCTTCCCGCGCTCAAGGGCTTCTTTAAACTTTGCCATCCCTGTTGCTCCGATTTGTCATCAGGCCACCCCGCCAGATCGGCTATGGCCCGATCCCATTCACTAGAACGCGCATAGTGGGGTACGTTGCGTTGGTGAAGCTATTGGGTTCGCCACTGTCCTCATCTGGCACGCTCAGAAATCTGACAACGGAATGGTGATTCTTGCCGGCGGCGCGCCGTAAACGGTGTGATTAAGGGCGTTTACGTTGAAGATTGCGATGCTGGTCATTCGCCACCTCAGGCCGATCCGTCGCTTTACAGAGCGCCGCTGCCGGCAGGCTCCCCAGCTTCGAACCACAGTCGGTAGCTCTCCCGCATGGCTCGAGCACCAGCCTTCGAGGGGCCAACAATGGCGAGACGTTCCAGTTCCGCGAGCGGATGTCGCGCGGCCATTTTCGGTCGCAGACGCCCGCGGTTCAACATCCGCCACATAGAAATAAGCCTCCTTAGAGGCTGTTTCGAAATTCGCTCTGGCGAGTCATATGGTGGTGGTTTCGAGAACCGGAGCAGCGGACATTTGGGTCCGTGAGAACCGGAAGCGCAGATTGGTCCCATCGCCCGTTTGACCACGAATTTTCAAACCGAAGGGCCAGATCTTACTTGCAGCCGCCTTGCGCCCACTTGGCTAGCGCCACCTTGAAGCGCGTCCCGAGCGGATGTTGCAGACGCAGCACGGACACATCGTTGGCGGCGAAATTCTTCGCCTGTTCGCACAGCCGAACCTCATCCCACTCGTGGCAGCCATTGCAGTGCTTGCCCTGCCACACCGCTTTATCGAGCCCTTCCACGGGAGCAAAGAGAGGCTTGCCCATGATCAGCTCGGCGATACTCTTGCCGTCGATCTTTGGATCTCCAAAATCGACAGGTCGGTCGAAAAAGATCGGATCGTCCGAAGCCAGTTTCGGAATTTTCTGCCGCAGGACATTAAGCGCAAGCTGTGCCTCATCGTTGCCTGACGAATTTGCGGTGGCGTTGCGCCCATCCGAACCGTCTTCCGCATGTTGCGGAGCGGTCGCTTCGCCGACGATCAGCGGCGCGTTGAGATCGACCCTGTGCAAAACGACCTCGGTGGTCAGCGAGACATTGATCCACGGGCGCTGCTTGCCGGCCGTTGCTTTGAAGACATCGGCGGTGACCATGTTCATCGCGTCGGTGATGGAGACGTTCGAAGCCCCGATATGGGCAAGCAACGCGGACGTGAACGGCGAATGCTCGCTCGATCCGTCATAGGCAACCTGATTGGGACTGGTGGAAAAGGCGACCAGTGTACCCGCACCGCCATTCTCGATCGGGATTTCGGCAAGCCCGCTTCTCGCTCCCTTGATGCCTGCGGCCTTTGCCAAGACTTCAGCCAGGGGATTGTCGCGACAGGCGTCGAGGAAAATCAGTCTTATGCTGGTCTCGCGCGACATTTGCCGCAAAACGAACTCGACAGGCACCGCCTCGAAATCCAGCGAAGTCTCGTCTTCCAATGCTGCATCAACCGGAAGGAGATAGTTGCTGCCCGAAACCTGAAAACCATGGCCGGCGTAAAAGAAAAGCGCAATGTCGGCGCCGCGAACCTGCTTTGCGAACTGCGCAATCGTCGTCTGGGTCTGCAATTTGGTCAGATCGAAACCGGAGACGACTTCAAAGTCCAACTTCGAAAGGCGGTTGGCAACAGCCTGCGCGTCCCGGACCGGGTTGGTCAGCGCCGGCGCATGCTGGTACTGGGAGTTGCCAAGGACCAAAGCAACACGGCGTTCCGCATTGGCCGCCGTCAATGTCAATAATAGCGAGAGCGTCGCCAGCCCGATCGCGCGCGGGGCACTGCCAAAACAGGCAATCAGATGGAAGCCCCACCGGAACAAGAGGTCCTTCCTCAGTTGACGAGCTTGGTGGCGGAAAACTCGATCCGCCGGTTGAGCGCCTTGTTCTTCGGCGTATCGTTAGCCGCAACAGGCCGCTCCTCGCCATACCCGGTTGCCGTGATCTGCGTTCGTGCAATACCCGCGGCGACGATGGCATCGGCAACGGCCTGGGCTCTGCGCTCCGACAGCAGCTTGTTGGAGGCAGGCGAACCATCGGAATCGGTATAGCCAGAAACTTCTACCTTCAGGCCTGGGCACTTGCCGACCACGCCAACCACCTCCGCCAACAGCGGGCGGCTTTGGTTGTCGAGCCGCGCGCTCGCCGACCGAAAGTAGATGGCCCCAGTGCGGGAGAGCACCGCGAACCGGTTAAGGCACTCTTCTTCGCTGAAATTCGCTTTCGCGGCATCGGTGGCGACGGGCCCGACGTCGGCAGTACTTGCCGCGACTGTCTGCACGGCCGCGGGCTTACTGTCGCCAGCGTTGAACACGAAATCGAACGATACCGAAGCGGTCGGAACAATGTTGGTCACATTGGCGGCTTGCTGCAGCTTGTCGACATTCGGCAGCAGTCCGAAGTCCTCGACATGCACGGCAACAGGCGCCTCCGAAGCGACGGAGACCATGCTGTCGCTGATCATGGTTACGACGACATTGGCCTCAAGATCCTTGTCGACGCCGTGCAGGTTGAGGCGAAATGGCAGCACTGCCTTCACCCTTCGCTTGGTCGCCAGGTCTGCAAATGCGGCAGGGTCCACTTTTGCTGTCAGTTCGGCGGACGGATATTTGAATGTTTCAAAGAAAAGGAACCGCATGCGGACATTGCGAAGGTCGACACCAGTGTCGACGGAGTTAAGGTCAAAAGTGATCTTGGCCTCACCCGTCGAAGAAAGAGTGCCGGCTATGTTCCTGATCTTGTTGGTTTCGACGATCGTATTCTTCTTGACCGACTGGTAGGTGAGCACGGAGGCGGTCGGGTCGAGTGTCCAGTTCGTCTGTGCATTGGCGCTTTCCAGCCCAGGTAACAACAGCACCGATACGGCGACGATCAGGCCAAGGGTGTTTAGGGCGAAGCAGCTTCTCGAGCCCGTTTTCCACCAGTCTCCGACGATTTCGAACATTGGACCCCCCACAGGACAACAGCCTTCCGCGTTGCAACCACGAACTATGCCGTGCCAAGGAGCATAGAACAATTGTCGAGGCTTGGCGAGCATCGGCGAATCGACCGCAAGGTGTAAATTCCGCTCAGGTCCCGGGCTGCGGAAGTCCGGCAAAATGGTGATGGACGAACACTGGCTACCCAGCAGTCTTGTTGGCGGATATTGGAGCTGACTGAAGAACCCGCTACAGCACCTGCCCGTCTTTGAAGGCCGGTCACGGTGGACCAGCCCAAGTGAGGAAAAAGCCCGCCTGCTCCATCCTGCTTCTGCCGCGGACGCCTACTCCCCAGCCCGTCGTCGACGCTATTCTGTCAGTCTCCATCTCCATTCCGCGCTGAAGATGGCTTCCCTTGGCAGGTCATCAAAGCACTATCCCAATGGTGGAACTGTCCCGCGAATTGGGAGCTCCAAATTTGTAACCAAATGGCGTGCTCCGCGTTCTCCAACGGCGTTCGACTGTTCGCTCGCGATGCAGCCGTGGGATTTCAGGATTTCTGAATGGTCAACTGGGACACGAGCCGGCATGAACGAAGCTTCGACTGCCTGATCGTAGGTGGCGGGCCAGCGGGCCTAGCGGCTGCGACTTACCTTGGAAGATTTCGAAGGCGAGTAATTGTTGTCGACGCAGATGAAAGCCGTGCAAAGTGGATTCCCTTGACGCGCAACTGCCCAGGCTTCCCAGACGGCATCACCGGCCCTGACCTACTTGACCGCCTCGAACTGCAGGCCACTCGATACGGCGCAAGCTTGGTCCACGACAGGATGGTATCCATTCGCAGAACGAAGGCTGGGTTTTTGGCGGGCGATTCATCTCCCATTCGTGCCCGCTCGGTGCTCATTGCAACCGGCATTGTTGACACCCTCCCGGATCTTCCTGGCGCTACCGACATGATCCAAGCTGGCGTCTTGCGATTGTGCCCTATCTGCGATGGCTATGAAGCCATCGACAAACGGGTGGCCGTCATCGGACCGGCCGAACACGCCATGAAAAAGGCCTTGTTCATGCGCACCTTCACTCAGGATCTCACTTTGCTGATTACCGATCCATCCGAGCCCTCCCCCGACAAGCTTACCAAGCTCAAGAGGGCCGGTATCGAGATCGGCGTATGCAGACCCAATGCCGTTTGCGCCACGGGCCGGGAGGCGGTCGTGGAACTCATCGACGGCGGAACGCTGTCGTTTGACACCATCTACCCTGCGATGGGCTCGACCATCCGCTCGAGGCTCGCGGTCGACCTTGGTGCATGCTGTGACAAAGCGGGCAACCTCGTCGTAGATTCGCGCCAGCGCACCGCAGTCACCGGACTTTATGCAGCCGGAGATGTGGTCAATGAGATCAATCAGCTTGCCGTAGCATTCGGCCACGCAGCGGTCGCTGCAACCGACATGCACAACTATCTTGCAAATGGCGACGGCGAACATTGTCCCAGGCCGAACACGGCCCACGGTGACACCAAGCGCACGGCGCCCGGCGCCGACGCCGAAAACAAGGCATGAGGAACGAAGAGGCACGGCGACCGTTCGTGATCATTGAGTTTCATCATGTATCTTTTCAAATCCTGCTACCTCGCGCGGACATTCCGGCAGACCGTTCCCCAAACAGGAATTCAACCGGCTCAAAGAAGAACTGGCCCTGCCGTTCGCCGGCGTCACAACCTTTTTGCAGGCACCTGCCGAAGGGTTGTGGCGGCAAGGCGGCGAGTGCAGCAATGATGAAATCATCATCTTCGAGGTGATGACGGAGGAGATTGATCTGCAAGCCTGGCGAACACGCAGTGCTGACCTTGAGCGACGCTTTCGTCAGGACGAGGTGATCATCCGTTACTCATCGATGGGCGTCGTGTAAGATGCGTAGAGGTTCGGTTCCAGCGGCGGGCAGGTTCGACGCAGGTTGACCAGAGTGGCAAAGGTGCGGCGCTCGAAGTCCGTCACACGATGCACATCAGCTCGCGGCGATCAGCAACTCTTTTTAAGTTCGGGTCTGTGACGGAATCTCTGTTGCAAGGCCCGCGTCTTCGGAGGGACGAAGGACGCGGGCCTCGACCGGCTTCACCGATCCTGCAGCCATAAGGAGTGAACTTGCTGCCTGCACCGAACCTTCGGGGGGCTCGGTTGTTCCCGCTAGTCTAGTGGAATGAAAAGCCCACCGCACATGAAGCACGGCGGGACCGATCGAAGGCTGTTTCACCAAGCTGGGGCTTGGGGTCGGGCTTGCGAGGTGCGCACGGACCATTGCCTAGACTTAGGCTCATCATCTGAGGTCCATCTACCAATCGAGGTTGGAGACAAGGGACAAGGTCATCGCGGGTCGTATCGCCGTCAAACCACCCGTACGGAAAATGCTTCGGATGTGGCCGGCACGCAGGCTTATCAATCAAGTCGTACGCCCCGTTGACTCAAATTTCGCAGGAAACATTAAATCGACTTCAGCCGCGCTAAAGGTGGCGCTGATGCGGGGTTCAGGGACGTTGCGCCGTTCAAACCAGCCTTGAGCCCGCCGACCTAGGTTTGTGCCAACGCGTACTTCAACGGCTCTGCACCGACGACACGTCGACCCTCGCCCTTGGATGGCGACGTCTCGCATCTCGCATTTTGAGGGGCAAAAGCACGAGGGCGAGCTCCTCGAAGCTAGGCCCGAAACGGACAGCCCGGCAGCACCACGGTGGAACGTTTCAGAGCCGCCGTGATTCCGATTTATGGCCTGCCCACGGAGATCATCGTGCCGATGGTTCGTAAACCGCGCCATGGAGCCTGTCGGCGATTTGTTCGCTTCAGAATTCGGCGACCCGCTAACGGGCGTTATTTTGAGTTTAGCATTGCCCCGAGAAGGCCTGTTCAGTCTCAATTGCATCGTGTAGCGGGACTTAAATCGCGGCATGCAACCTCCGCCTTCTCTTCGCGTTTAGCCCCGTTCAATCCTGGCGAGTGAGAAAATGCCGGCGTTCATTCCGATTACAATTTACCTGAATTGCAAGCCAATGGTGGTTGCATCAATATCCGACGCTGCGAAAGCGCTTGAACAGCCATGGCCATACGTGGCCAAGCCGCGGCGGCTCGAAGCCGTCCGAATGAGCAGGGAATGCTTGGCCGGTCATTGCAACCAACAAGCTGCGATCGATGCCTTCAAGGCGGCCGCAATCGAACAGGGACTTTTTACGCAAAGGCCTTCGAGCGTAGGCCTAACGAAATTAGATGCGGTTGTTAGAGACGTGGTGTGAGCTCATACCGCTCTCGGCACCTGGACTGCAGGCAGGCTTCGCCGGCATCGCTATGCCGACGCCTTCCGCGGCGTCGACGTTCCCCGGAGAATGCGGCAGCGCTCGAGGGCGGTGTTCTTCCAAATAACGCGGTCAAAGCCGGGAGACCTGCCCATAGCTCGGAAGTGCTTCCGCCAGCTCTGCGAAAAGATGCACTCCCACGGAATACGATGGGCCGCAATGATTCCGACCGGGGCACAAACAGTCCTCGAGCTGCCCCCTAGCTGCAAGTCCGGCGAGCCCGCTCGCGTCCATCCCGGTTTGCAACGGCCAGACTTCTTGCCGACTACCACAGTGCGCATACGTTAGATTAGCCACTCAATGGATCAAGCCGGGACTGATTGGCCGCGTCAGCACTGCGCGGCGAAGAGGGTCTACGCAACGCCTCGCGGCTGGACTTTTGGGATCAGATTGGGGTGACAGCGCCGTGCCGCACATGACCGTTGGGCGAAGCCGCTAGGCTTACCGCAAAGCAGAGTTGAGTTGTCGCAGCGCGCCTCGGGCGGCCGATAGCCTGTGCTTTTCGAAGATTGCTAGCTTCTGCTGATAAGTGATCCGCACCTTGGCGTTGCACCCGTGGCATCTGAAGTGCGCAATCGTTCTTAGTGCAGAGCCTTTCCTTACCGCCGGATGCGAGCAATTCGGACAATTGAATGTGAGCGCAACATTAGACAAGTCTTTGGCTAAACCGGCAATAGACGGCTTCTTGGCCACGCCTGCATCTCCAGCATTCGAACCCTCGAACGAGCAAGGGCTCCGGCCCGGAACATTTGCAGCAAACGTACACATTCAATTGACCCCGATTTTAATCCTCGTCATGAAGTCGGCGCCATCCGTTGCGCTCGTTCTAGCGGCCCAGCGGCTTGCGGTGAGGGTAGACCGCTGGGCCTGACCAGCGAGCCTTTGGGAGTGCTCGCTTGACTGTGAGTATATGAGCTAGATCTAATGTAATGATACATGCGAATGAAGTACGTGGCGGCAATTCCGCTGTGTAGAAACTGTAAGGCGCCCCGGAATGGTCGATGCGTCTGGCACCGCACGCCAGCACCGGCCGGCTAGAGTTCATTGAGCCTTGATGCCGACCCTGATCGAGAAGCCGCCCCACGGCGATGCTTGGATTCAGGAGGTGGAGTTCGACGGCTACGGGGCCGGCGTCGACCAGAAGCTTGGAAACCGTGCTGATCGACACGTCGGCAACGCGGAACCTTTGCTAGATATTACCTGAGCATGTCCTAGACCCACATACCTGAGCAACATGATTCGCAAGCCGTGCGGAGGCTCTCCTGCATGACCTCGGCTTATCCAATGTCGGCATTCGTGTCGGAGACGGGTCTCGCGGCTGGCCCGAGCACGCCCCATTCGACAAAATCCTGGTCACGGCGGCGGCTGAGCAGACACCGCCGACTTTTCTGACGCAACTCAAGCCGGGGGGACGGCTGGTACTGCCTTTGGGATCTAAAGAAGCACAGTTTCTGACTGTCATCGACAAGGATGCGGCAGGGCAACTCGAGACCCGGAAACTCATTCCGGTTCGGTTCAGCCGGCTCGAGATCGCCTAGTGATGTGCGACAACTGGCGCGCCGCGCTTTTCCGACCCTCAATCAGATGCCAGCCTTCGCGTTTCTTTCGTCCTTGGTGAACGGGAGAAACAACCCGTCCCAGATTTTCCAAACACAAGGCAGCTTGTCTTCTGGGCTCTGCGATCCTTCTTGGCCCTCACAACTTGAGCTGATCATCCTCCCCAGCCGCCTCCCCCGCCGCCGCTCCCGCCGCTCCCGCCGCTCCCGCCGCTCCCGCCCGAAGGAGGAATGACCACAGGCGCAGGAACAGGCTCCTCCTCAACCGGTATGATCACTTTCTTTGCGGCCCTCCTGGGAGCAGGCTTGACGACTTTTGACGGAGCAACCCTGCGGACGACCTTTGGCGGGGGAACCCTGCGAAGAACCTTTGGCGCGGGCGTGGCGACCAGCGGCGTCGGTTCAACCGTGGGGACCAGGGAGGTGCAACCCATGAGGCCCACCATGATGCCGGATAACGCTGTTCCAAGTATTGCCTGTTTCAATACTCTGCCTGCCATTGCCTCCTCCTCAGTCAAAACAAGTCCCGACGCGGATTGGCTTCTTCCCAAGCCCGTCTGGCCGCGTTAACCAGTTGCGTGTCCAGTGAACCCGACCCAGGAAAATTCGATTTCAGTTCCTGGCGCAGCTGCTTCAAGGCCGCTGTCTTTGGCTTCGGACCGAACTTTGCCAGCGCTCTTTGGGCGTCCGGCAGTTCCTTGCGCACATCGAGCGCAGCCGCAAACGCAAGGAAACGCACGACAAGACCCTGATCGGCCTTGTCGCCTTTTTGCATTTCGAGAGCCGCGCGATCGTAAGCTGCGAACGGGTCACCCCGAGCGATCCCTATTTCGAACAATCGCTGCGCTTCCGCGAGGCTCCGTTCCACACCGACACCGTCCCGATACATGCGTGCGAGGCTGCCGGGCGCATAGGGCTGGCCGAGATCGATTGCCTGCTGAAACAGCGCCAGCGCCGTCTTCGGATCCTTCTCAACGCCTTGCCCAGACAAGTAATTGCGGCCGAGCAGGTTCATAGAATACATATCCTGCCGCTGGACGCCGGCCTGCAGGAACGCAACGGCGCGGGCTAGGTCAGCGGCCACGCCGTTGCGGCCCTCGGTGAAGATCGCGGCCAGATCGTTCATTGCATAGGTATGCCCCATCGCCGCTGCCTTGAGCAGCAGGTCCAACCCCTTGGCCGTGTCGGGCTTGACGCCATACCCATTGAACAAGGCGCGACCCCACGACGTCATGCCGTAGGGATCCCCCTTGTCGGACGCCGCGGCGTAAAGCGCGTTGGCCTGTGCGCGGTCGACGGCCATTCCGGTTCCGGTCGCATACATGTAGCCTAGCTCGAACACGGCACGTACGTGTCCCTTCTTGGCGGCTTGCTCGATGGCTGTCCTGCCCTCATCGACCTTGCCTGCCGCAAGGAGCGCGCGCCCCAGTTCGAAGCGGAAGCGCGCAACGTTGGGATAAGCCTTCACGGCGGTCTCGCAAAGCTCTACCGCGCTGGCGCCAATTTCGTTCGGCAGCAGGCCGGGGACGACGCCTTGCAGGTCCAGAGGTTCGCCGGCAGCCGTATCGCACGGATCGACTATCGGCGAGAGTTTCATCGTGGCTGGCTTTGAAGAGCTGCTGTCCGCCCGAATCTCGAAGCCGACCTCGACCGTGGCTTCGGCGCCGATCTGTGGCTCGTAGCGCAGTCGATCGACCTCTGCGGCCATCAGGCTCGACTGGGGCGACAGGGTTCGATCGGGCAGCGAGAGCGTTCCCGTTGTCGGATATTTCGAAACTTTCAGCGTGACAGCGGGATCTTCGGTCGGGAAATCAAGCTTCAGGGAGACCGGACCGACGCCCATGGGAACATCGATGTCGCGGTTTTCGATCGCTTCTGCCGCACCGGTGATATGAATGCCACGCTGCAATACCTTCTGCTTCTGCTCGGCCTCGAGCGAGGCCATGATCTGTTTACCCTGTGGGCCTTCGCCGCTCTTGACCCGAAACACCAGAATGCCCTGGGTTTGACCGCCCCAATTGTCATGCGTGGCATAGGCCAGCATATCCACTTCTTCCTGCGCAGCGACACCCTTGGGAACGTCCATCTGCAAGCGCGGGAGGTCCTTGCCCTGAATCGGCACGCCCACCTCGACGGGGTTGCCGTCCAGCATCAGGCGCCCCAGGGCAGGCGGTCTTTCAATGCTCAGGGTGATCGTGCCGCCGTCGATGTCTACCGGTTCGGGCAGACCCAAGCCCACGGGTCCAACACCCGACAGCACGACCTTCTCCAGCACCGGCGGCAGTGCGGGGCGACTGCTGCGGCGCATCAGCACGACTTCGTCAATCAGTGATGAGTTCTCCCAGGGAACTTGGAGGCCGTTTGTAGCTTCCACCACATCGCGGCGTACCGCCGCCATTACGGTGCGGATTTCCTGGTTAGGCGCTAGCGCGCGGCGGGAAAACGCCGCCGAAAACGGGCTGAGTTCGCCGGCCCCGTCATACGCCGCCGCCCCGGGTTCGGTGGCAAATGCAATCAGTGTGTTCAGCGAGCTTCTGACCTGGGCGAGCCCGGCGTTACCGGTGGCAATGAGCTGGTCTCTCAGCCAGTAGTTCTTGCGCGGAAACGGATTGTTGCGGCAGGCATCGAGGATGATCACCTGGATCTTCGATTTCGAACGCAATTGTCCCAGCACATCGTTGAGCTTGATGGCCTGGACCTCGATGTCCGCCGCCTCCTTCAAGGAGGCATCGACCGGGATCAGGAAGTTTTCGCCGCCGATCTGAAAACCGTGACCGGAATAGTAGACGACCGCCAGGTCGGCGCCGTCAACGGCGGCAAGATAGTTGCGGAACTGTTCTTCGAATTGCAGCTTCGTCAGATCGCTTGCGACGAAGACCTCGAATCCTGCCAGTCGAAATGTTTTCGACACGTCCTCGGCATCCTTGACCGGGTTCTTGAGCGCGGGGAATTGTCGGTAGTCCGAATTGCCGATGACAAAAGCGACCCTTCGGTCGGCGCAAGCGTCAAAAGTCGTGAAGCTCGCAAGGAGGAAGGCTGCGACGATTGCGCAAAGTCGGAGCATGGCAACCCCATAAACGCTGTTACCTCGCGACCACAAGAACACCGCATGGGGTAGCCAGGTCCGTTAGAGAGCATGCAATCTGCCGGGACAAAAAAGGGAGAAAAGCCGTCGCGGCAGCGGGCATATTTCTCACTTGATCAAGTGCTAAATTACATCAGAGACCGCGTATCTGCAACGTCTGTCAGACGGCGCCGGCTATCCGATCACTGCCCGCCTCGTCTGGTTCTGGGGATTTACCATTCTCGATTAGGCCTGATCTCGGTATCAGCCCCTCCTGTCGGGTAGATTGCAGGTCCAAAGTGGGCCGTTTCCACGGCCGGGTCCGGAGTTTCTACGCTGATGCACACGCCTGCTTCCATACCGCTGGACGATGACAGCTTCGAAGATGTTCTGAGGGCAGAAACATGTCGAATCGTCAATCACCACCGGCTGGAAACAGCGAGGTTCGGGGTAACACAATGCGGCTGCGCGGCCTGTTGGCTGCGGCCGGTGCTACGACTGCCATGGCGTTCGGATTTGGTAGCCCTCGCGCCGACATCCGTTTTTGTCAGGCCGCTTGAGGCGGAGTTTGGCTGGTCGCGAGCCGATATTAGCCTTGCCTACACGCTGTCAAGCGTCGGCATGGCCTTGGGCGGGCTGTTCTGGGGCCGGTTGTCCGATCGCCTGAATACCAGAAAGCTGCTGTTCATCGGCTCGGCAGGTATGGTGATAGCGCTTGCCGCGATGTCCTTCGCCACTTCGCTCTGGCAGATCTATGGCGCCAATTTCGCGCTGGGCGGGCTCGGCTTTGCCTGTCTTTATGCGCCGGTAGAGGCAGTTCACGGCTTCCTCGCTCGGCAGCACGCCAGCCGGGCAGGTCATCTCGATAGCCATGCGTACGAGCTGCAGGCCGGGTCTTTCCCCGTAGACATAATTCTCGTCCATGGTGGGGAGTCTGGCGCCCGCGTGGCGGTCGTCAAGGCGGCTCGGTGCATGACCACCTGGCCATCGCGGCACGGGCATCAAGGGGGCAACGACCGTAATGCGACCGCTTCTCTACTCCATCAACGTCACCTTCGATGGTTGCTGCGACCACAACGCCATACCGGCGGACGAGGCACTGCAGCAGACGACAGTGCGCGCGATACATCGCCACGCCACCGAGAGCATCGGCCGGGCCGACGCTCTGCTCTTCGGCCGCGTCACCTACCAAATGATGGAAGGGGCGTGGCGGCTGGCGACGCGGACAATAACGCCGCCCGACTGGACGGAACCTTTCGCGCGCACTATCGACCCGATGAAGAAGTACGTCGTTTCGAACACGCTCGACCGGGTCGATTGGAACGCGGAGCTGCTGAGCGGAAACCTAGGCGAGGCCGTACAGAAGCTCAAGGAGCAGCCGGGGAAGGCGCTGTTCACGGGCGGCGTGAAACTCCCGATGGCCCTGGCGGAGCTGGGTCTGATCGATGAGTACGAATTCGTGGTGCAGCCCAGACTTGCGGGTCATGGGCCCACGTTGTTCGCCGGGCTCTCCAAATACATCGAGTTGAAACTCGTTGACCGGCGAGAGCTCAGCACAGGCGCCGTAGTGCTGCGCTACGAGCCGAGGTAGCGCTTCGAGCTCCTCAGAGATATGCTTCGCCGTCGGCGCGGTGTTCAAAACAGAACCAATGCGATGGCTGCCTCGGCTTGGCGAAGCCCCATCCTGCATCCTTGCCGCAGTCGGGATGCTCGCACCTATGATGCTGAATGCCCGGACGTACGACGGGCTCTATTGCACCGGGAAGGCGGATCAGCTCGTCGCTCATCGGGATGCTTTCAAAGCAGCGACCCTTGTGCAGGCGCCTGCAGCGGAACTTTGATCTGTGTGGCCGGCTTCTCCACGATCACGAGGGCGTCGTCCGGCGCCGTCCGCTGCAGCCGTTTCGCTTCCGACCATGACGCGGTCAACCAAGTCTCGATGTCCTCTCGCGTGGTCAGGATCACCGGCATCGCCTTCTCGTGGATTGGGGCGATCAGCGCGTTCGGCTTCGTGGTCATGAAAGCATAAAGCTCGTGATCGGTGAAGGTCACTCTGCTTGAGGTGCATCCGGAACATCTGCCCAAGCCCCTGGTGATCCATAAGCCGATCAAGGTCGGCGGGAAGATCCGATGGACCACCGAACGGTTCCGGGGATAGGGGCGTGGCAAAAGGCTGGACCCCGCAAACTCTGATTGACTCGAAGACACGGCTCACTGCGTTCTGCCACAATCCGCGATGCCACCATAACCAGCCGCTTGGTCTGGAGAAGCTGAGGGCCAAGCTCGGCCCGGATGCGCCAGCGATGGCGGACGACTCATTCCGAAGCTGAAATGCGCCAAGTGCGGCGGCCAGCGCGTTGGACTGATCTATACGCCCGACACCAACCCGAGCCCCTACGGCGAGGCAGAGGGCGGGTGATGAACCTAAGGTCCGGTTTACTGCGAAGCAGTGCCGGCCTGCTTCGTGAAGTCATGGCAGCGCGCGCGAACATGTGCCAGCAAATTCACTTCATTGACGACCCCGGATCTAAAGAGAGACAGCGTGGTTGAGGCGAGAATCTGGCTGTCTATCAAGGTGCTGTACGATTTGGCGTCGGCGGCTATCTGGTCGATTACCCGCTGGCAGATCGCTCGATCTTTAGGTCTAAGGAACTGACTTTTCGGTGCTCGTGGCAATCTCGACGCCTTTAAGGGGAAGTTACTGTGTCCCCCGCGCGACCTAAGCGTGGGTCTCCGTGAAATGGACCCTAAACGCATTCCGACAGATAATTGCCATTCGTTTGAGTGGTGCCGATGTTACGAAGCGAGCTCCTGCGATTGCGCCATGATATTAGATAAGCCTAATGTAAATCATGATCTGGCCATTGAGCGGGCGCGGCGCACTCGGGTTGGGCGCTATCATCGCCGCAGCCTGCGCTTCCGGAATGCCGTCGGCATCGGCACATAGCTGGTACGAAAAACGGTGCTGCCAGGACGAGCATTGCGAGCCGATGGCAGATGGCACAGTGCGCGAAACAAGCAAGGGCTTCAAGGTTCCATCCGGTGAGTTGGTGCCTTACGCCGACCACAGGGTGCGTCAATCACACGACATGCGTTTCCATTGGTGCCATGCCAACAAAGCAACGTAACCGCTGTTCCTGGGCCGCCCAAGCAGGGATGTAGCTCCCCCCTTTGTTGACGCGATGTAGGTGGCGGATCATGATAACCAAGGGCGCAAAGAGCGACACCTCATGCTGGTGGGAGGATAAAAATGCAGCCACTTGTCATCGACGCGAAGCCTCAACCTATTTCAATTGATCCCGCTAACGCTGCAGTTCTCGTCGTGGACATGCAGAATGACTTCGGCTCCAAAGGTGGAATGTTCGACAGAGCCGGAATCGATATCTCCGGCATTCAACGGGCTGTCGACCCTACTGCCAGCGTAATAGCTGCCGCTCGCAATTTGAGAGTGCCCATCGTCTATCTGAAGATGGGGTATTATTCCGACCTCTCGGACCTTGGGACATCGGACGCCCCCAACCGTATCCGACATCTCCAGATCTTTGGGGTCGGTGAGAGCATGACAGCCCCGGATGGTAGCGAGAGCCGGATTCTGATCCGCGACACCTGGGGAACAGATATCGTTGACGACCTCAAGCCAAAGGCAGGGGATGTCGTCCTCTACAAAACGCGGTTCAGCGGTTTCTACGAGACCGAACTCGATTCTGTTCTGAAGACCGCAGGCATCAAACACCTCATCGTGACAGGATGCACGACCAGCGTGTGTGTGGAGTCGACAATTCGGGATGCCTTCTTCAGGGACTATCACTGTATACTGCTGACGGATTGCACTAGCGAGCCCATCGCCTGGGACGCCTCTAGGAGCAATCATGATGCCTCGATCACGCTCGTGCAGATACTCTTTGGATGGACATCGACGTCCGACCATTTCTTGAAGGCGATCGAGCAGCGAGTTCAGGGGCGTCTTGAACTAGCCGAATGAGTTCGCGAGGCCGCGTATCACCCGAACTCAGATCACGGCCTTGAGATTGGGTGCGGTGACGTAGGCCCATGGCAGGAGATCGTTGATTCGGCTGTTGGGATAGCCGTTGACGATCCTAGTGAGGACGTCGGCGAGATAGCCGAGTGGCTCGACGCCATTGAGTTTGCAGGTTTCGACTAGCGACGCAATGACCGCCCAGTGTTCGGCACCGCCGTCGGAGCCGGCGAAGAGCGCGTTCTTGCGGTTGAGCGCGATGGATGGACCGCTCGACCGTGTTGCTGTCAATCTCAATGCGACCGTCGTCGAGGAAGCGGGTCAGGCCTTGCCAGCGCGAGAGAGCGTAGCGGATCGCCTCGGCGAGCTTTGTCTTCTGGCTGATCAGGCCGAGCTTTTCGCGCAACCAGGGTTCGAGATCGGCGACAATAGCGCGGCTACTTTCCTGTCGCATCGCACGGCGCTCCTCGGCCGATCGGCCACGGATGCCGTCCTCGATCTTGTAGAGCTCGGCGATCCGTCTCAGCGCCTCGCTGGCGATCGGTGCGGGACCGGCAGCTGCCAGTTCATAGAAGCGTCGGCGCACGTGTGCCCAGCAGAAGGCGAGCGTGACGCCACTCTTTTCGGCCAGCACGCGATAGCCGCCATAGCCGTCGACCTGCAAGATTCCGCCAAATCCTGCGAGATGAGCGATCGGCCGCTCGGCCTTTCGGTCCGGCGCATAGACATAGGCGACGCCCGGCGGGTCGCTCCCCTCCCATGGTCGGTCATCGCGGGCATAGGCCCAGAGCTGCCCAGTCTTGGTCTTGCCGCGGCCGGGATCGAGCACCGGCGCCGTGGTCTCGTCAGCGAAGAGTTTTGGTGAGGTCTTCAGCTTGCCAAGCAGCCGCTCATGCACCGGACGCAGGTGCCAGGCGGCGCGGCCGACCCAGTCGGCGAGCGTGGAGCGATCGAGATTGATGCCTTGCCGGGCATAGATCTGCGCCTGACGATAGAGCGGCAAGTGATCGGCGTATTTGGAGACCAGCACCTGGGCGACCGTGGCCTCGGTCGGAAGACCACCCTCGATCAGCCGCGCCGGCGCGGGAGCCTGAACGACCACATCCTCACAGGCGCGGCAGGCATATTTGGGCCGGCGCACGACGATCACACGCAGCTGCGCCGGAACGATATCGAGCCGCTCGCTCACATCCTCACCGATCCGGTGCAAGTCATTGCGGCAGCACGGGCAGGCATGGTCCTCAATGTCGACCACCATCTCCACGCGCGGCAGATGGGATGGCAGCACGCCCCGGTTCGCTCGGCGCTTTGCGACACGCGCCTGACGTTCGCCATGAGCGGTCTGTGCCTGCTCTTCGTCACCGGCGGCCTCGATCTGCTCGGCCTCTTCGAGCCCCAGCAGCAATTGATCCTCGGGGAGCGTCTCAGCACGACGGCCGAAGCGGTGGCGCTGCAATTCCTTGATGATCTGGATCAGCCGGGCGTTCTCGACGTCGCGCGCCAGGACCATCGGGAAGCTGGTCCGCCGTCATCGCCATGAGCGGATCAGACCATATTCGCCGACAGCCCGCGACAGCGGAATCCAGGCTGATTCACTTCGTCGCGGGTCAGCCGGCCTGGGCTGGAACACGGGTCCGGCGCGCCTCATGGACGCGCCGCCAGTCGAGACCTTCGAGCAGCGCCGAGAGCTGCGCGGCCGTCAGCCGCATCATGCCGTCATGCACCTTCGGCCAGCGGAACTCCCCATCCTCCAAACGCTTGGCATAGAGGCAGACGCCAGTGCCGTCCCAGAAGATCAGCTTGATCCGGTCATTCCGCTTCGCCCGGAAGACGTAAACGGCGCCGCTGAACGGATCGGCCCCCATCGTCTCTCGCACCAGCGCCGCCAATCCCTCCGCGCCCTTGCGGAAGTCGACCGGCTTTGTCGCCACCATGACCTTGACCGCACCCGTCGGCCCAATCACGTCGTTGCCTTAAGCGCGCGGATTACCGCAGCCACCGTCTTGGCATCGGCGCCACGGCCAACGCGCATGGCGACACCGTCGATCTCAAGCTCGATCATGCCGGCGTCGCGGACCGTCTTCTGCTTCCGTGGTCGTGCTGGGCGCTGCGCCACCCGTTCCGGCAAGGACGCTGCAACCACCGCAGGAACGAACAGAGATTCTGATGCCGTCGCCTCTGCCGAGGGCTGACGCGCAGCTCGGCGCCAGGCAAACAGTTGCTGCGGGGAAAGCGCATATCGGCGAGCTACAGCACAAACCGTCTCACCAGCCTCGTAGCTCTCCGCAACGATCCGCGCCTTCTCCTCTGGAGGCCACTCGCGTCGCCGGCCGGAGCCCGTGAACACCTCGAACCGGCGCACCGGCTCCAAATCGTTCGACTTAAGCGTAAGCTCTGAAATCGTCATATGTCGAAGCCCTCAAAGGCTCCGAACATCGTCCTTCACGCCGATCCCCGAAAGGTGCCGTCGGAACATCGCTTACGAAGAACCGGCATATAGCATGCAGATCCAGCGTGTCCTGGCGATCCCACCAAAGCGCGTCGCCCGCCGGGAAGTGGAGTTCCTCAGCCGAGCCGAGATCGAGGCTATCCTCGCAACAAGGCGACGTGGGCAGGCCGTCGCGACTACACGCTGTTGCTCGTGGCAGTCCAGACGGGCTTGAGACTGTCCGAGATTACCGGCCTCGATCGGGACGCCGTACAGCTCGGCGTCGGCGCGCATATTCGATGCTTCGGCAAGGGGCGGAAAGAGAGAAGCACCCCGCTGACCAAACTGGCACGGGAGGCCGTCAGAAGTGGCTGACTGAACCAGCGCACAACGGTGCGACCGCGCTGTTTCCCACCATCCACGGAGATCGCATGAGCGCGGATGCTGTGCAATTTATGTTGTCCAAATACGTGAACGTCGCAGCGGAGACCTACCGCTCCCTGCGTTCAAAACACGTTTCACCCCACACGCTCCGGCACAGCGCCGCCATGGAACTGCTATTGGCCGGCGTCGACCTGGCGGTGATTGCGCTTTGGCTTGGCCATGAATCAATTCAAACAACACAGACCTACCTCCATGCTCATCTCGCGCTGAAGGAGGCGGCGTTGGCGAAGGTGACAACTATGGAGGGGCAAAAAGGCATGCGCTTCAAGCCGGGCGACAAGTTGCTGGCATTCTTGAATGCGCTTTGATTTCTCAATGTCGGTGCCGGGCAGCCACTTGCCCGGCACCGATCCTCCCTGCTCGGATCCTCATGATAGACTACCCGGCTAGGGGGGCCAAGGGTCGATAAGCTTGGCAGTCAGCTCACGACTTCGAGTCAGTCTTTCAGGCTGGGCTGCGGAGCACCAGAAACATCCCGTTCATTCAGCACCTGCTTTTCGGCTTAAGCGGGGCCGGAAGCGGCATGGCGGCTTAAGGCTCTGAATTCTGGAATCGGACGTCACCGCGACGCAGTCCGTCAGGGTAAGTTCAGACTTTTCTAGGGCGAGCTGCCAGGGCGCGCCGGTTCTGCCTGAGCGGGGGGAAACCCGATTGTGGACGTCCAGCGAGGTTGTGCATATGAGGGAAGGATAACTCACAAGCGGCATGCATGTTTGAGTTCGTTTTGCCCCTGTCATGGCTTGAGACGGAGTGCCTCGATAAGTAGAGCGAAGGCTGCAGTGTGCTGGCGTCGGCTGGGGTAATAGAGGTGATAGCCTGAGAAGGGTTGGCACCAGTCTTCTAGTACCCGGATAAGGCGTCCGTCTGCGGTGAACGGAGCAACCTGGCTTTCAAACGTGTATGCTAAACCGAGCCCGTCAAGGGCCGCAGCCTCGAGCATTTCACCGTCATTGATGACGAGTGGGCCATTCATCCTGACTTCAAGTTCCTCCCCGTCTTTCTCGAACTCCCAGGCAAAGAGCCCGCCGCCGGTCTTCTGACGGTAGCTGATGCCTCTATGTTCCCCAAGTTCGCGCGGTGTCTTTGGAACCGTTCGGTTTGCAAAATACGACGGTGATCCGACTACCGCCATGCGCAGGTCCGGGCCGATCCTTATTGCCACCATGTCCTTCTGGACCTGCTCACCGATCCGGATACCGGCGTCGAATCTGCCTGCAACGATGTCAACGAGGCCCTCGTCCAGGCTCAATTCCACTTCGATATCCGGATACTCCAGTAGGAGTTTGGCGATGACGGGCCACAGTACTGATTTGGCAGCATACCGGAATGTCGTCAGGCGAATTAAGCCAGTGGGCTTGTCGCGCAGGGCGGTGACGGCGGCGATCTCGCTTTCGATGTGATCGAAGGCCGGTCTTAGGCTTCGCAGCAAGCGCTCTCCAGCTACGGTCACGGACAGGCTGCGTGTGGTGCGTGAGATCAGCCGGACTCCCAGCCGCTGTTCCAGCGTTCTGACAGCGTAGCTGAGCGCCGACTGCGATAGGCCGAGCTTTGCCGCGGCTCGCGTGAAGCTGCCTGCCTCCGCTACGGCGATGAAGACTGCCAGTTCGCTAAAATCTCCGCGCCTCATTTATCAATCCCATTTCTAACTTCATGCAGATTATAGCGGCTAATCGTATCGAGTCCCATGCCTTATTTCACCCTCAGAGACAAAGAAACGCGGGTCGAAAGGGAAACGCCTGTGGACACCAAACGACAGATTTTCCAGCCTTTCCAATTTCCGAACGGGTTGAGCCTCGACAACCGGATTGTCATGGCGCCGATGACCACCTGGTCGGCCAACGACGACGGAACGGTCTCTGATGCGGAGATCACCTACTACCGGCGTCGGGCGACCGGCGTCGGGCTTGTGCTCACAGGCTGCACCCATGTGTTGCCCGACGGCATCGGCTTTTCGGGCGAATTCGCCTCCTATGACGACCGTTTCACCCCAAGCCTCTCTCGGTTGGCGTCAGCGGCCAAAAGCGGCGGGGCCCTGGCCGTGCTGCAAATCTTCCATGCCGGGAATAAGGCCGTGCCGGCACTTATACCCGGTGGCGAGGTCGTCAGCGCCAGTGCGCTCGAAGTCCCGCCCGGCCCCTTCAATCCGGGCGGCGTGAAGACACGTGCACTGACGAATGACGAAATCCTCGCGATCATTGCCGCCTTTGGCGAGGCGACACGACGGGCCATTGAGGCAGGTTTCGATGGCATCGAACTGCATGGCGCTCACGGATTTCTGATCCAGAACTTCTTCTCGCCTCTCTACAATCAGCGTGGCGATGAATGGGGCGGCACCCTCGAAAATCGGATGCGTTTCCCAATCGCCGTAGTGCGCGAGGTAAAGCGAGTGGTCGCTGCGCACGCGGACCGCCCCTTCCTCGTGGGCTATCGGGTGTCACCCGAGGAACCCGAGTCAGGTGGCTTGCGTATCGCCGACACGTACGAGCTGATTGAATGTCTTATCGACGAAGGTGTGGACTACGTCCACGCATCGCTGACGAGCGTTCTCGAGGCAAAGCCTATAGAGGCACCCGAGGGCGACACCATCGCTGACCTGATCACGCGCCGAGCCGGCGGGCGGTTTCCGGTCGTTGCCGCCGGCCAGGTCAGAACGCCTGGGCAGGCCGAACTCGCCCTGCACAGAGGCCTCACGCTCGTCGCGGTTGGGCAGGGGCTGGTGATAAACCCGGCGTGGGTCGAGCTGGCAAAGAGCGGCCGCGAGGATCTGATCGGGACCGAAATCCGGCCGTCGAGCGTTCCGGGCATCGATATTCCAGCGAAACTATGGGGTGTGATTCAGTCCGCCACCGGGTGGTTCAAGATCACCGCTGAAACGGACGTGCCAAAAGCCAACGCGGCATAAATTGAAAAGATACTGGCTAGGAAGGATACGGCTATGAATAGAGTATGGATGATTGCCGGCGCTGGACGAGGCATGGGCCTCGACTTTGCCAAGGCAGTGTTAGCCATCGGCGATAAGGTCGTTGCGACCGGTCGTAACCCCGATCGGGTCGCCAAGGCGATCGGCCAGTCGGACAATCTTTTGGTCGTGACGTTGGACGTGACCAAGCCGGCCGACGCCGATGCTGCGGTGAAGGCAACCCTCGACCGCTTTGGTCGCCTGGACGTGCTCGTCAACAATGCCGCGGGCTTCTATGCGGGCTATTTCGAGGACCTGACTCCGGCCCATATCGAACTTCAGCTCGCGTCCACCCTGACCGGGGCCATGAATGTCACCCGTGCAGTCCTGCCGGTGATGCGCGCGCAGGGTTCTGGCAAGGTCATTGCAATCTCATCGACGGCCGGTCTGGTTGGTTTCGAGTTCTGTTCTGCGTACGCGGCGGCAAAATTCGGCGTGGATGGCTGGATCGAGTCGCTGCAAGCCGAGGTGGCGCCGTTTGGCATTGAAACGATGATCGTGAACCCCGGGTTTTTCCGCACAGAGCTGCTGACGGACGAATCCACTCAATATGCTCCGTCATCCGTTAGCGACTACAGCGAACGTCGCGCCCAGCAGATAACGGGCTGGAAAGCCGCGAACGGTCAACAAGTCGGCGACCCGGCCAAACTCGCGCAGGCGCTGATAACTCTGGTCGACAAGCCGGAACTGCCCCGTCGGTTCATCGCCGGCGCCGATGCTCTTGGCATGGTCAGGCAGAAACTCGCTCTGCTGCAGCAACAGGTCGACGCCCATGAGGAGCTATCCAGCTCACTGGCCTTCGACAGCTGACCGTCGCGTCCAGCACTGCCATTGTCGCAAGTCTATTTATGAGCGCAATCGATCGCCATTACCAATGTCAGCTTCTGAGCATAGGCACAGTCTTGAGGTCAGATGCGATGGCGGAGCGCCTCAACGAGCACCGCCATCGCAGGCGAGAGCTGTCGCCTGCTCGGGTAGTAGAGGTGATAGCCCGCAAATGGCGGACTCCAGTCGTCAAGCACGAGCCTAAGGCATCCCTTGGCGATGTGGTGGCTGACGAGGTTTTCCGGGACATAGGCGATCCCGAAACCGCTTATCGCAGCCTCGATCATGGGAATGGACGAATTGAAGGTGAGTTGGCCTTCCACCCGCACACGAAGGTCGCGACCATCCCTGGCGAATTCCCAGGCATATAATCCGCCGAACGTCGCCTGCCGCATATTAATGCAGTCATGATCGACCAGATCCTGGGGTGCGGTCGGAACCGGATGGCGGGAAAAGTACTCCGGCGAAGCCACGGCCACGAGCCTCCAATCCGGCCCGATGCGCACTGCGATCATATCCCTGTCGATGCTCTCACCAAGCCGCACGCCTGCGTCGAAGCGCTCCTCCACAATGTTCTTCATGCCGTTGTCGCTGTAGAGCTCGACGCACACGTCAGGATAGTCGTTGAGCAAGGGCTGCAGCTTCGGCCAGACCGTCGTCTGGAGCGCATGGTCGGACAGCGTGATACGGACCGTTCCGGAGGGCTTGTCGCGAAAAGCCACCAGACTTGCAAGGTCGGCTTCGATTTCCTCGAAGCGGGGAACAAGAGACTGGAAAAGTCGCTCGCCGGCCTCGGTCGGAGCGACGCTCCGCGTCGTACGTGTCAGCAGGCGGACGCCAAGACGAGCTTCAAGCTCCTTGATTGTCGAGCTCAGGGTCGACTGCGAGGTTCCGAGCTTGGCCGCCGCCTTGGTGAAGCTGCGCTCCCGGGCGACCGCCAGGAACCAGAGCAGATCCTTCATGCCATCGCGCTGCATAGGGCACCTCCCGTCTGACATTTATATCATGAGCAGATAAGTCCATGCGAATTACTCAGTCTAATAGAATGGGTTCCTCTGCAATATCTTCTGGCATCGCGACGGGGATTGGCGGCTGATCCGCCCGGTCGCCTTGCAAGGATGCCAATTATGGAAACGACGTACGACACAAGGCTTGTCGAAGACCGCGCCGCATGGGGCGCGGTGTTGTCGATGGCGCTGTGTGTTTTCGTGCTCATCGCGTCTGAATTCATGCCGGTCAGCCTGCTGTCGCCGCTAGCGGCCGATCTCGGCATCACCGAGGGCCGGGCGGGACAGGCGATCTCGATTTCGGGCGTTTTCGCCGTCGTGACCAGCCTGCTGGTCGCCGGCCTCACGCGCCACATCGACCGCCGACTGGTCGTGACCGGCTTCACCCTCCTCCTCATCGTGTCCGGTTTGGCTGTCACCTTCGCGCCGAACTACGCGTTCCTCATGGTCGGCCGGGCGCTGCTCGGCATCGCGATCGGCGGGTTCTGGTCGATGTCGACCGCGATCGTCATGCGCCTCGTGCCGCAAGACATGGTTCCGAAGGGTCTCGCCATGCTAAACGCTGGCAATGCCATTGCGGCCACCATCGCCGCGCCGCTGGGCAGTTTTCTTGGCGCCTATGTCGGCTGGCGCGGCGCTTTCTTCCTCGTCGTGCCGTTTGGACTTCTGGCGCTGGTTTGGCAGTGGATAAGCCTGCCGGCGCTGCCCCCGCGCCGGAGAAAGCGTCCAGGCAATCCGCTGGCGCTCCTCGGCCGTCTTCCTGTCGCCATCGGCATGGCGGCGATCATGATGCTGTTCATGGGCCAGTTCGCGCTCTTCACCTATCTGCGGCCCTTCCTCGAGAGCGTCACTCAGCTCGACATCGCTGCCCTCTCGGCGGTCCTGCTGGCGATGGGGCTGGCGGGGGTGCTCGGCACATGGTGCGTCGGCCGGCTTTTGCGCACGCGCTTGTTCAGCATCCTCATCGTCATCCCGCTGGTCATGGCCGCGCTGGCGGCTGCGCTCATTGCCCTCGGTGCCTTGCCGGTTCCCACAGCGCTGCTGCTCGTTGCCTGGGGCTTCTTCGGCACGGCGGCGCCCGTTGGCTGGGGCACGTGGCTCAGTCGGACGTTGCCGGACGACGCAGAGGCCGGCGGCGGGCTGCAGGTGGCAGTCATCCAGCTCGCCATTACAGGCGGCGCCGCGATCGGCGGCACGCTCTTCGATACGGTCGGCTGGTGGGGAGCGTTCACTTTAGGCGCGGTGCTGCTCTGCGGATCGGCGCTCGCCGCCCTTGCCGCATCGCATATGGCCCGGAGGTCTTTGCCATGACCATTGAGCGTGCGCCGCTCAGCCGCCGGACATTGCTCGGCGCCGCGCTCGCGGTGGCGGCCCTGCCTCGCGCAGCCGCCAGCCAAGAAGGCGACACCCCCGTCAGCCAGGAGCCCACTGACATGAAGATCAGGATGATTTTCAACGGCCGCACCATGACCGCCACGCTCTACGACAATCCGTCGGCGCGCGACTTCTTCTCCATGCTGCCGCTCGACCTCAAGATCGAGGACTACTCGCATAACGAGAAGATCGCCTATCTGCCGCGCAAGCTGACAGAGGAGGGAAGTGGTCCGTTCGCCAACGAGCAGCCCTATGACCTGTGCTATTTTATGCCCTGGGGCAATCTGGCCATGTTCTACGCCGACTATCGCCATCCCGGGCTGATCAGGCTCGGCCGCTTCGACGAGGGCGAGCAGGCCCTGCACATTCGCGGCAAGTTCCCGCTTCGCATCGAACGCATTTGAGGACGCAAAGGAGATCACCATGGACATTCTTCGCGCTGGCACGAGGCCTTCCGGCAAGGGGCCACCTGACTGGTTCACCGGCACGGTGCGGATCGATCCGCTCTTCAATCCCTTCGATGCCGGGCGGGTCCAAGGCGCACAGGTGACCTTCGAGCCCGGCGCCCGCACCGCCTGGCACACGCATCCGCTCGGCCAGACGCTGATCGTCGTCTCCGGCCTCGGCCTCGTTCAGAGCGAGGGCGGGCCGGTCGAGGAAATCCGTCCGGGGGACGTCGTCTGGTTCGCGCCCGGCGAGAAGCACTGGCACGGCGCGTCGCCTCAGACCGCCATGACCCACATCGCCCTTCAGGAGGTCAAGGACGGCAAGGTCGTGGACTGGCTGGAACATGTCAGCGACGCCGACTACGGCGCTTGATCTTCTCCACTCGAAAGGAACCAAAATGCTCGCAACCCTTCTTTACAAACCGGGCGACATCCGCTGCGAGGAAATCGCCGATCCGAAAATCATGCGGCCGACGGACGCCATCATCAAGCTCTCGGCAAGCTGCATCTGCGGCTCGGATCTGTGGCCCTATCGCGGGCTGCAGCCGGTCGACGGCCCGATGCATATGGGCCACGAATATTGTGGCATCGTCGTCGAGGTCGGCGCAGAGGTGCGCACGGTCCGTCCCGGCCAGTTCGTCGTCGGCTCGTTCTGCCTCTCCGACAATACCTGCCCGCATTGCCGCTTCGGCTTCCAGTCGTCCTGTGTGCAGCGCGAGTTTATGTCGGGCGCGCAGGCGCCTTACGCCCGCGTGCCCTTGGCGGATGGCACACTGGTCGCCACCGCCGAGGTGCCGCCGGCCGAACTCATCCCCGACCTGCTGGCTGTGTCCGATGTGCTCGGCACCGGCTGGTATGCGGCCGACGCAGCCGAGGTCCGAGAAGGATCGACGGTGGTGGTGGTCGGCGACGGTGCGGTCGGCCTGATGGGCGTGCTTGCGGCCAAGGAGATGGGCGCCGAGCGCATCATCGCCATGAGCCGGCACGCCAGCCGCCAAAAACTCGCCCGCGAGTTTGGCGCCACCGACATCGTCGCTGAGCGCGGCGAGGAAGGTGTGGCCCGCATCAAGGAACTCACCAAGGGCGTCGGCGCGGACTCCGTTCTGGAATGCGTCGGCACGGCGGAATCCTTCGACCAGGCTCTGGCCTGCTCTCGCCCCGGCGGCACCATCGGCTATGTCGGGGTGCCGCACGGCGTGAGCTTCGACGGCCAAAAACTATTCTTCGGCCAAAAGCGCATGATGGGCGGCCCGGCGCCTGTGCGCCGCTTCCTGCCCGACCTTATGGACCGTGTGCTCAACGGCAGGATCAAGCCCGGCAAGGTCTTCGACCTCAAGCTGCCGTTGGCCGAGGTCGCTGAAGGCTACCGCGCCATGGACGAGCGGCGCGCTATCAAGGTCATGCTTTCGGTTTGAGCGAAGATTGGGCGGACCGCCTGTCCGCACCCACAACTCAGAAAAGGAACAACGTCATATGACGATGAGATTGAAGATCGCCGCCCTTGCGCTTGCGCTTTCGGTCGCGACACCGGCTTTCTCCCAAGAGTCCCCGATCATCGGCGCATGGCGCATGAGGTCGCTCGAGGCCGGTGCCGAGGGAAATCTCAAGCCCGTGCCATATTCCGGCCAGGTCATCTTCACCGAGGCCGGCACCCTCTCGGTGCAGGCCCAGAACCCCGACGCCAAGGCGCCGGACACGCCTTACACGGCGAATGGCTACGAAGCCTATTACGGGCCGGTCGCCATCAACGACCAGGACAAGACCTTCGTCATCACGATCGAGTCCTCCCTGGTCCGCAACCTTGTCGGGAAGAGCATGAAACGCAAATTCGAAGTCACGGACAACAAATTGGTCCTCACGCCGGACAATCCGGCCGAAGGCTGGCGCGTGACCTACGAACGTTACTGATCGGAACAGCCCGGCTGTCAAAGCATTATCGGTGGCCACAATGGCGCAGACTTCAGACCGAAATGGCGCGATAGCGGAACTGGTGCCAATCATGGCGGCTGTCTCCGCCGGCTTCCTCCTGATCGGCTTGGCGCTACCCGTCCTGCCGCTGCATCTTCACCAGCAGCTCGGCTTCGGCCCCTTAGCGGTCGGGCTGGTGACGGGCAGCCAGTTCGTCGCCTCGATGCTGTCGCGCATTGGAGCCGGAAATTATGCCGATGGGCGCGGCGGCAAGCGGGCCGTCATCGTCGGCCTCATTGCCGCTGCCCTGGCGGGGTTCATTTACCTCGGCTCGCTGGCATTGCTCGACCGGCCGGTAGCGTCCGCATCGGTGCTCTTCGCTGGCCGGGCGGTACTGGGCGCGTCGGAGAGCTTCATCATTACCGGCGGCGTCGCCTGGGGCCTCTCCCCTGCGGGCGGACAGAACTCCGGAAAGGTCATAGCCTGGGTGGGCACGGCGATGTTTGCGGCGCTCGCGCTAGGCGCGCCGATCGGATCTGCGCTTTACGCGGCGAGCGGCTTCGCCGCGATCGGACTCGCGACAGTCGGCCTGCCGCTTGCGACGCTGCTTGCCATCCTGCCTATGCGTGGCACCAGCGTCGCCGCGAGCGCCGCGCGACAGGCATGGACGAGCGTGGCGCAAGCGGTCTGGCTTCCCGGCGTCGGAGCTGCTTTCTGCAGCCTTGGCTATGGCGCGATCCTGTCCTTTGGCGCCCTGCTCTTTGCCGAACGCGGCTGGCAGCCAGTCTGGCTTCCCTTCACCGCTTATGCCGCGTCGCTGATCGCGGCAAGGCTGTGCTTCGGCCACCTGCCCGACAGGCTTGGGGGCGCACGCGTCGCCGTGATCTTCGTGGCGGTCGAGGCGGCAGGGCTGATGCTGATCTGGCTTGCGCCCGGACCCGTTCTCGCCGCCATCGGAGCGGGCCTGACTGGCCTTGGCTACTCGCTGGTCTATCCCGGTTTCGGTGCCGAGGCCGTAAGCCATCTTCCGCCACGCAGCCGCGGCCTGGCCATGGGACTCTACACCGTCTTCCTCGACGTGGCGCTCGGCTTCGGCAGCCCTGCGCTCGGCTTGGTCGCTGGGTCGGCCGGGCTGCAATTCGTCTTCTTCGCCGTCGCGACGGCGACGCTTCCGGCATTGGGCATCGCGATGCTGCTGGGTCGCCGTAACGCTCCACGATAGATAGTCTGTGCTCGAGATGTCGCGCAACCACGATCACTCCCGCTTCGGGCGACGTCTGCTTCCGGGCAATGGCAAGATCGACTTCTACGGCCGACATTGGGCGCATTGCCGTCGAAGTGCGGCGGGCACCTGAACGGCCGCTATTCCAGCTTAGCTGCCCAGAAGCCGTCGGGTGGGATACGACCACACTGAGAAATTCGCGACGCCGGACACCTTGACTATGCCGAGCCGCGGCGGCGTTTTTACCGAAAGTCCCGTGGTTTAGACAGCTTGATCGGCATAGTCTCCCACTCGGGATAAGACCCCTTATGCCGAGTTCGGCATAAGGGATCGATGATGTTCCTCGGCTTTGGCGCCTTCGGCATGCCGCGCGGGTCCGGTGTCGGGCTGCCGTGATGGAATTCGTCGCCGCGCCCAGGCGGCAGCGGGAAGGCAGCATCACGATCGCCAACGCTGGCCAGATCGGCGGAAAGATCGCTCAAGCGATGAGCGACGAGATGGACCACCTCGCCTTCGCGCTGAATCCGCCCATAGACGGCAATCATGCCGGCGCCGAGCACGACCCGGCGATATTTCTCGAAGACCTTCAGCCAGACTACTAGATTGGCGATGCCGGTCTCGTCCTCAAGCGTGATGAACATGACGCCCTTGGCTGAGCCGGGCCGTTGCCGGACCAGCACGAGCCCAGCTGCTTCCACCCATTGACCGTCGCGGGCCTGCATCGCCTCGCGGCAAGAGACAATGCGTTTGCGGCGTAGATCTGTGCGCAGGAACGAAACGGGGTGATCGCGCAGCGTCAGTCCAACATGTCCATAGTCCTCGACCACCTCACCGCCTGATGTCATGGCGCGCAGTGCGACAAGGGGTTCCTGTATCTCCGGCACCGTCTGGCGCGCCCGTGCGGAGGCGGCCGCAAACAGCGGCAGCGGCTCGTCGCGGAGTGCCTTGATCGCCCACAGTGCCTCACGCCTCGCCAGCGATAGGGACGATTGGAACGCGTCGGCCTGGGCGAGCTCAACCAGAGAGGCGGCGGGAACACCGGCCCGGTACCAGAGATCATCCACCGAGGCTAAGGGCTGGTCGGCGCGTGTCGTGACGATCGTTGCCGCGTCGGCATTGGCAAGACCGCGGACCATCCGCAGGCCAAGGCGAACGGCGAACCGATCCTCTTCCGCGGTGGGCTCGAGCGTACAGTCCCAGCGCGAGGCATTGACGCAGACCGGACGCACCTCGACGCCATGGTCGCGGGCATCGCGAACGATCTGTGCCGGCGCGTAGAAGCCCATCGGCTGGGCGTTGAGAAGGGCTGCGCAGAATACATCCGGGTGATGGCATTTCATCCAGGACGAGGCGTAGGCGATCAGCGCGAAGCTCGCCGCATGGCTTTCGGGAAAGCCATAGCTTCCGAAGCCTTCCAGCTGCTTGAAGGTCTTTTCGGCGAACTCGCGCTCATAGCCGTTCTTCACCATGCCGCCGATCAGCTTGGCACCGAAGCTGGAGACGCCGCCGGTGTGTTTGAAGGTCGCCATGGCGCGGCGAAGCTGGTCGGCCTCGCCCGGGGTGAAGCCGGCGCATTCGATCGCCACCCGCATCGCCTGTTCCTGGAACAGCGGCACGCCCAGTGTTCTTCCGAGCACTTTTTCGAGCTCAGGCTTGGGGTAGACCACTTCTTCCTTGCCTTCGCGGCGGCGCAGATACGGATGCACCATGTCGCCCTGGATCGGTCCCGGCCGGACGATCGCCACCTCGATCACCAGGTCATAGAAAGTCCGCGGCTTGATGCGCGGTAGCATCGACATCTGCGCACGCGATTCGATCTGGAACGTGCCGAGCGTGTCGGCCTTGCGGATCATTGCATAAGTTCGCGGATCTTCAGCCGGGATCGAAGCGAGATCGAGATCTATTCCCTTGTGCTCGGCCAGCAGATCGAAGCCGCGCTTCATGCAGGACAACATGCCCAGCGCCAGGACATCGACCTTCATGAACTTCAGCGCATCGATGTCGTCCTTGTCCCATTCGATGACCTGACGATCCTTCATCGCCGCCGGCTCGATCGGCACCAGATCGTCCAGCCTGTCACGAGTCAGCACGAAACCGCCGGGATGCTGCGACAGGTGGCGCGGCGCTCCGATCAATTGCCTGGCCAGATCCAGCGCAAGACGAAGGCGGCGGTCGCCGAGATTGAGGTTCAGCTCCTCGGCATGCCTGGGTTGGACGCCTTCGTCCGACCAGCCCCAGACCTGTGACGACAGCATCTTGATGAGGTCTTCGGGCAGACCCAGAGCCTTGCCGACATCGCGCAAGGCGCCCTTCGAGCGATAACGGATGACGGTCGAGCAAAGTGCTGCGTGCTCACGGCCGTAGGTGTCGAACACCCATTGCATGACGATTTCTCGCCGCTCATGTTCGAAGTCGACATCGATGTCGGGAGGTTCGCGGCGCTCCTCCGAGACGAAGCGTTCGAACAGTAGATCATTGCGGTCGGGATCGATCGAGGTGATGCCCAACACGTAGCAGACGGCGCTGTTGGCAGCCGACCCCCTGCCCTGGCACAGAATGTCCTGGCTGCGGGCAAAGCGAACGATCGAATTCACCGTTAGAAAATACGGCGCGTATTGCAGCTTCTCAATGAGCTGCAATTCATGCTTGAGCGTGGCGATAACCTTGTCGGGCACCCCCTCGGGGAAGCGCTCCGTTGCGCCTTCCCAGGTCAGCTTCTCCAGCGCCTGCTGCGGCGTCAGGTCCGGCAGCATGCGCTCCTCGGGATATTGGTAAGCAAGTTCATCCAGTGAAAACCGGCAGCGCTTGGCGATCTCAAGCGTCCGAGTGAGCGCCTCGGGGTAGCGACCAAAAAGCCGGGCCATTTCCTCAGGCGGTTTCAGGTAACGGTCGGCATGTCGCTCTCGCCGAAACCCTGCATCGTCAATGGTGACATTGTGGCGGATGCAGGTGACGACATCCTGGAGGATGCGACGTGACGGCTCGTGGAACAGCACATCATTGGTGACGACTGTCGGCACGCCGGCCTGTCCGGCAAGGTTGGACAGATCGTGCAGCCGCAAAGCGTCATTGGGACGGCGGCGCAACGTCAACGCCAGATAGGCCCGATCATCGAATGCCTCACACAGTCGCCGCAGCCAGAGCGAGCATGTATCGTCAGCTTGATCGGGAATGAACACGGCAACAAGGCCTTCGCCATACGCGACAAGGTCTGCCCAATGCAGCACGCATTTCGCCTTGCCGCCACGCTTCTTGCCCAGCGACAGCAATCGGCAAAGCCGGGAGTAGGATGCGCGGTCGGTTGGATAAACCAGGATGGAGACTTCTTCAGCTAGATCCAGCCGACACCCGACGATCAGCCTGACACCTGTTGCCTTCGCCGCTTCATGCGCGCGGACAATGCCGGCCAGGCTGTTGCTATCACAGATGGCAAGTGCGGGCATGTCCATGATGGCGGCCTGCGCAAACAATTCCTTGCAGGAGCTGGCGCCGCGCAAAAAGGAAAAATGGGAGGTGCATTGCAGTTCGACGTAACGTGCAGTCATCCGAAGATGCCGTGCAGGAACCAGCGATGCGAGCCGGTCGCTTCATCCTCGCCGTCGCCGGCGCGATAGATCCAGAACCGCTCGCCGGCTTCATCCTCGACCTGGAAGTAGTCGCGCACGGCGGCAAGCTCGGCGTCGCGCTTCCACCACTCGCCGAAAACTCGCTCAGGGCCATCGGCGCGCTTGATCCTTCGACGGATGCCTCTCCAGGTAAAGCTGGCCGGCGGATGATCCGGCAGCAGCGCAATGGCCTCGATCGGTTCCGGCACGGCAAACAAACGGGCCGGGCGCGGCCAATGGTCCGGCCATGCCTCGCCGGTTTCCACCGAGGCCGGAGCCACACGCCGCAACGATCGCTCCGGCACGTCGCTGGCAACTGGTGCAAACCGGTAGAGCTTCTCCTCGCCGACACGATTGCCGAGTATGTCGATCAGATCCGAGATGTTGGCGTCCCGTTGCTCGATGAGTGACGAGATAGTCTGCTTAGGTGTCAATGGTTCAGCCAAGGGCGCGGACAGCCGCATCAACTCGATGCCGAAGCCCGGATCGACCGTCTCGATCTTGTCGCATAACAAACGCGTCAGTCTCTTCACATCGCGGACCGGCAAGGCCGTGCCGACGCGAATGGCCTCGACGCGGTTGTCGAGGCGGTAGAGCAGCAGGTCGAGCCGCCGCGCGCCGAGCCCTTTGGTCTCCAGTTCGGCACATAGCGCCTGAACAAGCTTGCCAATATAGCGGGCGATCGTCTCGGCCGCACCGATGGGCTCGCCAAAGCCACGCTTGACCTCGACCACATCGGCTGCCCGTACGGGCTCAATCGGTTCGGCAAGGCGCCCGGCAACCTGGTCAAGGCGGCGGCCGAGTTCCGGCCCGAAGCGCAGCGTCAGTGGCGCGCGCGGCTGCTTCAGAAGCTCGCCTACCCGGTCGAACCCCAAAACCCGCAGACCGCTGACGATTGCATCGGGCAAACGCAGTGCCGCGATGGGCAGAGGAAGGATCGCATCGTAGGTTGAATTGACGGCGACCACCCTGACGGTCTGCTTGACGTAGCGCGCAATAGCGTGAGCGGCACCCCAGCTATCGGCTATCGCGGCCCGCGCCGAGAAGCCGACACGGCCGAGGCGTTCGACCATATCGGTCAGCATCAATTGTTCACCGCCATGAAGGTGGTCGGCGCCCGTGGTCTCCAAGACCAATCCATCCGGAGGATCTGTCGCGACGATTGGCGCGTAGCGCCGCAATGCCCATAGCGCTAGCCGCTCCAATGCCTCCGCGTCGGCTTGGGGTGCGGCATCCATGACCGCCAGCCCCTGCACGAGGGCCTGCGCTTTCGTAGCCGGCATTCCGACGCGCAAGCCCGCTTCCACTGCCGCGCGATCGACTGCGGTCACGAGGCGACGATTGCCTTGCCGCCCGACCAGCACCAACGGCCTATCCGGTGGCGGCGAGACGTCGCCCAATTTCCTTCTGAGCCGATCTGTCGACCAGCTTGGAAGGAAGAGCGAGACGACCCTTTGCATCACAAGCCTCCACTTCGATATCCAGCGTTTCCCCTCCACGAGACCTGATCAGTTCAAGTTGCCATCGCGCCCGGCCAATACCCGGCACGTGGAGCGGCCTCGATGGCAAGACAGAAACTCGCCAGCGGCTGACCGAAGCCGTCGGCTGTCCGAAATCGGCAGCTTCAGTCTGGCGGCGCCAGCGACGGATGGCGATCCCCATGGCGCCCGAGCCTTCAGCTGCAAGCTGCAAGCGGCGCGAGGCCGTCATCGACAGCCGGGCAACCTCGGCAACCACAGCCCCAAGCCCGACATGCCTCAAACCTTCCTCGAAGCAGGCGAGCAGGGATTTATCGTCACCGGCTTCGACGTAGATCACGCGGTCCGGGTGAAGTCCGACCTGGGCGATTGCCGGCGCGAAGAGATCTTGACGCGTCACTCACCACAGCACCTTGCCCTGCGCCCTGGCCGCAATTCCTGCAGCAAAAAGCGATGCAGCAGCGCCATCGATGGCACCATTGCCGCCGCCGGCAACCTCATGGAGAGCACCAAGCGCCACGCCGCCCCCGGGCAGATGGTTGTCGATGGCCGCGACACCGAACGGGAGCACCGCACGCGCGCGCGTGTTCCCGCCTTCGAGATGCGCAATGCGATCCCGGAGATCGGAAAGGGCAGCGATTGGCGTCGATGCACTCATTTGTTTCCTGAACGCGAAATGCTGACGAATGTTCCTCATTTGTTCTCTTCCTAATAAAGAGTCAATGGTATGGCGGGGTGGCGCTGCGGAAGAAATTCCAAAGGCTTTCCGGAAGACGACAAGCCAACCGAGGATGAGGACCAGGCTGCTTCGGTTTGGATGGAAGCCGACGAGGCTGCGACGGCGGCATGTTGTGCGGGCTGGCCGGAAGACAGAGTTCCGCGCCATCAGATCATGGAACTGATCGACGTTCCCCAAACGAGATTGCAAGCTGAGGCGCTTCCGGACACGTGGCCGGCGCGCAAGCAGCTCTATCCTGATGTTGTCACCCGGTTGGAGACCACGACCGGGCCGGACCGCCAGATCGATTTCGATATTGCCTTTGTTCTTGGTTGGGTGCCTGAGCGACCGACGCTGGATCGGGTTGAGCCGCTTTCGGAAGATGGCGACCGTATCCCCTTCTTCACCAGCGATCTCGCCCAGGTTGGGGAAATGGCTCGCAAGGCGCTTAAGGACTGGACGATTGAGATTGACCTGGATCCCTATGATGCCCACGTTTTCGACCCTGCCGCCGCCGATGACGGTGAATTGCGCATGGCGGCGTGGCGCGATTTCGATGGTTCCTTGCTGATGGAGAAGCCGCCCGCAAATCCTGCAATCGCACTGACCCTAGCAATGATGCGCGGCCAGTCGATGCATTTCGAAGAGTGCTGAACGGGATAACACGGGTTGCCATCGTCTATCTATCTGCTCGGCCCCCTTCGGGTCGCACGGCCAGATGGCCGAATTGCTGACGAGGCCACACCGCATCTGAGGAGAGAGACCATGTCAGAAAAACCACCTTATATGCCGACGGGCATTGGAATGGGCATGATGAGCGACGACGAGACCAAGGTCGGCGTTCTGATATTCGAAACGGCGGAAGGTAATTCGACTTCGCCGTTAATCTCCAGGCGGTCGATGTCCTCACCAAGGTAATCAATAAGATCGAGATGCATCTCCGCTCCGGCAGGACGCACTGAGTGTCCGACGATGTGTCAGATCAGAAAAAGCCGAAGCTGATCGTTGTCGTGGCGTTCGACCGCGGCGAGGATGGCGAACTGTTCACAGCATACGGCCAGACCGACCAGCAGAGCGAGGACCGCGCGATCCGTACAGCAAAGGCGCTGGCTTCAAACCACGTCGGTGTCATAGCATGGAGTCGCGACGCCAACGCGGCGCTTGGCGACTATGGACCGCCGACAGTGCTGTTCACCAACGGCGACGTGCCGGACATGGAGTGAAGAATGATAAATCCGCCCAGGCACCTGGACGACCATGATTACGCAGACCGCGCGCTAGACTGTCAGGAGGCCATGGAGCCCGGCTTTCAGGCAGTCATTGAGAGCATGTTGGAGGTAGGCTGGACCCGGGGTGAGACACTGCGGGCGCTAAAGCGACTCATTGCAGCCGACAACATGACGCAGAAAGAGAATGCCAAGACTGAAGTCGAACTCGCTATTGCGCGTGCCATGGTACGCGCCGGAAAGCCGCTCTAGGCGGTCAACTCCGAAGCGATTGCTTCGGTAACTGGTGACACTGACGGAGACGGTTGCTGACAGGACGATACGGTCGGCGCCGGCGACTACCGGCGCTCAACGGAAAAACGGCGTATAAACCGCAGTTCTGCGCGCGTCCGCAACAGCGGATATTGTCGCGCGTAGGACGGAGGAAATTCGCCCCCGTCGCGGGCGGTGAACAGGACAGCCGTAGGAGCGTCAGCATGGCGCCGGCCGCAGGACGGGACGCGGGACCGACTGTCCCCGCCCACGGCGGTCCGTATGCTATGCAAGATAGCCAACTGCTCGTCGCTGGCTAAGCGACAATGGCGAATGCAATCCCAAAACGAAGATCAGCGGTCGATGCGCCTGAGCGAAGCCTCGTTCGCGAGCGGTGGGCAAGCATTCTGACGTCAACCGTTCCGATTTGCACGCCATTGCCGCCGTTTTCCGAACCCTACGTGGGGGACATCTTCCTAACAGCGATGTGCATTCGTAAGAAAAGGTCGCATTCCAAATTGGCGCGGCGCGGGATGTCTGGCTTGGTGGATCCGCGGACGAACGGTGTGACCAGCGTAACCGACTCGCCAGACTTCACCCCACTGCCGGTTGTACTTTTCGGGTTGACGGCTGTGAAGGCTGACGCGATTTCTTATCCTCCACGTGGTCTCTCTCGCGAGGAAGCAGCGCGCTACGTTGGCGTTGGACCGACGCTATTTGACGAGATGGTCGGCGATGGCCGCATGCCGAAGCCTAAGCTCGTCAACAGTCGCACGATCTGGGATCGTGTCACCCTCGATATCTCCTTTTCGTCTTTGCCTGACAAAGAGAGTGGTCTCCGGGTGCTTTTGGAACGAAGCGGAAAAAGTGCTAGGCGTAAATGATTACGCAGATTGCGTATACGCTGTCGACGTAGTATGATTTCCATGTGAGCAAACGGGTTGACGTCAATGATAAAGACGAGCTCTCGCGAGATGTGAAAGCTTGGCGGGCAAGAGAAGGATTCACGGCAGAAAGCGCAGCGAAATTGTTGGGCATCCCGAAGCGCACATACGAGGGCATAGAGCAAGGTCGAGGTTTCCCCTACCCGTTGCTCCTTCGGATCGCTATGGAGAGCAAAAGCCCTTCGCCTCCGGCGACGATCGAGGTGCCCCGGCGCTTGGAACAGCAGAAGGCTGGAAGGAGGGCTTAATGGGCCGGCCATTCAAGGATGACAAATATCCCGGAGTCTCGTCGCGCCTAAAAAGCGGTAAGCTCGTCTATCGTTACCGCGGCAAGGGAATACCCGAAATTCGGCTTCCAGGCCGGCCAGGTGATCCAGAATTCGAGGCCGCCTATGAACGGGCAACTCAAGGCCAAGGTCAAAAGGGCGTCATCATCGACTTGCCTGGACGGGCGTTGCCGAAGACTTTCGGTCATGCTGCCCGCCGGCTTGAATCGACGATGGAATGGCTGGACTTCGACCAAGCCACCCAGCACAAGAATGCTCGGCTTATTGAACGCTTCCTTGAGATGAAGGTCGATCCCGCCTATCCGCTCACCTGGCGCGACACGCCGGTCGAGCATCTCGATGCCGACCGTCTGCGTGCGATTATCGAAGGCGTGTTTGGCACCAGACGGACAGTCGCAAAGCATCTGCTGGTAGCGATCAAAAAGCTCCTTTGGGTGGCGATTGACGTTGAGAAGTGGATCAAGCCGCAGGACGATCCTTCGCTGTCAATTCGCGTTCGCATTCCCAAATCGACGGCCAATCCTGGGTGGCCGATGGCCATTCGTGAAAAGTTCGAGTCGCGCCATGCAGTCGGCTCGGCGGCGCGCACCTGCTACGCCCTCGGCTTCTGGCTCGGGAATAGACGCGGCGACATCGCCGCACTGGAATGGGAAGATCTGGTCAGCGAGGAAATCGAACTGTTCGATGGCTCGCTGGTTTTGATCGAGGCCTTCGAGTTTCGGCAGAAAAAGAACCGAAACCGCCACGGCGGCAGGGAAGTGTTTATCCCCATCGTGGACAAGCTGGCGCAGGCTCTGGAGCCGCTAGACCGTTCGAAAGGTGGACCGGTATTGAGGAACGCCTATGGGCGTCCGTTTGCGGAAAAAAGCCTCACCGGCATGATGGCGCACTGGAACAGGCAGGCCGGCATTCCGGAGGGCTACACCCTGCATGGGCTCCGGCGTACCTTCGGCACGTATCTCGCCGAATGCAACATCCAGGCACGCGCCATTATGGAAGCCATGGGACATTCCTCGATGACGGTGACGGACGCGTACGTACGGGAGGCGAACAAGAAGCGGATGGCCGTCGATATCGCCCGCGCGATCAACGAGCGGGAGGCGAAACGCGACGCCATGAAGCAACGGATGCCGCTGCGCGTCATCAAATGAATGGTTTCAATCGGACCGGTGCAGGGCGGCTTATCGGCCGCCCTTTTTTGTTGGGCCCATAATGGGCCCAAAACGTTTTGGGCCGAGGCCACTTTTTCGAAATGAAATCAAACATTTTGGTGGGCCCGGAGGGTATTCAGAAAGCCATAAAAATCAATTGGTAAGAGATCAGTGGGACTTCAGAGCATTCAAATCTTTTCCAATATTTTTCAATGTTGTTGTCCCACTCAGAAGTGCCTCAGTCCACCAAGCCGACGCACTGAACGCCTCACTCGGAAGGGAGGTTTGCGCAAGGTGAAAGGAAGATCGCGTCGGTGTGCAGCCTTCCTGAGAAAGGTCGCGGTAGAGCCAACTGCTGACGCTCAGCGCGAAGACATCAATGTCCTGTTATGGGGCCGTCAGAGGACCGGCCGCTTCTCGCGCCCAGAAAGCGATAGCAGACATGCAATAGGTGGTACAAAAGTCTCTAGCGTGACCCTTTCGAGACATTTGCGTGCGGCATTTGCGTCTCGAAAGCGGTTCTTCAGTGCTACCAGCACCAACGACCGTCTGCGGTCGTTCAGAACACGGGTTACCGTCTCTAAACCGGATATTGGACCGGGCAGCCGCCGGAAATTGATCGAATGGAGGTGATCGCCTGTCAGGAGGCGTTCAAAAACGACCTACGACCGCGATCTTCATCGCGGCCGTTTTCATGGTGTCATTCCCGGCTATGCTGACAAGTTCTTTATGATCGGCAGCTTGCGGATCGTCTTGCCCGTCGCCGCCCGTAGCGCGTTGGCGACGGCCGGGCCGATCGGCGGCACACCGGGCTCGCCAACGCCCGTGGGCGGCTCGTCGGACGGCATAATGTGCACCTCGACGCGCGGCATCTGCTCGATCCTGAGCGGCGTATAGGTGTCGTAGTTCTCTTGGTCTATGACACCGCCCGTCAGGGTCAGCTCCTCCTGGAGGATCGCGCCTAGCCCGAAGCCGATACCGCCCTCCATCTGAGCGCGGATCTGGTCAGGATTTATCGCGGTGCCGCAATCTACCGCGCAGACGACGCGGTCGACTTTGAAATCATTTGCATCGTTGAAGGTGATCTCCACCACCTCGGCGACATAGGTCGAGAGGCTTTCATGCAGGGCCACGCCGCGGAAACGGCCTTCCGGCAGAGGCTTGTCCCAGCCTGCCTTCTCAGCAGCCAATTTCAGCACGCCGGCATGCCGTGGATGGTGACCGAGCATCGACAAGCGGAAATCGACCGGATCACGGTTCGCAGCGGCGGCGAGCTCATCAATCAGGGTTTCCATTGCGTAAGCGGTGTGGGTGGAGCCTACCGAACGCCACCACAGCACTGGGATGTTCACGTCCGTCGTGGTCAGCTCGACCTTCAGGTTCGGGATCGCATAGGGCAGGTTGGTGGCGCCCTCCACGGAGGTCGGATCGATGCCGTTCTCGATCATCGCCGCAAAGGGCGAACCGCCCGCGATCGATTGGCCCACGATGTGGTCATGGAGAGCGACGACATTGCCTTCCTTGTCGAGCCCCGCCTTGACTGCGTGCACATAGACCGGCCGGTACCGCCCACCCCGCATGTCGTTCTCGCGGGTCCACTGCACCTTCACTGGCTTGCCGGGTCCCAGTGCACGCGCTGTGGAAACAGCTTCGATAATGAGATCTGCGTCCGAGACCGCTCGGCGGCCGAAGCTGCCGCCGGTCTTCATCACGTGCAGCCTCACCTTGTCCGGCGTGGTGCCGCCTACTTGAGCGGCAGCCGCCTGATAAAGATCGGGCATCTGGTGTCCGCCCCAGACGTCGATGGTGCCGTCTTCGTTGATTCGGGCGGCCGCGTTGAGTGGCTCGATCGAAGCATGGACAAGATAGGGGAATTCGTAGTGCCCTTGGATGACTTTCTCAGCACTGGCCAACGCTGCGGGAGTGTTACCGTCGTCGCGCGCGGTGGCCGCGCCCGGATCGTCTGCTGCCTTAGTGTATTCGGCCATGATCTCGGCCGTGCCGCGCCTTTCGGCCTTCTCTTCGTTCCAGGTCACCTCCACGAGATCGCGGCCCTTGAGCGCCGTCCACATGTCCCTGCCGACCACGGCAATGCCGCGCGGCGTCTGGACGACATCGACAATGCCGTCGAGTGCCTTGGCCTTGGAGGCGTCGAAGCTCTCGATCTCAGCGCCGAACTTCGGCGGATGGATCATAACGGCCGTATTGAGTCCATCTATCTTGAGGTCGATCGTGTAGGTCTGCGCGCCATTGGTCTTGCCGGCGGAATCGTAGCGCTTGAGGCTGTCCGATCCGATCTGGGCCCACTTGTCGCGCGGCTTTAGCGGCACGTCGTCGGGAACCGGCATTCCCGCTGCGGCTTTAGCCAGGTCACCGAAGCGCGCCTGCATCCCTGAGGCGTGCGACACGACCCCGGAAGCGACTGTGATCTCGCCGGCTGGCACGTCCCACCGCTGCGCCGCGGCCGCCACCAGCATGGCCCGTGCGGCAGCACCCGCCTTGCGGTAGCGCTCCCACGACGAGCTCATCGACGTGGAGCCACCGGTTCCCTGCGCGGCCCCGCCCCAGGCGAGATTGCCGTAGAGCGCGGTATTGCCATATCCGCCGACCACGTGGACCTGCGCCCAGGCGCCGTCGAGCTCTTCCATAACCAGGGTGGCGATGCCGAAATAGGAGCCTTGTCCCATCTCGAACTGCGACGAGTGGATGACGATTCGGTTCTCCGGTGTGATCTCGACATAGGTCTGGAAGGGGTTCGCCTGGACCGCTGCAGGCGTCGTTTGTGCGTTGGCGGGCGCGGCCATCATTAGCCGGTAGCCCACGGCGAAGCCCGCGGTGGTGACGGCCGTGCCGAGGAGGAACTGGCGCCGCGTGGGCCCCACGGCATTATGCTTCGGGAGAAACTGCAACATGCCTCAAGTCTCCAGCCGGTTGGCGGTCTCGTGGATGGCCGCGCGGATGCGATGATAGGTGGCGCAGCGGCAGAGATTGCCGCTCATCGCCGAATCAATATCATCGTCCGTCGGCTTCGGCGTCTCTGTCAGGAGGGCCACGGCCGACATGATCTGGCCAGACTGGCAATAGCCGCATTGAGGTACGTCGAACTCGGCCCACACGGCCTGGACCGTTTCGCCGATCTTGCCCGACACGCCCTCAATGGTGGTGATCGAGGCTCCTTCGATGTCGCCGACTGCGGTCTGGCACGAGCGCGTCGGCATGCCGTTAACGTGAACCGTGCAAGCGCCGCACTGGGCAAGGCCGCAACCGAATTTCGTTCCTGTGAGTCCGATGCCGTCACGGATCGCCCAGAGCAGCGGCATCTCTGGATCGACGTCGAGTGTTCGCGCCTCGCCATTGAGGGTAAAAGCGACCATGGTTTGCTCTCCTTGTCCTGAGCTGGCTATCTCGTTGCGCCTCCGCCCGGCTAGGAACCGGATTCTTATTGCTGAGGCATAGCGACCACAGACTAGGATCGCGCAGCTCGAGCAACAAGCCGCTAGCTGGCAATCGCGAGATCGTGAAGTGGCTCGTGTCGAAAGGCTGGAGGCAACTGAATGTCATTTTTGGGCCGACCGGCCGGTCAGTTTCCGGCTCGATGACCTGGTTGGCAGTCATTCCGCTTCTAAGCCGAAACCCCAGACATGAACTGTAGCAGCATCATAAAAGACGACATCAAGCGGCGATTTTTCGTTGCGCTGCACCGCTAGCTCGTTCGCGTGGTTCATGATCCGCTGGTTATCCGCGGATGCTGGTTCACCATAGGTGCCAGAAACTTGCCACGCGCTATGCGGTTAAGGATGTGGTCGTCATTCGTAGCGAGCGAATGGCCGAAAATGAAGAAGCAATGGCTGGCGGTCTTCCCATTCGCGGTGAACTGCTTGAAGCCTTGGTACAGGTAGGCATTGTGACGGATCTTCGCCTTCTTCTGGGCGCTGGTGGGCTGATGAAGGGCGGCTTAGGGTCATGATTCCCGCTGCAATGACCGATGAGTCACAGACGCTGCATTTCGCGCTAGACCGCAACTGCGGTATTCTCGATCATACGCTCAGCCATCCTATTCGCACCTCGTTGCCGCCGTTCGCCGCACCTATCGATCGGAGGCCTTCCAGCCTCGCGATAGCCGCGCTATGTGGCTGCACACAACCTGACGACGAACAGGAGCAAGATTGGACATAGAAGCCAGCACAAGATCGCCCTCCCCCTGTCCTTGCTCGTTTTCATGCGAAAACAATCGAACTGAGTGCTGCGGGGATAGCGAGGTCGATTTGGCCCACTTCAGAGCGAAGTCGGCCATAAGCCATTGATATAATTTTGGTGGGCCCTGAGGGTGCTTGGAAAGTCAGAAATATCAAAGGCTATTCGACAGTGGGACTGTGTTGCGTTACTATGCTCTCCGGTCTTTTCCGGTTGATTTGTCCCACCCCTGATGCCGATTGCGGTCATTCGCCGCTGCCTTGGTCAATTCCCGATTCCACAAGCATCCGGTCCTAAGTGGGCAGACGGGCTTCCTAGTGGTAATTAGTCAGCGACACGTTGACCGTTCTCGTCACGCGGGTGAAATCTACGTTCGACCATATACGTCGTCGAAGCGAACGATATCATCCTCGCCGAGATAATCGCCGCTCTGCACTTCAATGATCACCAGGTCAATTCTGCCTGGGTTCTCCAGCCGATGCTTATGGCCGCAGGGGATGTAGGCTGATTCGTTTGTCGCCAGGAACAACTCCTGCTCGCCATTGACGATTTTCGCGGAGCCGCTGACCACGACCCAGTGCTCCGAACGATGATAGTGCATCTGCAGGCTCAGCCGCCGACCGGGCTTCACCTCGATGCGTTTGATCTTGAAGCGCTCGCCTTCCTCAAGAACCGTGTAGGTACCCCACGGCCGGTGTACCGTGCTATGGACCAGGTGAGCTTCATGTCCTGAAGCCTTGAGGCCCTCGAACAGCTTCTTGACGTCCTGAACGCGGTCGCGGGATGCGACAAGCAAAGCGTCCGGGGAATCGACGATCACCAGATCGCTGACGCCGACCGTGCCGATGACGCGCTTGTCGGAGCTCACATAGCTGCCGGTCGTGTCGACCATATGCACATCGCCGCGTATCCTGTTCCCGCTTTCGTCGGGGGCGATCAAATCGGCCATTGCGTTCCAGGATCCGATGTCGTTCCAATCCATGTCGCAGGCAACCACGGCAAGTTTGTTCGTCTTCTCCATGACAGCGTAGTCGAGCGAGATTCGCGGGGCGGAGCCGAAATGCTCAGGCGCGAGTTCGATCTTGGCAAAGCCTTCGCCTTGACTGAAGCGGCCGTTCTCGTAGCTGTCGGAGACGGCCTGGATCACCGCGGGGCAATGCGATGCCATCTCGTCGAGCATGGTTTGTGCGCTAAAGCAGAAAATGCCGGCGTTCCAAAAGAAGCGCTTGGACGCGACATAGGCTTTGGCTGTGTCCAGATCCGGTTTTTCAACGAAACGGACGACTTTCTCACCATCCGCTTCGATATAGCCGAATGCCGTGTCCGGTCTGGTTGGGGTGATGCCCAATGTGGCGATCCGCCCGAGCTTCGCATGTTCGATGGCCCGGCACATGACGTCTAAAAATGCAGGCAGGTTGCCAACCATGTGATCGGCTGGGAAGACGCATAGAATCGCGTCAGGGCCTTGCGTCGCCTTGGCATGGATGGCGGCTGCCGCAACGGCTGCGGCCGTATCCCGGCCTTCAGGCTCGAGCAGAAAGGTGCGTGGCAGGACCACGGACTCTAGTTCGTCGAAGTCGTCCTTGGTAAGGAAGAGGTGTTCCCCAGATGTCACGGCGACGAGTTCCACTACGCCCTTTATCGAACCGGCGCGCAACACAGTGTGCTGCATCAGTGAATGCCCGTCTGCCACTTTGAGGAAAGGTTTAGGGTGCGATTGCCTTGAGGCGGGCCATAGCCGCGATCCGGCTCCGCCGCTGATGATGACGGGAACCACTTTCATATAACAACCTCGATTTCGTCTCTGGAGTGATTGCCCGCGCCCTTTCGAGCGTTAGCGTCACGATCGCCGTCGCTCTGGCTTGGTCTGCGGCCTCCGAGTAACAGCGAAGTTCTGGCGCGTTGCCGAACGGCCTCAGATGACGACGCTATCGGTATCGTACGACGCTTCCATGGCCTCGATGAGAAATGGACATTCAACTATGTCTGTTGGTTGCATCCGCCGAATTGTGCAGGTGACGGGTCTTAACTGAGACCAGAGATTCTTTGGCTGTCTTCTATCAAAATCAAACGACTTGGCTCCTTCAGATCGAACTCAATTACGCGTGGTACGAAAAGGCGTGCATATCGTGTAAAGGCGCTCGTCGGAGGAAACCGAATTACAGTATCGCAGCGCCCGAGAAGATACATCTCAACGAGGGCGGAAATTGCGCCGTCCATCCCAAGTGCTGCAGTGTGTAAGGGGCCGTCTTGATCGGATCGGAAATGCTTGGGGACGGTGAGAAGATCGGGAAACCTGGCCGACAGGTGATCCAGGATTTGCGCGCTGTCCGTGCACAAGAACAGCCGCACAGGCTTGGGGTGCGGTAACGCTTTAGCCTTATCAACCGCAGTGCACACTTGTCGAACGGCGAACTCCGGATCGGCCCAGTAGGGCGCATGGTCCATGATGTCTTCACCGTTACCATGTCGAACATGAACCCCGATGATGCTGTGCCCCTCAAAACATTCTTGGTAAATGGCATTTATGCGTGTTTGAATTTCAGACCGAGGCTTGACACTCTGGAAGACCTGCCGCTCGGCATCCTCATCGCAGCGCCACATCAAGCAAGCGTCACACACTACTGTGTTCGCTTCGACATCGTGTTCGGCCTGAAAGAGCTCGCCCAACTCGTCGCGCTCTTGGAAAATCTGCTCATCTGGGCGGTAAAGGCAGTCGATCGCTGGCCTATTCCACCACTCCGGGAAGAATGGACCCGGGAAGGAAAAGTCGTTGATCCGGTCGTCGCAAATAGCCGGTACGCCAGCGATGTCATTGATCGGTTCGAAGAACACCGGAAAGGCATTTGTGAAGGGTTGGTCGAGATAGCAGGACCCGCGCCAGTCGACGGCTAGCGTTCGTCCCGACCGCTGAGCGTAGCGCCAAGCGGCCGCCAGCGACCATAGACAATCACCGAACCCCGTACGCCTCTGAGAGACGACGAACCTGCGCTTTACCAATCCACTGACCTGCATTTTCGGAAATTTCGTTTCAGAGACGAGGTTGCATCTGGCTTGGGATCTCTTAATCGATACTAGTCGACCGTTACGCCGGGCGATTTGGTAGAGGCTGCGCGTGGGGCAGAAGAGCTCCCTCTGCACTGCCTATCCTTATCTCTGTGACGCTCGCAAATCTTGACGCCGGGTACTCCCGCTTCCGGTTAAATTCAGCGTTCTCTAATGCGCCGGGCGACATCTGTAAAATTGATTGCGTGGATGTGGCCCATCCATGTGTTGGATACTAAGGCATTCCTTGACGATGGGCCTCTGCTGACGCGAGGCCGCGCTTTGCTAAGCGAAACAGCCGTTCGAGGCAGTCCACAAAGTCCCTTTTTCAAGTCCAATTCTTAACTGCCTCAACGTAACATGTCATTTGCGGGCGTTTCCTGAAGGACGGATGTGCAGGACCCGCCAGCCGTCGAATGTCAGGCGCAGGCCATCCACGTCATTTATGGCCATCATGGCGTCCGGTCCCATCGAAAGATGCGACACAGCGCCCTCTGACGCTTTCAAGTGCGCCAACATGGCGCAACTCGTGTCGACCGGATAGCTTTCGATCCGGCCGGACTGAGCGACTGGCACGCGATGCTGTGCGACGACGGCCGAGAGAGGAATTTTGGCGTCTGCAGCCATGTGGAGGATCGTTCCGACGGTTCTGCGGGTTCTCGGTGTCGGAGCCGACACCTGTGCGAACCCGCTCTCGTCCGTTTTCGACAGGCCCTTGAGGTTCATGACCCTGTTGTTCGCCCAGATCACCCGCCAGTTCAGCGATCCAGGTGAAGATCGGCACGCCTGTCGATGCGGCGATCATCGCCTCGGCCAGCGAAGATGATGAAGAGGGCCATTGGGTCAAGTACAAGCGCCGACCAGCGTTTCATTGCTTCAAAGCCCATTTCGGTGCCTACGCCGATACGGCCCTTGTCGAGGAGATCGCCGTCACGGCGCCCACACCGAGGACGGCAACGCCGTTCCTGATGTTCTGCCCGACAATCCCGGCGAAGTGTTTGCCGACAGCGCCTACCGAGGCAATCATCTCGGCGACGCGGTGCGCGCCAAGGGTGGAAGGCCGCGCATCGTCGCAACCGCTGTGGGGGCGCGACGAGGCCGAAAGCTCGACGCCTGGAACCAACCGATCCACAGAATTTGTACTCGGATCGAGAAGATCTTCGGCACCTGTAGCCGGATGCGATGGCGAGGGCTGGCAAAGGCGGCCGTTCAAATTCGCCGCACTGCGATCGCCTACAGTATGAAACACAGTTTGATGGTCGCCTCGTCCCCCCATCGTTGAAGCCCAGCTACCGTTTTCGGGCTAGCGCGCCCGAAATTCCTTGGAGGTCAATACGTAATGCCCTACCCGGCTTTTCGCCGCCGTCTCAAATGTGCGGTTCGCCCAAAGCCCCCGACTGCCACGAACTTTGTCTTCGCGCGGAGCGAAACCTCGCGCCCACGACTTTGTGCCGCCGATGTGCCGCGCTGCCCTGTCAAACAATCCATTTTATGGATGCACCTCATCCAAACAATCGATTTCACTGATCAAAACAATTTCCATTAGAAGACGCTGAAGCAGGCAATGATTAAGATTACTTGGTTAGCGCAAGAGAGCGGTAAGGTGGAGTTGTCGGCTTGGACCCACATGCCCGCCATTTTATCTGGGAATGGCTACGTGCCCTGTTGGCGCAGGGCAAGACGATTCTACTGGCCACCCACTTCGTGGAAGAAGCGGAGCGGCTATGCAACCGACCTGCGTGCTTGAGAACGGACGTGCGTCCTCACTCGCTGATTGATGAGCAAATCGGGTGCGACGTGATTGAAATCTATGTCGCTCACCCCGTGAGCTGAGTTCGGCACTCAGGCCGCATGTGCGACTTAGGCAGGTTAGCGGCGAGACTCTGTTTTGCTATGCCTCCAAGCAGGAGCAGGTGTGCTCGCTGGCTGACACTGTCAATGACGAGCTCCGCGCCGCATCTGTCGAAATCCTACCATAGGGTATGGGGCGGGCCGCAGTTTGCTGGCGGTGTGGCGAGCCGGAGTCGAAACTTCAACTATAATAGAGCAGGAAGAAAATGGGCGAGAACAGGAAAGTTTCTCTGGTTACGGGCATAACGGGACAGGATGGTGCCTATCTTACCCGTCTTCTGCTGGAAAAAGGCTACGTCGTTCATGGGATTAAGCGACGTTCCTCTTCCTTCAACACGGGTCGCATCGAAGACATCTACCAAGACCCGCACGATCCCGATCCGCGCCTAATTTTGCATTACGGTGACCTCACTGATGCGACTAATCTCATCCGAGTAGTTCAGGAATCCCAGCCAGACGAGATTTACAACTTGGCCGCTCAGAGCCATGTCCAGGTGTCGTTCGAAACGCCGGAATACACAGCAAACGCCGACGGTATCGGAACATTGCGACTTCTTGAGGCGATCCGCCTCCTCGGTCTGAAGGACAAGACCCGCTTCTATCAGGCCTCGACTTCAGAGCTCTACGGCCTCGTGCAATCCGTACCGCAGAACGAAACAACGCCCTTTTATCCGCGCAGCCCTTACGCCGCCGCCAAGCTCTACGCCTACTGGATCGTGGTCAACTATCGCGAGGCCTATGGTATCCATGCTTCCAACGGCATTCTCTTCAATCATGAAAGCCCACTGCGCGGCGAAACTTTTGTGACGCGCAAGATCACCCGCGCCGCCGCTGCTATCTGCCTCGGCAAGCAGGACAAGCTTTATCTCGGCAATCTGGATGCTCAACGCGATTGGGGCCATGCGCGTGAGTACGTGCGTGGTATGTGGATGATGATGCAGCAGGATCAACCGGATGATTACGTGCTGGCGACGGGCAAGACGACCCCTGTCCGCCAATTCGTCGAATGGGTTTTCGAAGATGTCGGCGTCGCGCTCGAATGGCGTGGTGAGGGAGTCGACGAAAAGGGCTATGATGTCGAGACCGGCAGATGCCTAGTCCAGGTAGACCCACGCTACTTCCGCCCCACGGAAGTCGATCTTCTCCTGGGCGATGCCACCAAGGCGAAGGAGAAGCTCGGCTGGGTGCATGAGACATCCGTGCGCGAGCTCGCCGCGGAAATGGTGCGGGAAGACCTCAAGGTCATGCAGACATCGGTAATCATGAAGGAAGCATAATGTACGATCTGAAGGGAAAAGCCGTGTGGGTCGCGGGCCACAAGCATGGTGGGCAGCGCTGTTGTAGGCCGCATCGCGTCTGAAGACTGCAAAGTTATGGCCGCCCTGACGTTTCCCCCAATTCTATCCAGTCGTGAGTTCGTTTCCGGGGGTGGATTTGCCCTGATGGCCGGTGGACGCGACGGGTGCTGGCGCGGAGCGTTTCACGTTGCGCAGCGCGAGCGACCGTCGCGGGTTGAAGGTCGATGCACATTCGTTGGGTGTCTGCCATCCGATGTGCGAGTGCGGACGCGCGCCGTTGTAATCGGCGCGCCATACATTGAGCCTCGCGCGGGCCTGGGCCAGGGACGTGAACCGCGTCTCGTTGAGGAGTTCATCGCGAAGGGGGCCGTTGAAGCTCTCGCGTTAGGGTCCTAGCCAACCTCCGACTGTGAACTCGCGGAAGCGATTTACGGCAAGCGCACACAGCAGCTCGTCCACGGCGTTCGTACATGAAGTTTGGAAACTTATAATACTGGTACACACCTCCATGGGGGAACATTATCTCCAATATCTCAGCGATTACCGGATAGCTATCTGCCTTCACCTACCTCGGCCTAGTGCAGAATCTTGGCCGAATGAACTCGGCGCTCTTGCTGCACACCAATGGTCCGTCCCGCGCGAAGTGCGATCATACCGCCGCAGCTTACCTTCAATCCGGCACTGGCGAGGATCTAGATCCAAGCCGACGGCGCCGGGCATCAAATAAAAAGCCGCCGACCGAAGCCAGCGGGCTTGATTGGGATGGCCCGCGCGGACGGTCAAGGCTGCGCCGGCCGACCATGGCGGAGGGACCACCTCGGTCAACGGCACGGCCCGATGACGGCGTGCCGATGTACCACAACATACGGCGAGATAGAGCCTTCCGGCGTCGCGGAAAAAAAGCCTGCCGGTTTTGAGCCAGCGGGCAAGTTCTGGAGTGGCTGAGATCAACCCAGCATCAGTCAACGACCGGCGGAAGGGTTGGTTGCAGTGGATGCCAGCTAGCCGCAGCATGCTGTGAATCGTAGCAAAGTGAAAAACAAAACTCTGGACTTCTAGGTCGGACTCGCCCCAATATTTGTTTGGGGGATTCACATGAAAATTGGAGCACTCATCGCAAGTGCAGCCCTGTGCGTCAGCGGCTGCTCTACGACCGCTGTCGTGTCGGACAGCGATCTCACGGCAATGAATACCGTTGCGCTATGTCACGTTCTCGCCAGCAGCACGGACAAACAGTATCGTAGCAGGGTAGCGGCCCTTCTAGTGCGCAGGGGCGCAACAGCAGAGAGGTGCACCAGGCTTGTGCAAACCGACAATGCTGTCGCGACAGGCATAGCGATCGCGGCTGTCGGCGGCGCAGCTGTGGGTGTCGCTGCCAACAACGGCTATGGAGGCGGAACATATTACCGGCCACCGCCACCACAAACCTATGGCGTCGCGTGGGACCAATTCTATGGCCAGAACTACAGCGTTATCTGGCGCTGCCGCGACCGGTCCACCGGGCGGTTCGTTGACGATTACTATTGCGCCGGCCTGCCCATGGTCGACAGCGCATGGCCGGGCTGGTCGGCGTAGCGGATGAGCAGGCCATACCGCAAATATCGATCCAATCGGTGGCAGAGACCCACCGGTGCCAAGCTGTGGCGGCGCCAACTTGCGAGCGTGCCGGCAATGCTCGGTCTTACGGCAGCGGCGGCGGTGGCCGCCTTCCTGGCGCCGTCGGGCGCGCAACGTAGCGACGATGCATCAAAGGCCAGCCCACAAAGGGCGGCGCCCGCCTCGCTTACCGGTGTCGCTTCCGTCATTGACGGCGATACGATCGAAATCCACGGCCAGCGCGTCCGCTTCAACGGCATCGACGCGCCAGAGGGCCGGCAGCTGTGCCGCGATGCGAATGGCGCCGAGTATCCTTGCGGCCGGCGATCGGCCGAAGCGCTGGACACTTTCCTGGCCGCGTCGAGGCCGCTCGAATGCACATTCGTGACGTGGGACCGCTACCACCGCTTTGTCGGCGATTGTCGGCGCGCCGACGGCGCGGGCGTGGCCGCCTGGATGGTCAAGCACGGCCAGGCGCTGGATTGGCCTCACTACAGCCAGGGCGCCTATGGGGGGCAGCAGGCGCAAGCCCAAGCCTCAAAGATCGGCCTGTGGGCCGGGACGTTTCAGGCACCCTGGGAATGGCGCGCTGCGCACGCCGACGGCGCGGCGCCGTCGAGTCGCCCGCTGGGCATCATCAGCCGTAAGCTGGTCGCGCAGAGCGGCTATTCTTGCGAGCCGCGGAGAACGTGCAAGCAGATCGGTTCCTGCGACGAAGCCAACTGGTACCTGCAAAACTGCTCATGGGGCGGAAAACTCGATCGCGACAAGGATGGGATCGCATGCGAAACACTCTGCTAGCTGAAATGTAACGGAGTAAGCGCGCTACGGCCTGTTCGGCTTTCCGCTTACACCGATCCAACGAAAACCATGCATGGGCGACGCGGTCTGCTAACCCCATTTTTTTGACGAGGTATTCTATATCTGAAGGGCAGAAAAAGTTATTGCGACAATAGAGAGAAGAGACGCCTTAACTAAGACTTTCAAAACCGTTAAATGTATGCTGGCAGGCGATCAAGGCGTGATGTTGCCCTGTCGGGGGGGCGAGTAAAATGCAGACTGTGATGAGTCAAAAGCTGGCAAGCTATGGCCAGTGGACCTACCGTGGTGCCTGGGCCCTAGAGATTGCGGCCGCAGCGATTGGTCTTACGACAGGTGTAGCATTAGGCGTACAAGCGTTTTCTGCAAGCGAGTCTGTCACTGCAATGGATTTGACGCTCGCCAGTGCACCCTTTCTCATGGTGGCAATCGCGGAGCTCACCAAGATACCGATAGCTACACTGCTTTTCAGCGCGTCTTGGCTCTGGAAGCCCATAATCTTGGTCTTCCTCCTGGTTCTTGCAGGCATCACTTTCGAAACTGTCTTTATGGGGATGGAGAGGGCAGGCGCATTGCGTCAGCTGCGTTATGAGGAGCTCGTAAACAAGATTGATGCCCTTGAGCAGGAAGCGACAAAGCTCGCCTCTGCTGACGAACTTGGTCGAAGAGCCGATCAGGTCGATCAAGCCCGTTCCGAAATTGAGCAGCTGACCTCTCTTGCAGAAAAATCGCGTGCGACCTCTCAGTCGCAAATTGCCGAGGCCAATGCGGAATTGGAGGGAACGACAGCCCTTACTCCAGAGGCCTCGCGTGTTCGCGATCAAGTGGATGAGAAAAATGCTGTTCGATCGGCGCTGATTCAACAGCGTGATCGCGAAGTTAAAGACGCTGTCGATCAGTTTGAGCGCCAACGCGACAGCTTTGTTGAACGTATCAAGATGGCGCGCGATTCAGGCGACAGCGACTCGGCACGCAGGCTAGAATCGGAAGTGGCTAAACTTGCCAACCCCCGCACGAAAATTATCACCAAGTTCGACACTCGGATTGAGCCGCTCGATCAAGAGATTGCTGCGCTGCGCGAAAATTTCGATCGTTTGCGGGCAAATAGCCCTCCTATGACTACTGACCAGAGGCAGAAGCTTGTCGATAGGCGTTCGTCTCTGGAGCAAACGCGCGATAGTGATGCCGCGGCTTGGCAGCGTCGATTGGATGAAGCGGGCAAACGGCTCGCAGATGCCCAGGCGGCAGAAGCCAACAAGGCAAACACCTCGGCGCAAAACCAGGTCAGACAGGACCAGATTGCCAAAGCCCTCAGCGCCTTGGCCAAGGAGCGGATCCCAATGGCGCGGACAGATCAGGTCCGCCGTATTGCCTCACGGTGGTACGGCAGCAAACCTGAACTGGTGACTGAGGCACAGGCCGGAATAATCTCTGTGATTTGGTTCGGCTCGCTCGCGCTCATCGCCGCGCTCGCGGGACCAATTACGGCAATGGTCGCTCTAGCGCTCCAGCGCATTGCCGCCCGAGAAGAGGACAATTCAGACAGCAAGACTTCCAGGCTGCTCCGCAGAATGCTTCTGAGTTGGCGGTGGCGCCGAATTCGAACGATTAAGGTACCAGTCGAAGTTATGGTCGAGAAAGAGGTTGAGAAGCGGGTTGAGGTGCCTGTGGAAAAGGTGGTCAAAGAGATCCTCTATGTTCCGCTCTTCACCGATGATCCCGAAGTCCTTCGCAAGGCCCTCGACCAGGATTTGCCGCCTGAGGTCTCAGACCTCGTGACGGTATCAATGAAGGGTCGCAAAAGTGCTCGTCCGGCATAATACCACCCTGCTTGAGCAAGCCGTCGATCTCGCCGTCAAAAGGTCAGCGATTCCAACCTTGCAGGCTCAAGCCGCGGCCCAAGAGAAGACAGCCCGAGCGACCGCCTTTCGCCGAATGGCGACTGGCGGAGCCATTGCAGTGGCGGCGGTCGGGATTGGGCTGGGCATCAATCTTGGTCTATGGGACAAATCGGAGCCGGCGGCTTTGCCGACCATAGAGCAGCCAAGCGATCTCACCTCCCCAAAAGATGAGCCGCCTATTCCTGTTCCAACTCCAAAGCCAACTCAGGAGCAGGCGCCCCAGGCTGACGTCCCTACCAAGCCTGACGTGGTGACCGTCGACTTCAACAAGTTCGCCACCAAGAACGTCGAGTTCCAAGGCACCACTTGGGAGTTAATCACAGGTCACCACTTCAAGGATGAGAACGACCAAACCTGGGACCGAGCGTGGTGTTACTCTCGGCGGAGTGTGAACGGCGTAGACGTAAATGTATCATTGGCAGCTCGTTCTGCACCGACAGCGCCACCAGCCGGGCCTGGCGCTGCTGCTCAGACGCTTCAGTTGGTCGGCCTTAATGATTCATCCGCCGTCGATCTTGCAACAAGATGCGCGTGGCTGGATGGTCGCACATTTGCGTCTTCAGACATCATTCCTGACTCGTCACGAGAGCAGGCCGCAACTGTCCCCGCAGAAACTCCTGCGACAGAGGTCGATCCAGATAGTGGATTTGTTGTCGTGTCCGGGTGGGACGCGATCGGAAACGACCTGCCGGATATGCCAATTAGGAACGTGAGTTCTGAGCAGTGTCAAACCGCCTGCGACACCGACTTCAGGTGTCTAGCGGTTACTTATAACACAAAATTTCGAGCTTGTTTCATGAAAGGGGACGCATCGCTACTGGTCAAAAGCGAAGAGTCGATCATGGCCGCAAAAAAAGTGGTCGAGAGCAATTTGCGCTACTCGAATTTGGTGTTCGCCACAAAAACGGAAATTTCTGGCAACGCCTATTGGACCTCTCCGCTCCGATATCCAGACTGCATACTGCAATGTGCAAACGACAAATCCTGCTTAGGGTTCAATTTCCGCAAAAAAGAAAGTGCGTGTGTCCTTTTCAACAGCATAACCCAATCCGCTGATAACGCAGCGGTCGCATCTGGCATCAAGAGCGTCGCCAACTAAAGTTGAAGCGAAGAACCTATCCTCAAGGAGCGATTGAAACCAAGCCGCTTGTCAAAGAAAGTGGCTAGCAAAATTCCACGATAACCTTTGGGTTAGCGGCAGGAATGTTCTTCGACGAAGCTCCAGCAGAATGCAAAGTGGAGCCAACTGAGGCATCTCAGAGAAAGAATTGTCGTCGGCGCATTGCGGGACCGTCTGACTGAATGTCAAAATGGGGCCGTGACCCGACGGACCGCTTTTTCTCTCGAAAGAAAGATATCGGCCGCTCGATTGGGAGCGCAAAAAGTCTGGGAATGATCCTGCCCGGACGCTGAAAAGGTCTGCATATTGGGCGATCGATCCGCTGGCCTAGCAAACTCAGGTCTCCACCTATCGCCGCTTCCTGCCGCCCGGCCAGGGCAGATTGCCGTCAAGCTCACGCAGGCCGTAGGTCTGTTCCTCCCATTGCTTGCGCTCGAGACGCGCGGGCGGGGCGTCGTCCTCTTCGTACCACAGCAGCGTCATGGTCTGATCCCATTGACCAACATGCAAGACGTCTTCGAATAGGCCGCCATCGCGGTCCCAGTCTTCGAACCACTCATCGGCCTCCGCTTCTTCAGGCCCTGATGGCTTCTCGCCCGCTCGTGCTCGTGCGCTGTAGGAACCCTCGGGCAGGAGCGCCCCGGGCCTGACCCAGCCCTTTGCCTGACGTAGACTTGCCGAGCGGGCGCTGTAGCGAACCTTGCCGCCTTCGGAGACGACGAACGCGCAGAGATTTTTCGAGAAGGTTGCGAAACGCGAGCCGGCGGCAAGAAGCGAGGCATCGAAATCATCGGCCAGCGTGCCGACGGCCGCCATGCCCATTTCCGACATGTCAACCTGCGGCTTGAAGAGCTTGTATGGTAGGAGTAGCTCGGCGGCGAAAATGTCGCAGAAAATCTCGCCTTGGGGCCGCTTGCTGAGACTCCAGCTTGGCTGGCTATGATCGGGGGCGATGTCTAAAACCGCGTGGGCAACCTCGTGGCAGACGGTAAACCTCTGACGCCTGTTGTTCTGATTGCAGTTCACGCAGATCTTGTATTTGCCCTTGGGCGTCTTGAACGACCAGCCATCTTCGCCGTCGTTCAAGGCTTCCTTTTTGATCGTGCCGTCGATTGCTGCCGCATAGATATCGACTGAGACCGGCTGCGCAAGCGGCCCGCATTTGCTGATAAACGCCCGTGCAGATGAAACGACTGACAACTCATCCATCATCGTCTTCCATCATCATGCGCCTGATGCGCGCGAGCGAGGTCGCGTAATCCGCGCGCGTGCCGCGATTCACAACGGTGGAAAGCATCTGCAGCTCCTCGGCGCTGATACTCTGATCCTGACGGACAAATTCCAAGATATTCGGATTAACGTTCTCCTGGCGCGCGAGGTGGCGCAGAACTTCGCGATCGCGCTTTGAGGCTGACAGCGCAGTCGCTAGCTTGTCCAAAACGTCTTCGGATGGGGCTTCCTTTACGCCCGTTTCAAGCCGGTGAATGTAGGCGTGATCGACCTCGCTGCGCTGGCCGAGATCCCTTAGGCTCAGCTTTCTTTCTTCCCTTAGGCCTTTCAACCACACACCCAGTGCTGTTTCCGGCATTCGCCCTCCTTGACAAATTTTTTTCAATCGCTATTTGTTGTCTGTGTGGACAACAGGCTCTGATCTGATGTGAATTAGACCAGGGCTTTTTTCGAACCCCTTCTGTTGTCTGGCCGGACACCAAAATGCCACCGGTCGGGGCGAAACGCAAGCGCCGCCAGAGGCGGGAAAGGATATAAGTCATGCTGGACATTGCTGCGTCGCACATCGTGCGCATCCACATCAATCGAGTGGCGATCAATTCGCCCAACCCAACGACCGGTGAAGCGCTCTATGCGCTGGCCGACATTAAGCAGCACGAGAGGCTCTACCGCGAGGTCGCGGGCGACGAGGAAGATGAGCGCATTCCGCGCGATGACACGCCGATCCATCTGACGCAGGATCAGCATTTCTACAGCCAGAAGGTCTTCGACATTCTGGTTAATGGCGATGACCACGAGATCGACACCAAACAGATCACTTACGCCCGCGTGGTCGATCTCTATCTCGGGCAGGGCGGAAAGCCCTCGAACGAATATCTCGTCAAATACTCCCACGGTCCGGTCGAGAACCCGAGCGGCACGCTCGCACCGGGTCAGAAGGTGAAGGTGAAGGATGGAATGCGCTTTCGAGTTGCCGGAACTGGTGAATCATAACCCCTTCCTTCGTGATCTGGACGAGACGGGATACCTGATCGACTTCGTGGGCGGTTATTTCGTTATATACGGTCTGCCCTACCTCGACAGCGAGGCCGGCTTGCAGCACGGCGATTGGGCCTGCCCACTTGGTCTGACCGGCCCGGTCATCGGCCCCCCCGCCGATCACCAAGCCTGGTGGCGCGGCAGCCGACCCCACGACCAGCAGGGACGCGAGCTCAGGCTTGGCGGCGGTCCCAATCCCGTTGAGGTGACGCCTGATCTCGTCATGAGCTGCTCCTTCTCTTACAAGTTGATGGATGAGCAGGGCGCGCTGCGCGCGTACCAGTCGTTCGAGGAAAAGGTACAGACATACATCGATACGATCACGACGCCGGCGGTCAATGCTTATCCTCAGGCTACACCCCTACGTGGGATCGCCGTCAAGGCGGCCGCGCAGGGTTCGCCGCTGCGCTTTCCCGACACCATGTCCGCGCGCTATCACCTCAATGATCTCTCAGCGCTCATGCGCGGCAAGAAGGTCGCCATCGTCGGCCTTGGCGGAACTGGCTCCTTCATTCTCGATTCAGTGGCTCGTACGCATCTTGAGCAGATTGCGCTGTTCGATGATGACAAGGTCCATCTCCACACGATCTTCAGATGGCCGGGCTTTATCCCCGGCGCCATCGGCAAGCTGAAAGTCGAGGCGCTTGCCATGCACTATGATCAATGGCATGCGGGCATTGTGCCGGTCGCCGAACGCATCACGGCCGACAATGTTATTCGCCTCCGCGAGTTCGATTTCGTCTTCGTCTCGGTTGATGAGGGGCCGGCGCGCCTGTTGATCGTGGACTGGCTGAGTGCGAACAACATTCCCTTTGTCGATTGCGGCATGGGCCTGAACCGCTCGGCCGTCGGGCTCAGCGGCTTCGTGCGCATTACGGGCACCGACCGTGCCGCCTTCGACAACAATCGGGGTACGGTGCGTCTGCCGGTCGAAAACGCGAAGGCTGACGAATATCGCAAGCAGGCGCAGATTCCCGAGCTCAATGCGCTGAATGCCAACATGGCCGTGATCCGGTTCAAGCAGCATTTCGGGTTGCTGGACCGGGAGAGTGATGCGACCTCGATAATCTTCGATACCGTAACCTTCGAAATGGACCGGGCGGGGGGAGTCTAGATGAGATTTCGCTATGAAGCGGTCGAGCGCATGCCCAAGCCTTTGGTGCCGGGCGTCGTCTATCACAGCGAGGAGTTCGAGATCGGGGCCCTGCTGTGCGCTTGCGGCTGTGGTCATCGTGTTTCGTTGCTGGTGCCCGACAGCCACCAGGTCACTGAACAAGGCGGTATGGCGACGGTGCGCCCTTCGATTGCCGTCTGCGATGCACCCTGCAATTCGCATTACTTCATTACGGTCGGCGAGGTTGAGTGGCTGCGCGCCTTCGATCCAGCCACGTCGCAAGCGGTGATGCGCAAGCAGATCGAACGCCACGCGCACGGCGACCCCGCGCGTCTGTCCTTCCTGAAGCGTGTGCTGTCTGCGCTGGGCCGTGTCTGGACCCGGTTCACTTCCTTTGGGCCGCCGCAGTAGCCCTCGTAACAGGCAGGCTGATCCCGGCCTGCCTGTTTTGTTGGTGTCAGTAGGCGACAGACAAAGCGAGCACGCCATGAGGCGCAAATGCCTCGATCTGTGGTTGATGAAGGCAAGCGCGACGGGCCGCAAGCGGCAGTTCTGGCCCTGCCAACCAATGCCCGCTTCCAACAAGAAGCCAACGTCCGGAAGTGGGCATGGTCGACTTCGAGGGCATCGCCAGCGATGTCTTCTGTGGATGGCTCCCGTATTGCAAGAGGTAATTCGTCGTTCTGGCGCATTGGTCGGGTGCAGTCTTCTGTCCGGCCTGTTCATGCAGCCGTTTGAAGCTGCTGGCCCTGATGGGGTCGGCGAACAAGGTCCCAATCTGCTTTGCAGGCTATGATGCTCCGACATCGCATGGGTTATCCCTGTTCCCGGCCTGACCGGTCTCGCCATCACATCGCGTCGCTCTTACAACCTCATGGAGCCGATTGATCGGCTCGATCTGATTTCTGCTTCAATGTCTCGTCTTCTGCGCAACTTACGCTGCAAGGTTCGGAGCATGACGCGCTTGATAGGTTTCGCCGCGCGCCATGATAGCCCACACCACGCGGGCCATCTTGTTTGCCATCGCTACGCTCGCCACGCGCGCTGGCTTCCTGGCGAGCAACGCGAGGAGGCGCGGATCCGCAGCCTCGGGCTTATGCCTTGCCCGTCGGATCAGGGAGGTCGCGCCGATCACAAGGAGCTTTCTCAGGTACCGGTCGCCCATCTTGGTGATGTGCCCGAGACGGTCCTTTCCGCCGCTCGAGTTTTGCGAAGGTGTCAGCCCGAGCCAGGCGGCAAACTCTCGACCCGAGCGGAACTGACCCGGATCGGCAACCGAGGCCGCCAACGCTGTGGCACCGATCGGGCCAATGCCAGGTATGGTCGATAGACGCCGTGCCACTTCATTCGTTCTTTGTTGGGCAAGGATCGACCGGTCGATGGTCTGGAGCCGGGCATGGGTGTCGAGCACCTGGTCGCACAGGAGATCGAGAACCTGCGTTGCCATTGCCGGCACTTCCGGCTCCACTTCCTTCGCGGCGATCTGGCGCGCCAGCCTGAGCGCCCGCTCCAAACCTTGGGGAATGTCGATGCCGAACTCGGCCAACAGGCCGCGGATCATGTTCACCAGTTGCGTGCGCTGCTTGACCAGAAGATTGCGTGTGCGGTGAAGCGAAAGGGCCGCCTGTTGCTCGGCCGACTTCATCGCCACGAAGCGCAGGGTCGGGCGTGTCACCGCTTCGCAGATCGCTTCCGCGTCCACCGCGTCATTCTTGCCGCGCTTCACATAAGGCTTCACGTAGCTCGGCGGCATCAAGCGGACCTCATGGCCGAGCTCCGTCAGTTCTCGAGCCCAGTGATGTGACGTCCCGCAGGCCTCGATTCCGATCAGGCAGCGCGGCAGCTTGGCGAAGAACGGCAGGACTTGCGACCGCCGCAGGGCCTTGCCCACGACAACGCCCCCAGACGCGTCGACGGCATGAACCTGAAAAATGCGCTTGGCCAGATCAAGGCCCACGGTAGTAATCTGCATGGCGGATGGCTCCTTTGCTCGGGTTGCCTGACAGCAAACCCACTGTGGCACTCAGATGCCTAGAGCGGGAGCCATCCACCTCATCTGCTTTTAAGAAGCTGTGAAGTGGACCTTTACGGCCGTCAAAGGCGCAGAGCCGGCATTGGTTCGGGGCAGATCAGCTCGTCTTTTGTGCCCTATGTTTCGGCTTGCCGCCGGCAAGTTGCTTGAATGCATTCGCCCGCCTAGAAAGGTGCCCCCTCGGACTCACTGGTCGCTGTGACTTATTCGGACCCTGAAATTGCCTTCCGCCGCGATTTCTCTGACTTGTCGACGACAGGGAGCCCTTCCTTTCTGGCCTTGGCAAACGCTCGATCGCTCTCCAGGAACTCCGCCAGCATGAACGGGATCAGTTCCGCTACCGATTCGGACTCGCCATAGGTCTGACGATAAAGCGCCGCATAGTCCTTCAGTGCTTGGTTCAGGTCTGCACTTACGCTTATGGTGATCTTCGAAGGTGTCCGATCCGGAAGTTTGCCGAGTTTCAGATTGGTCATGATGACTCCAGTCAATTCGGGTACGGCCGTAGCACAAGATCCTTGTGCACGATGACGCGCAGTGGCCAACCAGGGCGGACGGTGATCGTGGGCTGAATATTGAGGTTCTTCTCGGTGATGCGCTGGCCAGCTTGACTGACGTTCTGCTGAGCGGATTCGCGGATTGCTTTGACCAGGTCGCTTTCGTCTTCCCCGAGGCTCAGCTCGGTGCCGACCCCTAGCAACGTGGCCAGCGCAACGCCTTTCATCAGCTGCCAGGTGTGGAAATCCACCTTGTCCTCAAGCCCGGCATAGCCGGCGGTGTCCGTCGCCGGCAGATTGTCGATTTCGATCGAAGAGCCGTCGGGCAGCAGTATCCGTTGCCAGACCAGCAGCGCGCGCCTTTGTCCAAAGGCAACAACGCTGTCATAGGTGCCAATCAGGCGAGAGCCTTGCGGAATGAGCAAGGTGCTGCCGGTGACTGTGTCGTGCACATTCTCGGTGACCTGTGCGACGACGAGGCCGGGCAAGTCGGAATTGATGCCAGTGATCAGGCTCGCTGCGATGACGCTGCCGGCCATCAGCTGATACGGCGAAGCCGGCGTCTGCAGTGCATGCAGATTGTAGATTCCACTTGTGTTCCGCTGGCTGACAAAATCGAGCTTGCGCTGTTGATTGTTTTGGTCGCCCTCGGCCGGTGCAACGGAAGCTGAATCGCGTGCGGCATCGGATTGTGGAGCCGTTCCATCAAAGGGTGGACGCCCGCCCTGCCCGTTGCCGGCGGCATCCGCTTGCCGGGGTCGATTTTCGATCCGGAAGAAGACTTGCGATTCGCGCGCCTCGATCGCCTGCTGTGCAAGGCGCTGCTCCTCCGCCGAAACCTCCTGGCCCGGCGCGATGCCCAGCTGGCGTTGGTGCTCAAGGATGGGGCGGCCGAGGTCGCCGGGCAGCGGTGGTCCAAGCACCGGAGGCTTGGGCTTGATCCCGGAATAGTCCTTAGGCAGCCTTTCAATTGCCTCCGCGGTTGGCTTCCGCTCGGTGTTGTAAAGCTCTTCAGCCTGCTCTTTGATGCGCAGTGCCGGTCCTTGCAGCGCCATCATGGTGACGGCTAGAACGGTCCCGGAACCAACAGCAGCAATGGCGACAATAATGCCGCGCTTGAAGCGCACAGCGCGGCGAGGCGAGGCCCGCAGCTGCAGCTGTTCTGGATCGAGTTTCGGTGGAGCATCGGAGCGGGAAGTATCCGTCATGGGCCGTCCCTCACCTGCTGGAACGCGAAAAGAGCAATATCCGCCGCGGCGCTTGCCTGCCGTCGGTCCTCCTGATGCGCACCACCTGCTGCTGCTTGGCGCCGAGGCGCAGTTCGGCCGCGGCGAAGAGGCGATCGACGATGTAATAGTTGCCCCGTACGCGGTAGTTGACGAGCTGGTTGTCCCCGTCAGCACCGACGATGAAGAGCGGCGGGGCCTCGCCCTGATCGATGCGGCGCGGAAACTCGATGTAGACCTTGCTGCCATCATCGAACGCGCGCGTCGGCCTCCAGGGCGGCATGTCGCCGGTAATCGAATAGCGGAAGCGAATATTTTCGAGAGCCACATTCGACGCCACTGGCATAGCGGCGTCGGCCTGCGCATTGCGCCGGCGTAGCGCGATGATCTGGTCCTCGCTGTAAGTCCAGGAGATGGCCGCCATGGCGGTCTTATCCGTGCTTTGAAGCTGCAGGTGATAGCTTCGCCGGTCCGTGGTGATCACCAGATTGGTGGCAAGTCCTGGCGCGAAGGGCTTCACCAGCACATGGGTGCGCTGGTCATCGCCGGAGCCACTGACGGTGTCGCCAATTACCCAGCGCACTGTGTCGCCGGCCGACACGGATTGGAGTTTCTCGCCTGACTGCAGAGCGATATCGCTGACGCGCTCCGGTGCGGCATAGAGCTGGTAGAGCGCGCCTTCGGCAAAAGGGTAAACCTGCACCGCATTCACATAGCCATATTTGGTGGGTTGCTGCGTCGCCGCCTTGTTGGCATCGGCGACACGTTCTTCAGGCGAGCGCCTGTCTTCAGCAGCCTTGCCCGGCTCGGGCTGCAACTGGCCGGGCAGCGGCAGCGGTGTCGGCACTTCCACGACCTTGACGGGCTTCTCCGGCGCCTTCTCGATTGCCGCCGGTTGGAACTTGGCAGCATCATAGGAAATCTGAGGTGGCGGCACCGGCTTCGAGGCACAGGCGGAGATGACCGCAGCCGACGTCGACAGGACCAGCGCAGTGCGGAGCGACGAGAGTCTATTTATCATTGGCGGACTCCTTTAGGGGAACGGAAGTCTGCGCGGCACTGTCGAGCTCGCGCGACCAGTCGATGGCATTGATGAAGACGCCGAGCGGGTTTTTGCGCAGCTGATCGGTATTGTTCGGCGGCCGGATCACAATGGTGAGGATCCCGGTCCAACGCGTTGTGCTGGCGAGGCTGCCGCGCTCAAAGACCTGCTCGGTCCATTTGACTTGAAAGGAGCTCTCGGACGCTCGAACCACGCTCGTCACCTGCACCGAGACGCTGCGCGTGCCGATCTTGCCGAACGGATCATTGGCCTTAGCGTACTCGTTGAGAAAGAGGGCTGCACGGTCGGTGGCAAAGTCGTAGGCCGAGAGCCAATTCTGCCGCACCAACACCGCATCGGTGGAGACGGAGCGGACATTCTGGATGAAGCGGCCGAGATGCCAGGCAATCTGGGCATCGTCGGGCTCGTAGGTTTGGATTGCCGGCGCGACAGCCCGTGTCTCACCGAAGCGGTCGACCTCGACGACATAGGGCACGACGCGGCCCTGCATCGACTGCCACAAGAGTCCACCAGAGAGCCCGATGGCCAGAGCGAGGCAGCCAAAGGCGATCAGGCGCCAGTTCCTTGCCTGCACGCGCGCAGTGCCGATGCGCTCGTCCCAAAGTTGGGCGGCCTTCTGGTATGGTGTGACGGGGTGGGGCGTCTTCCCGTAACGCTGAACAGGTCGCTTGAAGAGCATCTAGTCTTCCTTATCGTTGAGAGAGGGGTTGGCGCCGCTTCCACCCCGATCGCCATCGCGGACGGCCTGCGTGGCGGCGTGGCGATGGGCGCGCGCGGTCTGTTCGGAACGCAAGCGCCTCGCCCACGCCGGCGCGGCATTGGCACCTGACGCGGCAGGGTTTCCGGTCATTGATGCGGTCGGCGTGCCGCCCGTCGCGGTCCAGGCGGCATCGCGGCCGGCATCGGCGCTGCGCCGGAATGGTTCTGTTGCAGATCGCATTCCCCGAATCGCGGCGCCGCCAGCTGCGCCGGCAACGCCCTGCAGTCCAGCAGCTACCCCGGAGAGGCCGGACTCGGGCGATGTTGCACGCCTCATCTGCCAAGCTGTGGAAGCAGCCGATCCCATGGCCGTGCCGGCTCGAACGGCGGCGAGACCGCCGCCGGTTGCCATGCGCGCGCCGGCAAGCGCCGCACCTCCGGCAACGAGCGTTGATCCGGCGGCCGCCGCGGTGGTTCCGAGTGCGGCTCCCGCGCCAAGCTGCGGCGCGCCGGAAACAAGACCCGAGGCAATTCCCGGTCCGAAAATGCCGAGCCCAAGCAGCGCCAACGCGCCCAGTACCTGTGACATGGCCGCGGCCAAGTCCGGCTCCTTGCCTTGCAGGGCGGAAGCGAACTCGCCGAAGAGCGTGGAGCCGATGCCGACGATGACGGCAAGCACCATCACCTTAATGCCCGACGAGATCACATTGCCGAGCACGCGCTCGGCCAGAAACGCCGAGCGGTTCCAGAGCGCGAAGGGCACCAGAACAAAGCCGGCCAATGTGGTGAGTTTGAACTCCAGGATGGTGACGAAAAGCTGGATGGAAAGGATGAAGAAGGCGATGAGGACCAGGAACCAGGCGAGAAGCAGCACGAAGATGGTCAGCGCGTTGCCAAAGATCTCGGGGAAGCCGACTAGCTGGCTCGCTTGATTGAGCAGCGGCCAGGCGCCCTCGAAGCCGGCCGCGGCAATGCGGCCTGGCCGCAGGAGACTGTCGGCGGACAAATTGCCGGACGAAGCGTTGATGCCGAGCCCGGCAAAGGAGCGGTAGATGATGTCGGCAAGGCTTCTGAAATTGTTCAGGATGAATGCGAAGGCGCCGACATAGAGCACCTTTCGGACGAGCCGACCGAGAATATTGGGTTCGCCGCCGAACGCCCAGACCAGGCCCGCCAGCGCGATGTCAATGCCGATCAGGATGGTAGTGAGAAAGGCGACGTCGCCCGAAAGCAGACCGAACCCGCTGTCGATATAGCGGATGAAGGTCTGCATAAAGCGATCGATGACGCCGAGGTCATTCATGTCGCCGTCTTCCTCGTTGTCTTGAAGACTGCTGATCAGTTGCCGGGATAGGCCGTACCGGTGCCCAGGAAACGCTTCGTCGTCTCGCGGGCGGCTTCCTCGGACTGCGCCTTGCGGGCAGCATCTTCGGCTTCAGCCCGGAACTGGGTCGCGAGCAGCGTCTGGATCTGCATCTGCTGCTTGGTCGAAAGCGCGATCAGCTGATTGGTGGCCTGGCTTGCCTCAAGGGCACCTGCCGCGCCCTGACTGCGGTTGACGAGATCGGTAAGCAGGTCGCCGTCGGCCCGCACGTTCTCCACGATCTGCGACTGCGCGCTCATGGTTTGGCGGAACGCCTGCATGGCGTTTTGCCAGCGCTCGCGCGCGGCGCTCGCCACATCGTTGACCTCGATTGTGGCGTCGTAGCTTTCCGGATATTGCACACGCCACTGGTTCTGAAGCTTGTCGAGATCGAAGCTCAGGCCGCTGGCCTGGGTCATCAGGCCGTCGATCCGTTGGAGCGAACCTGTGAGCTGGCCCACGGAAGAAAAATCCAGGCGCTGAAGGTGCCGCGCCATGTTCTGCAGCATCGTCGCCTGGTTCTGAAGCGACTGGATCTGGTTGTTTATCTGCTCCAGGGAACGTGCCGCTGTCAGCACGTTCTGCGCATAATTCGACGGATCGAACACGATCAGGGCGTGGGCCGGCTGGACGTAGTCGGCCATTGGTTTTGCGATCAGGGAAACGGTGATCAGGCTGGTGAGAAGGCGGCGCCGCATCATGACGATTGCTCCTTGTCTGGTTGAGGGAATTGCTGGAGAAGCTCGGCAGCCCAATCGAGGCCGCGCGCAATCAGAAACCGGGCGGCAAAGCCCTCCTGTCCGTGCTCTGACAGCACCTTGTCGATTAGGGTCTGCGTGGCCGGATCAGAGGCGCCGCAGAGCGCAAGAGCGATCGGGCCGAGCCCGAGCTCGAAGAGGCGGTTGCCGCGGCGCGACTGCAGATAATACTGGCGCTTCGGTGTGGCACGGGCGACCAATTCGATTTGCCGCTCGTTCAGGCCGAAGCACTCATAGGCTGCCCGCACCTGCGGTTCCACGGCACGGTCATTGGGAAGAAAAATGCGCTGTGGGCAGCTCTCGATGATTGCCGGCGCGATCGACGAGGCAGCGATGTCTGCAAGTGACTGCGTGGCGAAAATGACGGAGACGTTCTTCTTTCGCAGCACCTTCAGCCATTCGCGGATGCGGGCGGCAAAGAGAGGGTTGTCGAGATAGACCCACGCCTCGTCGAGCATCAGCAGCGTCGGCCGTCCGTCGAACCGCTCCTCGAGACGATGGAACAGATAGGTGAGCACCGGGAGCACAGCGCCTTGGCTGTGCATCAGCTCTTCGGTCTCGAAACACTGCACATCCGACAAAGCCAGCCGATCTTCATCGGCATCGAGCAGCCGGCCGAAGGGACCGTCGAGCGTGTAGGGCATCAACGCGGCCTTGAGCCCATTGGACTGAAGCAGAACCGACAGGCCCGTCAGCGTGCGTTCCTGCACCGGCGCAGTCGCAAGGCTGATGAGTGCCGACCAGATCGCCTCCTTTACCTCCGGCGTAACGCTGACATTCTCATGGGCAACGAGGCCGGCGATCCATTCCGCCGCCCAGCTGCGAGTAGTCTGGTCGCCGATATTGCTCAGTGGCTGGAAGGCAAGCGCACCATCCGCGCCCAGCGCGTGGTGTTCTCCGCCCATGGCCAGTGTTGCCGCACGAGCCGAATTGCCCTTGTCGAAGACATAGACCTGCGCCCCGGCATAGCGTCGAAACTGCAGAGCGACTAGCGCGAGCAGAACCGACTTGCCGGCACCGGTCGGCCCAACGACCAGCATGTGGCCGACATCGCCGACGTGGGTGGAAAGCCGAAACGGTGTCGACCCGTTGGTCTCTGCGAAGAGAAGCGGCGGGGATTCGGTCCCAGTCACGTTGGCGAGATGCTCGTTGTCCACCGGACCGGCCCACGCCGACGACAGCGGCATGACATGGGCAAGATTCAGCGTGTGAACGAGCGGCTGGCGAACGTTAGCGTAGACATGACCGGGCAACGAGCCGAGCCACGCCTCGACCGCGTTGATGCTTTCACGGATCGTGGTGAAGCCGAGCCCATTGACTATGCGCTCAACCGCTCGGAGCTCTTCCGCGGCGGCCTGCCGGTCCTGGTCCCATACCGTCACCGTTGTGGTGAGATAGCCGAAGCCGACGTGATCGCCGCCCAATGCCTGAAGGGCGGCATCCGCATCGAGCGCCTTGTTGTCGGCGTCACTATCGACGAGAGGGACGGGTTCGTTGGTCACGACCTCGCGCAGGATGGCTGCGACCGATTTGCGCTTGGCAAACCACTGACGGCGCAACCGGGTCAGTGTCTTTGTGGCTTCCGTCTTGTCGAGCGGGATGAAGCGCGTCATCCAGCGGTAGGCGAAATCCTGATGGTTGAGCGCGTCGAGGATCCCTGGCCGGGTGACGTTCGGGAAACCAAGAACGGTGAGGGTGCACAGATGCTGCTCACCCAGCATCGGCTCCAGGCCGCCGGTAAGCGGCGCGTCAACCAGAACACCGTCGAGATACATTGGCGTTTCCGGCATGGCGACCGGATGGCGGTAGGTCGAGATTGTGCCGTGCAGATAGGTTAGCGTCTCGGCATCATCGAGGGCGCGCACTTCCGGCATGAAGCCGGACAGCAAATCCAGGACGCGGTCGGTCTCGTCGCGAAACCACGCCAGCTCCTGGCGCCAGTCTCTAGCCCCTCCCGAGTGATGCGAGTCGACCAGTGCGCTTTCCGCCCGCGCCTGGCCATCTGGCGCCGGCATGAAGACCAAGGTCAGATGATAGCGACTCTCGAAGTGCGCGACCTTGCCCTCGAAGGCCGCGCGCCGTTCCTCATCGACCAGCCATGAGGCAGCATCGGGAAAAGCCGAGCTCGGATAGCCCAGCGCTTCAACGCGCTCGGCCTCGAAAAACAACCCCCATCCGGAGCCCAACCTTCGTAGCGCATTGTTGGCTCGTGCGCAGATGCCGACCAACTCGGCTTCGGTCGCGCTTTCAAGGTCGGGGCCACGGAACCGGAAGGTTCGCTGGAAGCTACCGTCTTTATTGAGCACGATGCCGGGCGCCACCAAAGCGGCCCAGGGCAGATGATCGGCCAGCCGATCGGCTTTGCCGCGATACTCCGAAAGGTTCAGCATGCAAGCCACCCTTTCAGGCGAAGATGACGGACAAGCACGCTGGCGAAGTCCGGATCGCGGCGAGCGGCAAAGACCGCGAGCGTGTGGCCGGCGATCCAGAGCGCCAGTCCGGCGATCCACTGCTGCAGGCCAAGTCCGATGGCGGCGGCCACCGTGCCGTTGAGGATCGCCACCGCTCGCGGCGCGCCGCCCAGCAGGATCGGCTCAGTCAATGCCCTGTGAACGGGGACTTCGAAACCCTCGATATGCTGCTCTCCGGTGGCCATCAGACGAGTGCCCCGCCGCCGAAGGAGAAGAAGGAGAGAAAGAAGCTCGATGCCGCGAAGGCGATCGACAGGCCGAAGACAATCTGGATCAGCCGGCGAAAACCGCCTGCCGTGTCGCCGAAAGCAAGGGTCAGGCCGGTGGTGATGATGATGATCACCGCGACGATCTTGGCGACCGGTCCCTGGACCGACTCAAGGATCTGCTGCAGCGGCTGTTCCCAAGGCATGCCGGAGCCCGCTGCGTGGGCCGGGACGGTGAGAAGAAACGCGAGCGCGGTGGACGAAAGGAAGCGAAGCTTCTTGAGCATGAGGTGACCTTTCAAAACTGCTGGAGTTGCGGAAGCGTGAGCGGGGTGAGGGCGTAATCACCGCTGCTGTCGAGACCGGTGACCTCAGCGATCGCGTCAATGCGGCGCGAGGATCCGCGCCCAGCGATGAAGACGATCAGATCTACCGCATCAGCGATGAGGCGGCGGGGAACGGTGACGACGGCTTCCTGGGCGAGCTGCTCGATACGGTAGAGAGCGGAGCGCGCCGAATTGGCGTGAACCGTCGCGATGCCGCCGGGATGCCCGGTGTTCCATGCCTTCAGCATGTCCAGGGCTTCCGCGCCCCTGACTTCGCCCACGATGATGCGGTCGGGTCTGAGCCGCAGGGTCGAGCGCACGAGATCGGCGAGCGTGACCGAGCCCCGCCTCGTCCTCAAGGCAACGCAATCCTTCGCCGCGCATTGCAGTTCGCGCGTGTCCTCGATCAGGATCACCCGCTCGTCGCAATCGGCGGCTTGTGCCAGCAGCGCATTGGCAAGTGTTGTCTTGCCCGACGACGTGCCGCCGGCGACCAGGATGTTGCGCCGCTCGCGGACCGCCTTCTTCAGCGCATCGGCCTGCAGCGGCAGCATGACCCGGTCGGCGACATAGTCGGCCAACGTGTAGAGTTTCGCCGCAGCCTTTCGGATGGCGAAGCATGGCCCCAGCACGACAGGCGGCAGCAGACCCTCGAAGCGCTCGCCCGATGGCAATTCGGCGCTGACAATCGGATTGTCCGCATGCGCCTCGGCGCGCACGTGGGAGGCGACCAGGCGGATGATGCGTTCGGCCTCAGAAGGATGCATGTGCACGCCGGTGTCGACCCGGCCTTCACCCAACCGGTCGAGCCGCAGCGCACCGTCGGGATTGACCATCACCTCAATGACGGTCGGATCGGCAAGGGCTTCGGTGATCGCCGGACCCATGGCGGTGCGCAGCATGGCGCGGCGGCGATGGTCGGCTTCCGGATGAGAACTCATCCTTCCCCTCCCCTGCGATCGTCGGTGCCAAGTGACCGTTTCCCGGAAGCGATTTGGCGGCCGACCTGTTCGACGAATTTCTCGAAGCGCTCCTGGGCAATCGCTTGCGTGGCCTTGTCCGGCACCGGCGTGTGAGCATGAAGCGTGATCGAAAAGCGGATGAAGAGCGCCAGGCTCTCCAGGATCATCTCGACATCGCGCCTGACATGTCCGAGGTCACGGGAAAGACGGTCGAGCCTCTTGCCGTAGCGGTGGTCGAGTTCATTCTCCCCACGCCGCTCGATAAAGGCCTCGACCGCGTGCGCCACAATGGCCGATTTGGTGGTCGATGGATTGCGGCTGAGGTTCTCCAGCTTCTCGCTCAACTCGGGTCCAAGCAAAAACTGGTGACGAATGCGGTGGGGCTTCATGCTGCTTGTTCCCTCTGACCGGCGCTGATGCAACGGCGACGGGAACGAGCATCGTCGAGATCCTCGAAATCGCTTACGGCCGTTATCTACGCTGAGATGCGCCCGCGTATGGCGCGCCGTTCAGAAGCCGGGCACGATGTCCTTGTCGTCGCCCATTCCCTCATTGAGGCCGTACGCACGTGCTGCGGTGGAAATCCGATCCATGACGCGCTTGTCGGCGAGCGTCTCGCAGTCATCGTCTGCGGGCGTGAACAGATCGCCATGATCAGGCTCCTGGGCGACGAGGGTCCGTTCTTCGGGCAGGCCCGGATGGCGCTGCTGCTGGACACCTCCGTCTTCGATTGCCGCGCCGGCACTGTCGTCGTCGCCAGCAAGACGCCGATCCAGGCCGCGCACCTGTCCGCTCCAATCGTCCGGGCGCGACGTGGGCCGATCCGCGTAGGCACCGTCGCGCAGCACCGGCGAAGGCAGCACTCGCTCCGTGAAATTCGGATCCTGGTAATAACGCAACTTCTTGGCGCGAATCGGCGGCAATCCCGAAACCAGGATTAGTTCGTCAGCCTGCGGCAACTGCATCACCTCACCCGGCGTCAGCAGGGGGCGAGCGGTCTCTTGGCGGCTTACCATGACGTGGGACAACCAGGGCGCCAACCGATGGCCGGCATAGTTGCGCATCGATCTGAGTTCCGTCGCGGTACCGAGCGCGTCCGAGATGCGTTTGGCCGTGCGCTCGTCATTTGAGGAAAAGGCAATCCGCACATGGCAATTGTCGAGAATGGCGTTGTTCTCGCCATAGGCCTTGGAGATTTGGTTCAACGATTGCGCTATCAGATAAGCGCGGATGCCGTAGCCTGCCATGAAGGCGAGCGCAGTCTCGAAGAAGTCGAGCCGACCGAGCGCCGGAAATTCATCCAGCATCATCAGGAGCTGATGCTTGCGGCTCTTCTTTGGATCGCCCTCCAGGCGCTCGGTCAGCCGCCGGCCGATTTGATTGAGCACCAATCGCACCAGGGGCTTAGTGCGCGAGATATCCGACGGCGGCACGACCAGATACAGCGACATCGGTCGCTCGGCATCCACAAGGTCGGCAATGCGCCAGTCGCAGGCCGATGTTGCCGCGGCCACCGTTGGATCACGATAGAGCCCGAGAAACGACATGGCGGTCGAGAGAACGCCTGAGCGCTCGTTCTCTGACTTGTTCAGCACCTCACGAGCCGCCGAGGCCACGACCGGATGGACCTGGGGCTTGTCCACCGTGCCGAGGTGGTTGGTGGTCATCATCCGCTGCAGTGTCGCAGCGAATGAGCGTTGCGGGTCCGACAGGAAGGTGGCGACACGGGCGAGTGTCTTTTCCTCTTCGGCGTAGAGCACGTGCAAGATGGCGCCAACTAGAAGTGAATGACTGGTCTTCTCCCAATGGTTCCGCCGCTCCAGCGCGCCTTCCGGATCGACGAGAATGTCGGCGATGTTCTGAACGTCGCGGACCTCATCTGGACCTTTGCGCACTTCCAGCAGCGGGTTGTACCGCGCCGATCTCGGATCGGTCGGATTGAACAAGAGACAGTGCGAGAACTTCGACCTCCAGCCAGAGGTCAGCTGCCAGTTCTCGCCTTTGATGTCGTGAATGACGGCCGAGCCGGTCCAGGAAAGAAGGGTTGGAACAACGAGTCCGACGCCCTTGCCCGACCGTGTCGGCGCAAAGGCCATGACGTGTTCCGGTCCGTCATGGCGCAGATAGCGATAATTCAGTCCGCCAAGGAAAACGCCGGCCGGCTGAAACAGGCCCGCCTTCTCGATCTCCAGCTTCATGGCCCATCGTGAGGACCCATAGGTGGTGACCAACCCCCGCTGCCGTGCGCGCCAGAGGGACCCAGCTATCGCGGCGGCACAGCCCAGGAACCCGCTGGCTCCGGCAAGTATGCCAGCCTTGTCGAAGACTTCAGGCGCATAGGCGTCAAATTGGAACCACCATTCGAACAGTTTCCACGGCTGGTAGATCGGCCAGCCGACTGTCACAAACCAGGGCGCGCCGAGTGGCGGCTGATAGGAGAGCATGTAGGCGCACCATTGGGTTGCAGTCCACACGCCAAGAATGACAATTGTGAATACGACAGCGATCTGCCCAATCAGCAACTTCGTGGGTGTCAATGGCTTGCTCCGCTCTTCTGGGCAGACGGACCAAACATCGCGCCGAGCGATGAGAATTCGAACGGCCTCTACGTGCGACCAGGTGCGATGACAAGGTTGATAGGCATTGTTCACCTGCGAAAGCGAAAATCCGCCGCAGCAACCTGTCGGCGGTGCCAGGTACGCGGTTGGTCGCAGAAATGTTGGCTTCTGTGCAGGCACATTAGATGTGCTGACAGACAAACCTCAGACAAGTCCGGAAGATATGCCCGCCTATCATTGGAGCCGACGCGTTTGTGCGGGTAGCGAGGAAGATTCTGGCCGGCGATGGATGGCGGATCCACACTGCCTTTTTACGCGCTTCGAAGCACGAAGCGTGAACCATTTGTGCCTCGATCTTGGTTCGGTCTCGGCTTGCAGGAGGTCGATTGACGAACGCCAGCCTGGTCGTACGCGGAGTTCGTGAGAAAGCTTAACGTCAGCGACATCGACATCGAAAATGCGATCACCGAGCGAAAGGTGAAATGTCGCGCCGCTGACGCTTCAAAGCCAAGCCCGCGCGCCTCACCGATAAGAGCTTTAGCTATCGCGTTGGCGGCATCGTCGCGGTGCCTTCGGGACGTCGAATAGGCCCACCCGCGGCGCTCGCACTCGATCTCGGCGCGGGTTTTCCCTTGTCTCATCGCCCTGTCAGCGCGTTGCAAATGAGCGAAACCAAGCTGTCGCGCGCTCGCTTGTGAAGCGCGCCTTTCGGCTGCCATGCAAGGAAATCATCAACGCTCATCCAATCAACCGGGTTTGTGTCGGCGTCTGGCTGGCTGAATTCCACATACAGATGCAGTTCGTCCGGCACGAAGACGACCCTCCACGATCCTTTGATATCGTTGGCAAGGTTGTAGGCGATGGCGGTCATGGCGATCCACTCCTTCGCCTGGAGCGTGCCTATCTCACGGGAAAATTCCATCGCCAGAAGTTGGTATTGACGCTCCCGCTTTCTCAGAAATCCAACGTCCACGTGATGCCGAAAGGTGCAGCTAGCTTTTTGTGCATTCGATTGGGAACACTGGACCGCCGCGAAAGTTCGGTGCACGCAGCGAATCCTCCACCTGCAGGTATTGCTGCAGATCGGTATCCCGATCGGCCCGCGCTCCCGCAAGGCGCGGGCCTCGGCCTGTGGTGCTCATGCCATCTACTTCGATCCGCAAGGTGGAATATGATCTGGATAGAAGGACCCTCTCGGTGTGGTTCGTCGCCAGCCGTAAACGGTACGAGTTTGAGGGGGTACCGCCGGAAACCTTTGCCGCGTTCCGGGCCGCGTTCGCCAAGGGCCGCTATTTCAACGACCACATCCGCAACAATTTCCGCTACCGTCTGGTTGCGAGCGATAGCTACCCGGGATGACCTGACCTGCCGGCGGCTCAATCGTCCGGTCGCTCCAACCGGCGGTTGGTGGACGCGTTGCCGCCGTTGCGCTTAGGGTTGGTCCGCGCTCACTTGGCAAGCCCAACCCCCCGCATCCCCCCGCCTGGTGCAAAGCGTTTGATCGATCCCGCCGTTCTGGCAGTGCGGCGGGACTTTTTTGCGGTCCAGGTGGAACATCGGCGCGCGGGGAAGGCGGGGTGCACGCAGCACCCTTTTTCTAATCCAACGTGTGGCGCGCTGAAGGGTCTCAACGTCGGTCTGCCGCCGGAGCTCAACTAGCTGGACTATTGCTCGACCGGAAGCGGCTCGTGCTGCGGCTCAGCGTGGTGGAACACCTGTCCAAGATCGCGCGCGTCGAACGTTTGGCCGCAGACTGGGCAGTAGACCAAGTGCTTCGACTCGTCCTCTACCGGCCCGTCATGCGGCCTGCCCTCATAGCCGGTCGCGATGTTGTCGGTTCTAATCCGGGGCATCGACAAGTGCCTTTCGTCGTTTTGGCGGCCGATATTTCTCCATTAGCCGGACCTTGTCACGGTCGACCGTGACCAGCGGCCCGAGGTCGATCGTCACGGTGTCCTCGTCGATGCGCGTGACCTCGCCTTTCAGGTCGATTTGCTGGCCTCGGTTCACCTTGGTGTGGTCGATGATGGAATGTGGGAAGTCGTAACCTGGGATAGAGACGCTTACGCGGTCCTCTGTTATCCGCCTTCGAACCGTGGCAGTAATCGCCACCTGGTCACCAATGCCTATTCCCCGAGCCATGCCATGGATTCTGGTGCGGGCAGTGTCCTCTTCAAGAGGTTCTAATATACGCTGGCCATCCTAAGGCTGACCTACGACCAGAGTTACAAAAGTTGAACGTCATCGGGGAACACTCCTTCTGTCTGCCTGTTCAATTTGCCAGGCGCATCCCGCGCATTCAGACAGGAGAAAGAAGATGAAACGCATCCTTTTGGCTTCGGCCGTGCTGGCGGTGTCGGCCGGGCTTTCCTTTGCCCAGACGACCAGCGGAACTTCGAGCGGAACCTCGACGAGCGGAACCTCGACCACGACGACCATGCCCAGCACGACGGATCAGGGCACCGGCACGACGAGCAGCGGGACCAACATGTCCGGCGATCAAGGCACCGACACGACCACCACCAGCGGCACCACAAATCCGAACTCGGCCAGAGACTGCGCGCCCGGCCAGCAGACTGGCAGCGCTCAGCAGGCGGCGCCTGGTCAGCAGGACACGGCAGCCAACACCGCCGCGCCGGGCCAGGTGAAAAAGACCGACGAAGGTTGCTGATTGGCACATCGGCTCAGGTTGGAATCACCAGCGTGTGGCTGGCTGATCTCCCCCGACCACCGCCTGAACTCAACTCGGCTGGCGAGCAAGTTCCCGCCAGCTCAACGTTCTGTTGCTGAAAATACTGGACCAGATCTATGCGTTCTCACCGTGGCGCCAGCGAAGCGACGACACCGGGGCGGGACAGGCGAGGCCGCTACAGCTCCAGGCTTGTCTTCCCGGTGCGCACGGCGTCGACGACTTCGCTCATCGAGTCGAGGACGAGCTGGCCGACGATCCGCATGCGGATCAGCAACTCAGGGTCGATCGAGGGACGGCCGATCGGGCAGGCCGCACCCTAATACCCAAGCGGAAAGGCCACGCCCACGCCTGGACACGGCCAGTGTATAGCGGCGGGCTGCTTGCCAAATGAGCTCTAGTGATGTCGAGCGCCCGCTGCGCCGATATGAGCGTGGAGGCCACGAACAGGCGTATCAAAGGTCTGGCCTGATCGCGCCGGTTGATGATGCGGATAAAGGCCTGGTGGCCAGGCATCAGCGGCTCGGCCGCCGCCACGATCTCGGCCTGCCGCCACTTGTAGAAGGGCGCCAGATACTGGCGGATGGCCTTGAGCGTAGCGTCACGCTGGAGCGCCAACGGATCGGGATCGATGCCGCCAAAAGGCGACAAGACCAAGTACCCAGGACGGAAGCCAACAGCGATGGGGAAGCGCGACAAGATCGTGAAGTTGGATGCCGAGGGCATGACCAGAACAGCGATAGCCAAAGGGACTGGGGGTCAGTGAGCGGAGCGTTTATCGGGCGCTTCAGGGGACCGGTGAGCGCCGATAGGTGACCACTAGGACTACGAGGCGAATTAGGCCCCACCAGACTATGAAACGCTCCTCTCCCAAGCTGACCGCGCTCTTCCGTATCTTGACCCTCAGCTTCAGACGCCTGTCGAGGAAGTGTTCGACGCTGGCCATCACCCGTGCGCCCGCACGCTCGCTGCGAACATAGAGGGCAGTCGTCGGCGTAGCGAACGAAGCAGTGCTTGCGTCGCTCCAGTTCCTTGTCGAGTTCGTCCAGCATTCCGACTTTGAAACATGGCTGATTTCCACACAGTCGCGGCGGGGCAAGACCGGCTTTTAAGCGTTTGAGACGGATCTCATGGATGGTCGCTGGCTCTGGATGACGGAAACGGATCAAAACGACGGCTGGATGCTCTGCATAGCCAACGAGATCACAATCTGCGGCTTCGGAAGCGAGGCTAGTCTCCATGACGTCAGGGCACGCCGCCGCTTCCGGTCTGCCAGCCTGGCGCATGTGTCAACAGTTCCGAGCCGAAGCACTGCACCGCCCTCCCAGCCAAAGAAAGTTGGCTCGCCCGACTGGCAGAAGAAGACCTCGATGCTTCGCGCCTTCGCGGGGCCGTCAGCCAGACCATCGCCGGTGGGCCGCCGAAGGAACGTGGCATCCTTGCCGCGCTGCGCCGATCCCGCTGCCGGAGCCGATCTCCAGGTCAAGATCTGATGCGACATCTGCTCGATACAAACCGCCTCGGAGCCCCTGCTCTAAAGGACGGCCCAACGAAACGACCATAATCTTTTCATCTCCTCCCTCACAGCCGTCGAATTCGTCGCGGTGTGCTTGAGAAGCCGTCGGCAAGCGGCGTGACGAGCTCGAAAAATAGTTCGCGGCGTCGGACGGTGCACAGATGCTTTTTGCCGGCCGGGTCCTGTTGTACGACGAGAGGATGGTCCGGCTAGGCAAAGTGCCGGGCCCAAGGAGAGCCAGCTCAGCCTCAATCGCATCGGCCAGCGATTCTTTGAATTCGCGGTAATCCACATTCATGCAACCACTGCCCTTGTCTTCGCGTTTAGCTGCGTTCAATCGTGGGGAGCGACAAGAATGCGGGCCTTCAGTCCAATTACAATCTGCCTCAATCGCAACCTGACGGTGGTCGCGTCCATAGCCGACGCAATGAAGGTGCTTCAGCAACCATGGCCTAGAATGGGAAAGCCGGGGCGGCTCAACGCGATCCGAATGGTCGAGGAGTCCCTCGCCGGGCATTGCAGCCAGCAAGCTGCGCTCGAGGCCTTCAAGGCGGCCGCGGCTGAACAGGGACTCCTTAGAACAAGAGGGACCACCGCAGGTCTGGGGAAAATTGCGCGGATGGTTGAAGATCTGATGTGAGGTCATGCCGGCCTCGCTAACACTGAAGAGCCGCCCCACTTGAAGCCGAAATACTGCCTTCTCCCGCGGCAGCCGAAACGCCTCAAAACGGGCTATTAGCCTGGACGTGAGAAGGCCCTGGCTGCACAGTCTAAATGAGATCGACTGATCGTCGTAGGGCCCGTCGAAGTCAACGGGCTGGACCAAGCGTGTCAAAGACACGACTGGCGAAGAGATCGTGCCCAGCAGAGCGTGAGGGATCGCGATGCCAAGACCGATGCCGTCGAGCCGAGACACTCGCGGTCGAAGAGACCACGGAGAATCATCTGCTCATCAAGCCCAGTTCTCCGCGCAATCCTGATCGCGATTTTTGATAAGGTGCAGCCGCACTGTTTGGCCAGCGCAGAAATTCACCGTCGGATAAGTGGGTCCTGGCTGTCCCGGACGCGAAGACAGCCGAGCGTCCGTGCGAAGCGCCGCGAGATTTTTGAACAAAAGCGCGAGCTCTCTACGCTTGCCGAGGGCTTCAGGCGGAAAGCGTCTCCTGGCGATATCCGCTGCGATGAAGTCGCCGACCCGAAGGTTCTTCATCCGACTGACCCATCATCCAGCTCTCGGCGACCTGCATTTGCGGCTCGGACCTGTGGCCGTATAGGGGGATCCAGAATGTCGAAGCCCCATGCACATGGGTCAAGAATACTGCGGCATCATCATGGAGGTCGGCAGCGAAATCAGGACGGTTCGTCCCGGCCAGTTCGCTGGCGGAGAGTTGGCTTTCGAGTTTGCTGAGGCCGAGTGAGACGGCGCAAGCCATTGCCAGAACTTGATGTTTTCTGAGTTCGCTCTGCACTGGGGTCATACACCTTGATATGGTCTTATGTCCTTAGTCCTAGGACAGAGGACACACCGCATGAATGGGATGAGAAGTCAGGATATCGTGGTGCTTCTGAAGCTCGTGAGCTTGCAGGAGCAGGAGGGGCAAGTTGGCTCCGGGGAGCTTCATTGGAGCTTCTCGGGCGGGGCCCCGTACTCAGTTCGCGGCCTGGAATCGCTACTCGGGATCAGCAAAACGAGATTGACGCTTCCATCAAGCGAAGCCTCTCGTCGGGACTCGCCATCAAAGATCGAGATACGGGCCGAGCCAATCCCCATCGCCGCAATCTACACAATTTTATCGTCCACGGACTGAAATTTGTGTTCCCCGCAAGGCGGGCGGCATCACGCGCGGCATGCCGACGGCCTTTGCCGCGCCAATGCTAAAAGGACTGCTGATAAGCGGCGGTGAGTACATCCACATCTGGCCGTTTGCGGAAGGCCGGGATATGGGGCAATCGATCGAGCCCTTGTTTAAGAGCGTGCCTGAAGCTGTTCCGAAAGATGAGCGGCTGGACGAATATCTTGCGCTTGTCGATGCGATCCGGCTCGGAAACCAGCGGGAGGTGGGCCTTGCCGGTGAGCGGCTTTCTGAAAGGCTTCTGAAGAAATGACCATCCGAGGCCAGCTGCTCCACATGCTACAGATAGTAGCCGAGGCGCTGGGAAGCGACTTTCGGGAGCATCTGATATTTGTGGGCGGATGCACGACCGCTCTTTTCATTACCGACGAAGTCACGCTTGGGGATGTCAGGGCGACGGACGATGTCGATCTCATTGTCGATCTACTCCGCAAAGCGCGGTGTTGGTCGGAGATAATAGAACCTTATACCGCAATCCAACTTAGCTAGTTGTAATGTCCCCTCCTCTTTTGCAGCAGCCAGGAATGCCCTGCAGGCCTCCTCCGGCTCCATCTGACGCTGCCCCCAGTTTCTATCCATTTTTGAGTTCCTCAGCCCTCCAGGAACGCCAGAAGCGCCGCATTCACCGCGTTGCTCTCTTCGCGTTGAACCCAATGCGTCCCCTCCTCGAAAGTCTGCAGGCGGCCATCGTCGCAAAGGGCGAGACTGCGCTTGGCCAGCCCGGATTCCAGAGCCTGGTCCTGCATCCCCCACATAACAAGAGTGGGCGTCGTGATCCGCTCCTTCAGGCTCGGGCGAAAGCGCAAGGCGCGATACCAGTTGAGCATGCTGGTCAGCGCCCCCGGCCGCTCCCAAGCCTGCCGATATTCTGCAATCTCCTCTTCTTCGAAGGCGCCTTCCCGGCTGGATGTCCTGAGTGCCCGTGCGAGCAAGGCCGAGCGGCGCGCACCCAAAACGGCTTCGGGCAGCAAGGGGATCTGGAAGAAAACCGCGTAGCTGCTCCGCAGAAACTGCGTCGGAGATCGCAGGGCATGGGTAAACAGCACCTCGGGATGGGGCGCATTCAGGATGACGAGCTTGTCCAGGCGATGAGGCAACTTTGCCCCGGCGGCCCAAGCGACGATGCCGCCCCAGTCATGGCCGACGAGGTGAAACCTTCCGATGCCGAGCGCGTCGGCCAGGGCGACGACATCGCCGAGGAGCTTGGGGAGCGTGTACTCGCGGATGCCCTCTGGCTTGTCGCTGGTGTTGTAGCCCCTCTGGTCGGGAACGATGACCCGATATCCGGCGGAAGCGAGCGTACCGATCTGCCGTCTCCAGCCGATCCAGAAGTCCGGGAAGCCGTGCAGGAGCATGACCGGCTTACCCTCGGCAGGCCCGGCCTGAACGACATGAAGCCGAATGCTTCCGGCGTTGACGAACTGATGTTCAGGCGCGAGTGAGATCATGGCTGGTAACGTGGGTGTCGTTAAAATGATCCAGCGCAATGAGGATTTAGATCAGGCTGCGTCGTCCCGACAACATGCACGCTCAGCCGTCGCATCCCCCGCCACATGGGCATGGGAGCCGAAGGGCCAAGTGGGGATGGCGCAGGTGTTGCTGCAGGCGGCGGATGTTTATTTGTAAGCGCAGGTCTGCACCTGCATCCTTTGGCGCTATTATACGTTTGCCCCGCGAAGAAGATGCTCCGGACCGGCGGCCATGTCGAAGAAAACAACCGAGGACGCTTACGAAGGTCAAATGCAACTTGAGCGGCGGGCCGAACGGGAGAGCCGCGGACGCAATGCCGAATGGCCGTCAGAGATTCCCAGCCGCGGCTGGAAGGACGTGCTGTGGCGGGTCTTTGCTGAGGTAACCGAGGACCGTGTTATGCTGATCGCGGCGGGGGCTGCATTCTATTTGCTTCTTGCCCTCTTTCCAGCGCTTGCCGCGTTCGTGTCCATCTATGGTTTCGTCGCCGATCCTCAGACCATCGCTGAGCACATTGCGTTCCTTGGCGGCGTACTGCCTTCGGGAGGTCTGGATATTATCAGATCTCAGCTTGCGTCCTTGGCCGCTCAGAAGGCTGGCGCGCTCAGCTTCGGCTTCATCTTCGGCCTTGCCGTCGCACTGTGGAGCGCCAGTAACGGCATAAAGACGCTATTCGAAGCCATGAACATCGCCTACGAGGAGAGTGAAAAGCGCGGCTTCATCCACCTGAATCTCCTGGCCTTGGGCTTCACACTTGGCGCCATCCTCATTGGTATCGGCTTTATCATCTCGGTGGGGATTGTGCCGGCCATGCTTGTGCTGCTGAACCTCGGCGGCTGGACCGAAGCCCTTGTGCGGATCTTTCGGTGGCCGATGATGCTGATCATGGTGGGCGTCGGGATCACGCTGATTTACCGCTACGGACCCAGCCGGGAAAGGGCAAAGTGGCAATGGGCGACATGGGGCGCCTTCCTCGCCGCTGTGGTCTGGATCGCAGTCTCGATAGGCTTCTCCTATTATCTTGAAAACTTCGCCAACTACAACGCCACGTATGGAGCTCTTGGGGCAGTCATCGGCTTGATGATGTGGACTTGGATTTCTGTGATTATCCTGGTTGTAGGTGCGGAGCTGAATTCCGAGATGGAGCATCAGACAGCGATGGACACCACCACAGGTGCGCAGCAGCCGATGGGTGCGCGAGGTGCCACGGTCGCCGACACACTGGGCGGACCGGCCGATGCCGCCGACCAGCAGTCGCGTTTGGACGAGCGCAACGCGTAGCGCGCAGATCAATTTGCACGCCATCGTCAAGCGGCTGCAGCCGAGCGTGAGCAACGGCTCAAGGCGCTGGTCGCCCGGCTTGCCCAGGACTGGCGATCTCACCATCCAGAAGCAACGCAAAAGCATCGTCGCCGATGCCGAAACCTCGCCAGCCTCGACGAGGTTCATTGTTCTGCTCAAGCGTCAGAGCCGCCGACTTGAAGGGCGAGATCGCCTCGCTACTCGACGACGATCCGCTGTGGGCCTGTCTCGATCAGGCCTTCGGTTCGGTCAAGGGCCCCGCGTACTCCTGATGGCCGAGTTGTCCGAGATTGACACCTTTCCAATAAGGCCATCGCCAAACTCGTGGGCTTGGCGCCGATCGCCAATGACAGCGGCAGACGCAGCGGTCGAAGACCGGTGCGCGGCGGCCGTAAAGGTCCGCGCTCCATGCTCTTCCTCATCGCGCTCACCGTCGCCAGATATGATCCCTCCGCGCCTTCAGACAGGAAAGGAAAAGATGACTATTCGCATTGCGCCCGCCCGCAAGCTACCCATCATTCCCAATGCAAAAGCACGCGATGCGCGCCACGAGTTCGCAAACGCAACTTGACACCCCAGATGGTCACTCATTGGGAACCAACGGGCCTTACCTCCGTTTGCTCCTCGAATGGAGGAAACCATGAACAACCGGAATTCTGAACGGCGTCCCCCGACTGCGGTAAGAGCTGGTGACGGTACCTCGGAAGACATAGGAGCGACCGTAAGCGGCACGTTATCCAAAGCGTCCGACATAGCGCAAGGGGCAGCGGAAACCGCCAAACGGGCGGCCGTTGGTGGCGCGTCCACCGTGACCAATCAGGTGAAGGAGATGTTGGACCGTCAGGTCGGCAGCGGCGCCGAGGTGATGGGCCAACTGGCGAGTTCGACCAAGCGTGCGGCCGAGGACCTCGACGCAAACGCACCGATAGTCGCTGGGGTCGTGCGAACCTTCGCGAATAGGCTTGATGGATACGCAGACGACCTGCGAGACAGGTCCGTCGATCAGCTGGTTCTTGCAGCGTCCGATTTGGCGAGGCGCAAGCCGGGTTTGGTGTTTGGGCTGGCCGCCGTAGCGGGCTTTTTGACGTTCCGCACACTGAAGAGCGCGCCTCCCGCACCAGAGTCCATCAAGGGAAGGCGGCAGGGAGCGAACTGATCTGATGGCACAGGAACAACTGAAGAATTCGCCTCTCCCTCAAGCACTGTCGGCAGTGTTGGCGGACGTCGCCGACCTCTTTCAAAAAGAGTTGCGCCTGGCGCATGCGGAGCTGTCCGCCAACGTCTCAACGAAGCTCCAAGCAGGTGTGTGGATGTCTGCTGCTGGCGTGCTGGGAGTGGTCGCCGCTCTGCTTCTAGTGCAAGCCCTCGTACTTGGAATAGCCAGCTTAGGGATGGCCCTGCACTGGTCGTGTCTGATCGTCGCGGCCGCAACGGCCCTCGCCGCTGCTTTCGCCTACTATCGGGGCCGCGCTGATGCGCAAAAAGAACTTCTGCCGACACACTCCATAAGCCAAATAAAGCAGGATATTGCGACAACCAAGGAGCAATTAACATGAGCCGCAATTCACAGGTCCAGGATTTTGGAACGAAAGAATGGCTTCTCAGCTCCGCTAGGAACAATCCCGAAGGCCTTCTGCTCGTCGCAGCAGGGTGCGCGCTGCTAATGCGCAGCCGCAGTTCAAGTGCCGGGCATCGCGAGCAATCCCGTGCAACCGACGGGCGCCAAAATGCTCCGCACGTACGCACCGCCAGCGGCGGGGCGTCCAAAGCGCAGGAAGAGGCTAGCGAGACAGCAGAGGCCATGCGCGACAATTTAGCCGGCATTGGGGAGAAGGTGAGTGAAACCGCAAGTCAGTACGCATCATCCGCCGCGTCATACGCAGAACAGGCCGGTCGCTCCGTATCCGAGAAGTCAGGGCGCGTGGTGCAGCAAGCCCAATCAACGTTGCAAGACACGATTGGCCGCATGGTGGAAGAACAGCCATTGGCTTTTGTTCTGGCCGGCTTCGCAGCTGGTGCCGCTATAGCTGCTGCTTTGCCGGCCAGCGATGTCGAGAGGCGCACGCTCGGCCCAGCAGGAGAGCGATTGACGGATGCTGCTGAAAAAGCTGGGGAACGCTTGAAGTCCTCGACAGCAAAGGCGGGCGAACGGCTCAAAAGCGCCGCCGAGGAACATGGGCTGAATTCGGACGGCCTGAAGGAGGTCGCAAGGGACGTTGCGGGCGCCTTTGGAAGCGCCTTGTCAGAAGAGCAATCAAGTGAACCCGTGCAGCCGCCTTCGCCAAGCCCAAGTGGATCGAGCGGTTCATCCACTCCGGCCGCCAAGCTGCAACCGGGCAGCGCCACCCCTTCGGAAGGAATAACGGCCAAATCGCAGCGGTCGGGCAACGCTCGGTCGAGCAAACCTGCCCGCCCCGGTGGCAAGAGAGATTTATGATGGCCGATCCGCAACTTGAGCATCTTGAATACGAAGTTGAGGCTGCCCGGGCTAAGCTCGCCGAGGACTTGTCGACACTTCGGTCGCCAAACACGCTCTCCGAATTTACCGATGATTTGAAACACGAAGCGCTTGAGGCAAAGGATGCGCTGGTGGAGAAAGCAAGAGCCTCAATGCAATCGGTGGCGCAGGCGATTATTGACGATCTCAAGGCCAAGGCGGCTGCCAATCCGAGCGCTGCTTTGGCGATTGGGGCCGGTTTGGGGTGGCGTTTCCTCCGCCATCCGCCGATCGCAACCGCACTCGTCGGAGCGGGATTGATCAGCTTGTTGCGGACCAATTCAGCCCGGCCACCCAGCGAGCAGCAGGTTGATCACCTATCGTACGCCAAGGAGCGCCTGAAGGAGCAATCTAGCGATTTGGCGGAAAGCGTCAGTGATTTCGCTCTTGAAACGGCTGGCAAAATAAAACGCGAAGCTGCCGAGTTGACCGGCGTGGCCAAGGAAACTGTTAAAGAGAAGACAGAACGTCTGGCTGCGGGTATCCGCCATAGCGGCGTTGGGCCGCACCAGGGCGAGACTGTCGCAAAAGCATCCGCACCCTTCGATGAAGCTTCGTTAGCTGTTCAAGACGCATCAGGCAATGAGCATACCGAGGACAAACTCCTTCTGGCGGCGGCGGGTTTGGCAGTCGCCGCGGCTGTCGGCTTTGCCTATCAACGACGTCTGAATGAGCAGATGGACACCGACCGAACTGGATGAGCGTAGACAGAGGTCATTGCAGAGAAACAGGCAAAGTATGGTGCCGCGCTCACATTTATCGAGTCCCGACGAGTTCAGCCATCGGGTTGCATATTCTGGAACCACGGACGGCGCGCACGGCGGAGAAGATCGGACAAAGCGGTCAACCCCTTCGAGCATGATGATCGTCGGCCGGTCGGTCACGGCCTTCAGCGAAACCGCCAGCGACCGGCTGAAGCGGAATTCACCCCGAACCGTGCAAGTGCTGCCGACCCCATAACGTGAGCGCAACGGCGCGCTCTGTCCGCTGTCAGGACGAACTTTCTTCGATCCAGCTTGGCGCTGCCGGTGCCCGCGCACGCACTGCTCAGTGATCAGGGACGAGTGTTCTCGGGCATTCCGCTATCGCGACCTCGTTTCGAACGTTTTAACACGCCCCCTCAAGCTTGATCTCGCCGAGCGCTGCGCTAGCCCTTCCGATCTTGGCTAGTGCCAATGTATTCGACCAGGCTTGCGCAGACGAACGCTTCAACTCTCTAAGTGACGACGCCGCAATATTAGCATCGCTCGTCGTTGCAATTTCTCGAAATGCGCAGCTCGGGACCGCCTGCTAGGCGTGTTCGTTGCCCAGCGTTCACGAAGGGGAATGCGCTAGCGGACGAATCCCGATCACCCAGTTCACGGTCACTACGTTCCTACCCGATCACCGCTTGGCGCTGTCGCTGTCCGCTTCGGCCCGCGCAAGGAACTGCTCGGTCGTCGAGGGAAGACGGGTTTTCAGCCAATCCGCCATCGCGACTTCCTCTCGCAGATTCTCTTCGCAAACCCGAAGAGCCTCCGTTTCGCCGAGCGATCGAGCAGCGGCAATCAGGATCGTGTAGGAGGCGATTTCCATGTGCTCGAACGTGTAGCTCGCGAGCGATCCTTTCATCACCTCGTCTCCAGCGAAGACGCCGCTCAGCGATTGCGCCATCGCCGTCAGCTTACCGCCAGCGTCCTTCATCGTGGATGAACCCTCGTCCATCTGATCGAGACAAGTCTTCAGCCGGGCAGCCTGCTGCTTCGTCTCGTCGAGGTGCTGTCGGATCCGGTCGCTCAGCTCGGGATAGTTCTCGATGCGACCCAACTGCCCGTTCAACATCGTTTCGGCCTGCTCTTCCATGGCATGGGCATCTCTAAGCCATTGGACAAACCATTCGCGGCTTTCTGACATCTCGAATCTCCTTTGCGATCTAAGGAAACTTTCAGAAGAGGACATTGTTCCGGAGTAGAGCCCGCCGAACGGGCCTTGACCGTCGCAGAGATCAGCGTCGTGGCGGGTCTCAATTCACCTCGCGAAAATCCTGCAGCGATGCGTGGAAAAGGCCAAGATCGCGGAAGATCGGCGCAAGGAAAACGGCCCGTGGACGCTCGCCGCTGCGCCGCTCCATCACAAAGTCCAACTGGCACTGGCCGCTTCCTGGCATCCGACGCGGCGACATACGGCGACATATTGAAGGTCCCGCATGGCATACTGCGACCGCTGCATGTCGTTCCCGGCAAGTAAGAACGGCAAGCAAATGAAGCTACCAGCGCTCGGCGAAGCTGAAGTGGATTCTCGACGAGGCGCTGATCGCGGCCGCTGGCGCTCCGCATTGAGCCTTGTGCCTCACCGCGCCACCGCAGTCACAAGGAACGCGACGGCCTCTCCGCTCGTTGATTGCTTTTCGACTCGAGCCGCCGTCATGAGGTTCTAATATACGCTGGCCATCCTAAGGCTGACCTACGACCAGAGTTACAAAAGTTGAACGTCATCGGGGAACACTCCTTCTGTCTGCCTGTTCAATTTG
>NZ_JAMYLM010000017.1:0-122939 GCF_040317995.1 Mesorhizobium sp. M1334
TCGCGGCCCCCGCGGGGGTGCCGCGGTGGGGGGGGGCGGGCCCCCCCCGCCGCCTCCCCCCCCGCCCGCCCCCCCCGCCCCCCGGGGGGGTGTTTACCACCCCACGGCGATGCTCATGCGGCGTGCCGGCCGGCTGGATGAGCTGGGAGGCCGCTATGCGGCCTTGATGCGGGTGCGCGCCGGCGCGCTGCTCGGGGCACCGCACGGACTGCAAGGCAAAGCGCTCGACCGCTGGCTCGACTCTCGCGATAAGGAGCAAGCTGGCGGCTTCACGACGCGTTCGCAAGCCGCCGGCGAGGCCAAGAACCTGGCGCAGATGCAACAGGCAGCAGAACGGCTGCACGACTGGACGGCAAGGAGGCTCGGTGAACGTCGATGATGTGAAGGCCCTGGCGACACGGATCAGGGAAGAAGTTGCCAAGGCGATTACCGGGCAGCACGATACAGTCGACCTGATGCTGACCGCCTTGTTTGCGGGCGGGCATATCCTGCTCGAAGGTCCTCCCGGCACGGCCAAGACGATGACCGCGCGCTGCTTCGCCCAGGCGCTTGGGATCGCCTACGGGCGGATCCAGTTCACGCCGGACCTGATGCCCGGCGATATCGTCGGGTCGAACATCTACAACTTCCAGACCGGGCAGTTCACGCTGACGCGCGGCCCGATCTTCTGCGATCTCCTGCTTGCCGACGAAATCAACCGCACGCCGCCCAAGACGCAGGCCGCACTGCTCGAGGCGATGCAGGAACACGCGGTCACCTTCGACGGCACCACGCATTCGCTCGGCCGCAACTTCATGGTCGTCGCGACCCAGAATCCGATCGAGCACCAGGGCGTCTATCCGCTGCCGGAGGCGCAGCTCGACCGCTTTCTGTTCAAGCACCGCGTCAGCTATCCCGGCCCCGAGGAAGAACGGGCCATCATCGTCCATCACGGCGGCGGCTCCGCCTCGCACGACATCGCGCAATACGGCATCAAGGCGCAGACGGACCGCGAGACGCTGCAGGAGGCCCTTGAAGTCGTCGGCTCCGTCACCCTTGTCGACGATGTCGTCGGCTACATAGCGGCGCTGGTTCGGGCTACGCGCGAAAATGCCGATCTGGAAGTCGGAGCCAGCCCGCGCGCCGGCGCCATGCTGGCGCGGGCGGCGCGTGCCCGGGCGGCGCTGGACGGACGCGCCTATGTGATCCCCGACGACGTCAAGGCGCTGGCGGTGCCGGCACTGCGCCATCGCGTCATCCTTTCGCCTGCCGCCCAGATCGACGGCCGCCTGGTCGAGCAGATCGTCTCCGACCTGGTCGACCAGACGGAAGCACCACGTTGATCTATCCCAGCGGCCGAGCGGTGTGGGCAGCCGCTGCCGGCGCGGTGCCGGCCTTCCTGGTCGCGCTGGCATTGCCGTCCTTCTGGTATCTGGGATTGCTGTGGAGTTGCCTGCTGCTTGCCTTCCTGGCGGTGGATGCCGCGGCGGGACGCGGACGGGCATCGCTGAATGCCAGCATCGATGCGCCGCAGCAGGTCGGTGTCGGTAGGCAATTCGGCGTGCAAATCACCGCCCGTCACTCGGGGCCGCGCGCCGCGGAGGCTCGCGTCGGCCACGATGCGCGTCTGGCGCCGGTGAGCGGCAGCGGCGGGGCCTTGCAGCCGACCGCCAGAGGCGGGTCGCTCAACCTCCGCTTCCAGGCGCTGCGGCGCGGCGTCGCCAGCTTCGACCGTCTCTGGGTGCGCTGGCGCGGGCCGTTTGGGCTGGTCTGGAACCAGGTCGTGCTGCCGGTGGAAAGCAAGGTTGCGGTGCTGCCCGACGTCAGCAGCGCTCGCGGCGAAGCGATCACGCTTCTGCAACATGCGGCGCTTGCCGAAGGCCATGCGCAGCGCCGCGCCGGTCAAGGCCGCGAGTTCGACGCGCTCAAGGATTACCAGCCGGGCATGGGCCGGCGGATGATCGACTGGAAGCGCAGCGCCCGCCACGGCAAGCTGTTGGCGCGCGAGTTCCGCATCGAGGAGAACAACAACATCGTGCTGGCCATCGATAGCGGACGCCTGATGTGCGAGCCGGTCGACGGTATGCCTAAGGTGGACCGGGCCGTGACGGCCGCCTTGCTGTCGGCGTTCATCGCGCTGAAGGGCGGCGATATGGTCAGCCTGTTCGGCTTCGATGCAAGGCCGCGCGTTTCGAGCGGCGCGGTGCGCGGCCCCGCCAACTTTGCGATGATCCAGAAACGAGCGGCGGAGATCGACTATTCCAGCGAGGAGACCAATTTCACGCTGGCGCTGACGATGCTCGCGGCGCGGCTCGACCGCCGCTCGCTCGTCATCATCTTCACCGATTTCGTCGATCCGATCAGCGCGGAATTGATGCTGCGCACCGTGGGCCGGCTCACCGAACGGCATCTCGTGCTGTTCATGCTGATGAAGGACACCGAACTGGAGGGCCTGGCCGATATGCCGCCACGCTCCGGCGAGGACGTTGCCCGCGCGGTCGTCGCCGGAGGGCTTTTGCGCGAAAGGCAGGTCGTCATCGGCCGGCTGCGCCTGCTCGGGGCGCATGTGATTGAAGCTGAGCACAATCGGCTGGGTCCCGCGCTGGTCGAGCGCTATCTGCAGTTCAAGCAGGAGGATTTGCTGTGACGGCGCCAGTCGTCGACAATGCTGCACGTGGCGACGCGGTACGCCAGTCGCTGGCCAGCTTCCGCCGCGAGCGCGAGGCCGACTGGAAGGCATTCGAGGCGCTGCTGGCGCGTGTCGAGAAGCGTGCGCCGCGGACGCTTTCCGAAGAGGAGCTGCTGTCGCTGCCCCTGCTCTATAGATCCGCGTTGTCTTCCCTGTCGGTGGCGCGCGCAACCTCGCTCGACAATGCGTTGGTCGGCTATCTCGAAGCGCTGTCGCTGCGCGGTTATTTCTATCTCTACGGCGCGCGTCGCGGGCTGCGGCAGCGCCTGGCCGATTTCTTCCTGCACGACTGGCCCGAGGCCATTCGCGACCTGTGGCGCGAGACATTGGCGTCGGTCGCGCTGATGGTGATCGGCATTGGTGCAGGCGCCTGGCTGGTGGCATCCGACAAGAGCTGGTTCGACGCGATCATCCCGCCCGGCCTGGCAGGAGGCCGCGGCCCCGACACCTCGGCCGAACTGCTGCGCAATATGCTTTATGATGGCGACAATGGCTTTCTCTCAGGCTTTGCCGCCTATCTGTTCACGCACAACGTCCAGGTCTCAATCCTGGCCTTTGCCCTTGGCTTCGCCTTCGCGGTGCCGACAGTGCTGCTGATGCTGTTCAACGGCTGCATGATCGGGGCGTTGTTCCAAGTCTACTGGTCCAAGGGACTTGGCATGGAGCTCGGCGGTTGGCTGGCCATCCACGGCACCACCGAATTGTTCGCGATCGCTTTGGCCGGCGCGGCCGGCATGCGCATCGGCACCAGCATCGCCTTTCCCGGCGAATTGACACGCATGGCGGCAGCGGCTCGCGCCGGTCGCATCGCCGCGAACGCCATGGTCGGGGTCTCGGTCATGCTGCTGTTTGCCGGGCTGCTCGAGGGCATTGGCAGGCAGACCATCACCAGCGACGTCACGCGCTACGCCATTGGCGGTGGCATGCTGGCGCTGTGGCTCGGCTATTTCTATCTGTTCCGGGCGGTGCGGCATGGCGATCGGTAGGCGCGCCGCCTTCGCGGCCGTACGGCCGCTGATCACGCCCGAAGGCGTCGATCTCCGGATAAGGCTGGCCGACGCCGGCACGCGGGCCTCCGCCTTCCTTCTCGACGTCGCGTTCATCGCCGTGGCTGCAATCGTGATCACGATCGTCGCGCTGTTCGGGGTGGGAGGCCTTGGCAGCGAGGGATTTCAGCCGCTCTTCGTCGTCTGGATCATCCTGATCTTCTTTCTGCGCAACGCCTACTTCATCGCCTTCGAAGCAGGCCGGCGCGCGGCTACGCCCGGCAAGCGGATCGTCGGCATCCGGGTCGCGTCGCGCAGTGGCGACGGCCTGTCGATCGACCAGGTCATTGCCCGCAACCTGATGCGCGAGATCGAGGTGTTCCTGCCGCTGTCGATCATCGCCGGACGCAGCGGGACCGACCTTGCCGACACACTGACGACAATCTTCGGACTGGTGTGGACGCTGCTGTTTGCCTTGTTCCCGCTGTTCAATCGAGACCGCATGCGGATTGGCGACCTGTTGGCAGGGACCTGGGTGGTCGAGGCGCCGAAGCGCGCCTTGCTTGAAGACCTGTCGGCACGACAGGATTCGGCGGCCGGCGCGTTCCGGTTCAGCCACACCCAGCTCGATGCCTACGGGATTGCCGAACTCCACAAGCTGGAGGAGGTGCTGCGCCGCGACGACTATTTCGCCCTGCGGACGGTGGCCGAAACGATCGGACACAAGATCGGCGCGGCACCACAAGCCCATGACGCACGCGCATTCCTGACGGCGTATTATGGGGAGTTGCGGGCGCATCTCGAACGCAAGCTCCTGCTGGGCAACCGCAGGGCCGACAAGCATCAGCGTTAGACCGGAGGAGGGACGAGATGCAGGTCAAAATTAGCGCGATTGAGGAATCCAGGATAGATCGCGCAATTCAGGCGGCGGTCTCTGGGTCCTGGGAAGAATTCAGCAGCCTCACCGACACTCCCTTTCCAAACGACGAATCGATGCGAGAGCAATTCGACGATTCCTCCCCCAGACTTCAGCAAGTGGGCGGAAATTGGAAACGAGAAACGGGCGTTGAGATCCTGGATGACGGAGTGCGTCTAATAATAGTGAGAATAGAAGCGCCGCCCACGGTGGATATCGTTTTTTTACTGCATAGCACGAGCGAATTCAGTGACAGCACAATCGGTTTTCGGACATTTTTGCAGCAGCTGAATTGGGACTCCTAGCTATCGGTTTCGGCATTTCCGACCAGCGCCACCTCCTGCCCTAGCCCACCCACTTCTCGTAATCGGACACCAGCAGATGCAGCGGTGCTGTGTCCTCGTCGATGTCCGCGAAGCGGCCGATCGGCTCGCGAAAAACGTTGTCGGTGAGATCGTCATTGACGGTCGAGACCTCGCCGATCAGCACGTCCTTGCCCTCGGCCCAGAAGGCGTGCCAGACGCCCGGCAGCAGCGTCACGCTCTGGCCTGGGTCGAGCTTCAGCACTCCACCCGCAGGCAGTCTGTAGATGGTTCCGTCGACAGGCACCGATACTTCGGCCTTCGGATCGATGCCGCCATCGCGGTCATGCATGAACAGCTCCAGCACCAGCTTGCCGCCGCCACGGTTGATGATGTCCTCGGCCTTGATATTGTGGCGGTGCATCGGCGACAGCTGATCCTTGCGCGAGATCATGATCTTTTCGGCATAGAGCATGCCCATGCCCTTCTTCATGTCCTCGTAGCGGCCGTTGCGTACGGTGAACAGGAACAGGCCGAGCTCGTCGAACTTGCCCTGGCCGTAATCGGTGATGTCCCAGCCAAGCCGCGACGAGAAGATGGCCGACGAATCCTGCCGGTGCGCCTTCATCTCTTCCGGCGACCAGTAGGCGAAGGGCGGCATGATGTAGCCGAACGAACGGATGAAGGCGTCGGCGTCGCGGATGATGTCGTTGATGGCGGAGCGTTTCATGATCATGATCCCTTCTTCAGGCGGCACCTACAGCGCATAACCGAACACCGATCCGGTGTCGACGTAAACCGCATTCTGGCCTCATGACATCGGCGACGATCAGGGCCATAAGTCCCGACAAATTCCCAAAGGTGACATTCCATGCGCAGCATAGACGACCTCGATACGCCGGCGATCCTGATCGACGCCCGCCGCGCAGAAGCCAACATCGCCCGGGCGCAGGCCCATGCCGACCGGCACGGGCTGAAGCTCCGGCCGCACATCAAGACCCACAAGCTGCCCTACTGGGCGAAAAAGCAGGTCGCGGCCGGGGCCATCGGCATCACCTGCCAGAAGATCGGCGAGGCCGAAATCATGGCCGATGCCGGACTGACCGACATCTTTCTGCCCTACAATATCTTCGGGCGGGCCAAGCTGGAACGCCTCAAGGCGCTGCACGGCCGCGTAACGCTGTCGGTGACAACGGACAGCATGGACACGCTGATGGGGCTTGCCGCCACCTTTACCGATCCCGGCCACCGCCTGCCGGTGCTGGTCGAATGCGACACCGGCATGGGCCGCTGCGGTGTGCAGTCGGCCGGCGAGGCAGTCGCGCTGGCGAGCGAGATCGACAAGGTCCGGGGGCTCGTCTTCGGCGGCCTGATGACCTACCCGGGGGCGGGCCGCGCCGCCGAAACCGAGGCGTGGCTCGCCGATGCGCAGCAAGCACTTGCCGCAGCCGGCCTTGCTTGCGAGCGCATCTCCAGCGGCGGCACACCCGATATGTGGCGTTCCGGCGAGCATAGCGTCGTTACCGAATACCGGCCCGGCACCTACATCTATCTCGACCGCTACCAGGTCGCCAAAGGCGTCGGCAGCCTCGACGATTGCGCGCTGACCGTGCTGTCGACGGTGGTCAGCCACCCAACGCCGACACGCGCCATCCTCGACGCCGGCAGCAAGGCGCTCTCCAGCGATACGCTGGGGCTCGCCGATTTCGGCGAGCTGCTGGGCATTTCAGGCGCAAGGGTGACCAGCCTCAGCGAAGAGCACGGCAACGTCACGCTGTCAGGCGGCGCAGAGCTTCGCATCGGCGAGCGCGTGCGCGTCGTACCCGACCATTGCTGCGTCGTCACCAACCTGTTCGACGAGGTGCATCTGATCGAAGGCGACAAGGTGATCGAGACGCTGCCGGTGGCAGCACGCGGGCGTATGGCTTGATCCTATCGTTAGTTACCGTTCAGCCTGCCTCGCGGCAACCCGGCGCATCGAAATGACCCGGCGGCGCCGGATCTCGGTGCGCATCGCCGTCAGGTGCAGCGCGAAGAAAAGCACGGTGAAGCCGAGTGCCATCACAAGCAAGGGCCACAACAGGCTTGGATCTATCGTCGGCCCACCAAGCCGGAACACCGACGCCGGCTGATGCAGCGTGTTCCACCAGTCGACCGAAAATTTGATGATCGGGATGTTGATGAAGCCTACCAGGGTTATGATGGCCGCTGCCCAGGCGGCGCGCCCGGCATCGTCTAGCGCGCGGGTCAGCGCGATGATGCCGAGATACATCAGGAACAGGATGAAGACGGAGGTCAGCCGCGCGTCCCACACCCACCAGGTGCCCCACATTGGCTTGCCCCAGATCGAACCGGTGATCAGCGCAAGGGCGGTGAAGACGGCGCCGATGGGTGCCGCCGATTTCAGCGCCACGTCGGCCAGCGGATGGCGCCAGACCAGCGTGCCCAGTGCCGAGACCGCCATCAGCGTGTAGCACATCATGGCAAGCCAGGCGAAAGGCACGTGGATATACATGATGCGAACGGTGATGCCCTGCTGGAAGTCCTCAGGCGCCGTGAAGCTCATATAGAGACCGACAGCGAGGACGACGGCGGCGACGCTCGCCAGCCACGGCACGATCTTGTCGGCAAGCCCGACGAACCGCGTCGGGTTGGCAATATCCATCCAGCCGGAGGGGCGTGAAGTCGTGTCGCTCATGCGGCCTTACATAGACCGCCGGCGGAGTTGCGGCAACCAGCGGCGAGACGCGTCTCTCCCTCGCCCCTTGTGGGAGAAGGTGGATCGGCGCGTTAGCGCCGAGCCGGATGAGGGGTGCTCGAAGAAATGAGGCGCTAGTGTCTTTATCGCAATGCGCCTCAGTCTGGATTTTGGATGAAGATTTGAGCCAAGCCGGAGCACCCCTCATCCGACCTCGCTTCGCGAGGCCACCTTCTCCCGCAAGGCGAGAAGGAGAACCGCGCCACGTTCAGGCGGCTTCGTTCACCGGGCGGCTGAGGCGGCGAACCTCCTCGTCGTTGAGCAGGCCGCCGGCGCGCAGCAGGCTGGCGAAGCGACCGTTGCGCAACGACAGTTCGGTGAACCCCCCCATCTCGACCACCCGGCCCTTGTCCATGAACACGACCAGATCGGCGTCGCGAACGGTGGTCAGGCGGTGGGCGATGATGAAGGTGGTGCGGCCGCGCCGCAACTCGTCGATGGCGTCCTTGACGCGATCTTCCGTCTCGACGTCGAGCGCGCTGGTCGCCTCGTCGAGAACCAGGATGGGCGCGTCCTTCAGCACGGCGCGGGCGATCGCGATGCGCTGGCGCTCGCCACCGGACAGCTGTCCGCCGCGTTCGCCGACGACCGTGTCGTAGCCCTCGCTCTTCGACAGGATGAAATCCTGCGCGGCGGCGGCATTGGCCGCGGCATGGACCTCGTCATAGGTCGCCTCCGCACGGCCGACGCGGATGTTGTCCTCGATCGAGCGGTTGAGCAAGCCGGCATCCTGGAACACGGTGGCGATCGAATGGCGCAGCGACTTGCGGGTCACCGTGCGGGTGTCGATGCCGTCGATCAGGATACGGCCGCTGGACGGGGTAAAGACGCGCTGCAGAAGGTTGATGAGCGTCGTCTTGCCGGCGCCCGTGGGGCCGACGATGGCGACCGTCTGGCCGGCCTGGACCTCGAACGACGCGTCGTCGACGCCCTGCCCCGAGTTGCCGAACTCGAAGCAGACATTCTCGAAACGCACGTGCCCCGTGACGTTGACGAGCTCGCGCAGCCCATCGGGTTCGGCGGCGTCGGATGCAGAGTCCTCGAGATGATAGAATTCCTCGAGCTTGGCGCGCGCCTCGGAAATCTGGTTGGCGAACGCCGACATCTGGTCGAGCCGGGCAATCAGCAGCGTGGCAAAGCCGGTAAAGGCGATGACGTCGCCGATCCGCAACTGGCCGTGCGTCACCAGATAGGCGCCAATCAAGAGCACCACCATCATCGAAATCGTCGACGACAGGCGGTGCAGCGCGTTGGCCATCGCCCACCAGTCGAGCACCGGATTCTGTGCGTCGAGCAGGTTCTTGACGTAGCGCTTCAGCGCCTCGGTCTCATGGCCGATGCGGTTGTAGCTCTGCAGGACGGCGACGTTGCTGACCGAGTCCGTCACATGCGCAAACACCTTGTGGTAGTGCCGCTCTACGGCCGCCTGGCCTTCCTTGGTGCGCCGCATCACCAGCCGTCCGATGCCGACATAGAGCGCGCCAAGCGCCAGCAGCACCATCGACATGCGGATATCCATGCTGAGCGCGGTGGGCACCAGCAGAACCAGCGCAACCGCGGTCGACAGATGCTGCCGCATGAATTCGAGCCAGAGGCTGAACAGGGTCTCGACCGCGCGCAGGAGCGTGTGCAGGGAATTGGAGGTGCCGCGCTGATGATGCCAGGCAAGCGGCATGGTGATCACGCGCTCGAACGACTGGCAGAGAACCTCGCTGCGCCGCTGGTGGGCAAAGCGGTCGGCGCCGCGCGCTACTAGAACGAAGGCGATGATATTGAACGCGCCGAGGCCGGCCCACATTGCGAGTGTCGCGAATACCGAGCCGCGGTCCGAAATGGCATCGATCACCCGGCCGAACATAATCGGCTCGAGAATGGCGATAATGGCAAGCGCGACATTCGCCCCGCAGATAAACGCAACGCGTTTCCTGTCGGCAGCGAGATAACCAAGGGCTCGCCAGTAGATTTGCAGAAGTGACACTTCAGCTACTCCGCCAATTATTTATGGTGCAGTGCGTCATTTTTTGACTCGTATCGGTTGACGCGTCGCAAAACAATGCTCGTCTACCTCTTCCGTTCCCATTCCGCGAACAAAAGATGACGACGCTTCGAAATTTGCCGTGATCGTCTAACAGTTTGAGATAAAAGGTGAAATGTCAGCGTTGCGGCAAAATCATGGCAACTGGAAAGCACTGCCACATTTTTAATCAGCAAGACCCCAGGCACGACGTCTAAAGTCGTGTGCAGGCATTCAGCAAGGTCAAACGCAAATATAACCGGTAGAGGCACTTGGAGCGCCCGCGCGTGCCCTGGGCAACCCTGAGCGACGCTCCAAGTCCTTGAATCTAGGTCGGTATTCTAACGACCACCTCGGCATTGTCTCCGGCTTTTGGCTCGAAGGACGAAGATTTGGTCTTCGTGCCATTCACTTCAAGTGAGATGGCCCGGGCCTTTTTGTCGCGGACGACGCGTACCTTGATCTCGGCGCCCAGCATCTTCAGGGTTGCCGAATAGCCGTCCCAATGGCTGGGAAGTCGCGGCGTGAACTGGAGGCGCTGTCCGCGGCGCTCTATGCCGAGAATGCTCTCGACCGCAGCGCGATAAAGCCAGCCCGCCGACCCGGTATACCAGGTCCAGCCGCCTCGGCCGCCCTTGTCTTGCCCGGAATAAACGTCGGCCGCGACGACGTAGGGTTCCACGCGGTAGCGCTCTGCCGCGGCTTCATCGAGCGCATGGTTGACCGGATTTAGCATCGAAAGGCAACGGTACGCATCGTCGGTGCGACCCATCTCGGCGAGCGCAATAACGAACCATGTCGCGGCGTGCGTGTATTGGCCGCCGTTTTCACGGACCCCCGGTGGATAGCTTTTGATGTAGCCCGGGTCCTTTTCCGTCTTCGAGAAGGGCGGGGTGAACAGTTTGACGATCTTGAGCTCGTCGTCGACGAGCGCTTTCATCGCCTGCCCCATTGCCGTGGTCGACCGCGCCGGGTCGCCCTCGCCCGAAAGCACGCTCCAGGACTGGGCGATCGAGTCGATCTTGCACTCATCCGACTTGCGCGAGCCGAGCGGCGTGCCGTCGTCGAAGCTGCCGCGCCGATACCACTCGCCATCCCAGGCGGTGCTTTCCAGCGCCCGCTTCAGCACCTCGGCGTGCTTCGTCCAGGCTTGCACGCGCTTTGCATCGCGCTCCGCCTTGGCGACATCGGCAAATTCGCCCAGCGTCTTCAGCAGGAACCAGCCCAGCCATACGCTCTCGCCCTTGCCGTGCTCGCCGACGCGGTTCATGCCGTCGTTCCAGTCGCCGCCGAGGATCAGCGGCAGCCCGGCCGGGCTGCTGCGCTTGACAGCAAGATCGAGCGCCCGCGCGCAGTGGTCGTAGAGCGAGGCTGTCTTCTTCGAGATTTCCGGGATGAAGAACGCATCGTGCTCGCCTTCGCTCAGCGCCTGCCCTTCGATGAAGGGCAGTTGCTCCTTCAGGATCGCGGTGTCACCGGTCACCAGCAGGTAGCGCGCGGTAGCGTGGGCCAGCCAGACCACGTCGTCAGAGATCATGGTGCGGACGCCGGCCTCGGTGCGCGGCAGCCACCAATGCTGCACGTCGCCTTCGGGAAATTGCCGCCGCGCCGCGTTGAGGATCTGATCGCGCGCCAGCTTGGGGTCGTGCGCCAGCAAAGCCAACGTGTCCTGCAACTGATCGCGGAAGCCGAAGGCACCGCTCGCCTGATAGAACGCAGAGCGGGCACGGATGCGGCAGGCCAGGCTCTGATAGGGCAGCCAGTGATTGACCATGGCGTCGAGGGCCTTGTCCGGCGTCTCGACCTGGATGGTGTCCAGAAAACCGCGCCATGTGCGCTCGTTGTCGGCCAGCCGCTGATCGAAATCCCTGGAGCGATGGGTCTGCACCAGCGCGCTGGCCTCGTCGGGCGAGGCCGCGTCGCCGAGCAGCCAGAGCAGCGTGACGTCGCCACCGGCAGCGATGTCGATGTCGCGTGCGATGGCCGCGCAGGGATCGTCGCCGGCCTCTACGCGGCCCGACAGGTCGGCGCCGCTCAGCACCGCATGCGGAAACTCGCTCGTGCCTTGCCTGCCGATGAACTCGCCGCGGTCGGCGGTGACCGAATGCACCGCACCGTCGGCGGCCAGAAAGGCGATTCGCTCGCCGAAATCGAGTCCATAGGGATTTTGCGCCAGCAATGCGCCGGTTGCGGCATCCCTCGACGGAACGATGCTTGCAGCGGTGCGCGAGCGATGGCCGCCAAGAACCCATTCCGCATAGGCGTAGACGCGCAGCCGCATCGGCACCGAACCCGAATTCTGGATGCGCAGCCGCGATATTTTCACCGGATCGACGGGATCGACGACATGGGTCAGGTCCATCGACAGCGGCCCGCGTTGTGAGCGGAACGTCGAAAAACCCTGTCCGTGCCAGGTTTCGTAGGTCATTGTCGGATCACGCACCACGGCAGCCATTGGCGAGAACGCCCTGCCACTGGCATGATCGTAGATATAGATGCCCTCGCCCGGCCGGTTGGTGACCGGATCGTTCGACCATGGCGTCAACTGATAGTCGCGGCTGTTGCGGCTCCAGGTGAAGGCAGCGCCTTCAGCCGAAATGTGGAACCCGAACGATGGGTTGGAGATCACGTTGATCCACGGCTGCGGCGTCGTGCGCCGGCCGGCAAGACGCACGACGTAGTGGCGTCCGTCGCCGTCGAAGCCGCCGAAACCGTTCCATTGGTCGAGCCCGCTGCCGTCGACGCGGCCCTCGATCAGTGCCTGGGCGGCAGATGCTTGCGACGTCGGCACCGGCAAGGACGGCTCGCGAAGCGCTGCAAGGTCTGCCGGCTGGAGGGCGGCGTCCCGCGCCTGCAGTGCCGCAGCCTCGGCGCGCTCGATCTGGTCGAAGATGGTGCCGTTGCGCGTATGCAGCACCACCCGAGCGACGGCGAGCAAGGTCCTGTAGGTCGTTTCCTCCATCAGATCGCGGCGCACTGCGAAGATGTGCTGGCGGGGTCCGAGCTCCTTGCCGCGCAACCGGCTGTTTTCGCACAGCGTCTCCACCGCACGCTGCAGGTCCTGCACGTAGGATGACGCCTGCTCGTTGACGACGACAAAATCGATCATCATGCCGCGGGCGCGCATGTATTCCTGGAAGCGAAGCGCCTGGGCGACGATCTCCAGATCGGCGACATCGGCGATCCTGACCAGGAAAATCGGAAAATCGCCGGATATGCTGGTCGGCCACAGGCTGGACTGCCTGCCGAGCCCGGAGACGATGGATTCGCCGGGAAGGCGCAGGAACGGGTCGGGATAGATCAGATAGCGCGCCAGCTTCTGCACATTGGCGGCGTCCGACAGACTGAGGCCAAGGTGCCGGGTCTGCACCTGCGAGCGCGTCCAGGCGAGCATCGCCTGGCGGGCGAAGCTTTCGGGATGGTCGAGCCGGGCGATGGCGGCATCCAATTCGGCGCGATGGGTACCGACGACGGTCCAGAAGGTCAGCGAAATCTTCTTGTTGGCCGGCACGCGCACCTGCCGGCGAAGCGAGGCGATCGGATCCAGGGTGAAGCCGGAATGGCCGCCAAGCTTGGCGCCGGGATCAAAGGCAGCCGCCTCGGTGATAGTGCGGCCACGGCCGATGAAGGCGCGCCTGTCGGTTTCCGCCTCGGCGTCGCGCGCCGATCCAGACGGGTCGGTGACGAAGTGCACCACGGTGACGTCGGGTTCATCCTTTTCGCGCTTGCGCCTGGTGGCGAAGATCGCGCCGTTGTTCGGCGCGATCTCGGTTTCCACGAACATCTTCGAAAAAGCCGGATGGGCATTATCGGAGGGCTCGGAGCCCAGCACCAGTTCGGCAAACGAGGTTACTTCGATATGCCGGTCGGCGGGGCCATCATTGTGGAGCGTCACCCGTCGGCCCTCACCATTGCCTTCCGAGATGACGATGCACTCGACTTCCGAACGCAGCGATCCAACCGATTTGACGAAGCTCGCCTTGTCGTCAGAAAACAGCGTCTGCGCCCGCTCGCCGGCGGCGCGCTTCGGCTCGGCGGTGGCCGACCACCAGTCGCCGTTGCTGGCGTCGCGCAGGAAAATATAGGAACCAAGGCGGTCCTCGGTCGGATCCGGCTGCCAGCGCGTGACGGCAAGGTCGCCCCAGCGGCTGTAGCCGGAGCCGGTGGCGGTGACCATGACCGAGTAGCGGCCATTGGACATGACACTGGTCGAGCGCAGCGCCCTCAGCGGATCGAGCACGATGCGGGTGTCCGGGCTTTCCAGCTCGGTCTCGTCCTTCGAGCGCTCGTCGGCCTCGGTTCTGACGGTCGCAGTCGGGATGTCGCGCGGCGCCCTTTCCTGCAGCAGCAATTCGGCCGACTCGATCACCGGATCGCTGTGGAAGCGATCGCGCAGGCGCCCTTCGAAGATCGCATCGGCAACTGCGGCAATCGACATGCCGGAGTGGTGGGCCATGTAATTGAGCACGACGGCGTGGTCGGTGCCCTCGGGGACGCGTTGCGGCGTGAAATCCACCGCGTCGTAAAAGCCGTGCCGGCCCAACGCGCCCAGCCGCCTCAGCCTGGCCAGGTTCTGCACGGATTCATGCGGCGTGAACTGCGCTGCCAGCACGGTCGCGTAAGGCGCGATTACCGTATTTTGGCCAAGGCCGCGTTTCAGGCCGAGCCCGGGCACGCCGAAATTGGTGTACTGATAGGTCAGTTCACGGTCGCGGGCGTTGTAGGCCGCTTCCGAAATCCCCCAAGGAACGTTCTTCGAACGGCCATACTGGATCTGGCGCTTGATGATGAGCTTGCTGGTCTGGTTGAGAATGCTGCCTTGCGGTTCCTTCATCACCAGGGGCGGCATCAGATATTCGAACATCGAGCCGGACCAGGACATCAGTGCGCCCTGGAAGCCGATCTCGACGATCGGCCGGCCGAGCCGGAACCAGTGCTCGGTCGGCAAATCGCCCTTGGCGATGGCGAACAGGCTGGTCAGCCGCGCCTCGGAGGCCAAAAGATCGTAGCAGCTTTCGTCGAGCTGATGCTCCTCGACCCGGTAACCGATCGACAGGAGCTTGCGTTCGGGCCGCATCAGGAACGAGAAATCCATCTCGAAGGCGAAACGGCGCGTGCGCTCGCGCAACGTCAGAAGCTTGGCCCGCAACGCCGCGACGGCGTTTTCGTCGCTGTGCGCGTCGTGCACATGCGCCTCGCAGGTGGCTTCGAGCCTGGCCGCCCAATCGGCGATGGTGTCGCTCTGGGTCGACGCGGCCTCGGTGTGGATGGCTGTCGCGAGCTTGCGTATCTCGCCGGCCAGGACGGCCAGGTTGATGGTACGGATCGACGCCATCTCCGGCTGCGCCTTGATCAATTCGACCGCCCGCCGCATGCCGTCGAGACGGTCGGCGAGCCGCTGGCGCAAGGGCCGCAATTGACGCCGGTCGTCGGGCAGTTCCTCAAGGCTTTCGTCGAGGATGGTGACAGTATCGAGGATGCCTTCGAAGTCGCCCTGCACATGCACCGACGGCGCTTCGGCCCATTCGGCGCAGGCTGCGGCCACAGCCACCAGATGGCCGGCGAGATTGCCGCTGTCGACTGCAGAAATGTAAAGCGGATAGAGCGGCTTCAACGTCGTGGTGTCGTACCAGTTGAAGAGATGACCGCGATCGCGCGGCATGCTCTCGATGGTCGACATGGTCGCGTCGATGCGGTTGACGGCGTCGGAGAGGCTGATCCAGCCGAAGTCGCGTGCCGAAATCACCGACAGCAGGTAGACGCCGATATTGGTCGGCGAGGTGCGGGGCGCTACAACGGGGGCCGGGCTTTCCTGGAAATTATCCGGCGGCAGATGATGATGCTCGGCCGTCACGAAAGTCTCGAAATAGTGCCATGTACGCCGCGCCACCGTGCGCAGCGCGTGGATGTCGGCGGCCGATATGCGCAGGCGGTCCTCGGTTTCGGCCGAACGGCTGATCCAGCAGGCGATGGCGGGCGAGCCGATCCAGAACAAGGCAAAGAAGAAGGCGACGAAGGCGCCGGTGGAATCGGCCAGCACCGGGACGGCGAGGCCGACGACGCCGATGATCACGGCGCCGTGCATGATGCTGTAGTAGGAGCCGAGATCGTTGTCGCTGCCCTTGTGTGCCTGCGAGGCGGTGCGCCATTCGAGCAGGTTCTGGCGGCTGACGAACAGGCGGTAAAGCGTGCGGATGATTGCGTCGCCCATCATCCACGCAAGGTGCGCCATAAGGACGATCTTCAGCGCCACCAGGGCGGTACCGAAGGCAACATCGCGTGCCAGTGCCGAGAAATGGCCGCGCGGCGTCTGATCGCCGCTCTTCGGCAGGATGGCGTTGACGATGTCGAAAGTGGGCGCCATGAACAGCGTGAGGATCAGCAGCGCCTGCCATTGCGCCGCCTGCGTGAAGGGGAGCAGCGTCCAGCCGGCGATCGCGGCCATCACCCAGAAGATCGGCGTCACCGAGCGGCGCAGATTGTCCACCATCTTCCAGCGCGACAGCGCCGGCACGTTTGAGCGCGGGCCGAGGATGAAGCCCAGAAGCTGCCAGTCGCCGCGTGCCCAGCGATGGTGGCGCGACGCATCGACCGAATAGCGGGTCGGATAGTCCTCGACCAGTTCGACGTCGGTGACCAAGGCCGAGCGCGCCAGGGCGCCTTCGAGTAGATCATGGCTGAGGATGGTGTTTTCCTCGATGCGGCCCTTCAGCGCCGCCTCGAAGGCGTCGACATGGTAGAGACCTTTGCCGGTGAAGGAACCGTCGCCGAAGATGTCCTGGTAGAGGTCCGACACCGCAAAGACGTATGGATCGAGCCCGCGATTGGCGGAAAAGACACGCTGAAAGAACGATGCCTCGTCGCCGCTGGTCAGCGACGCGGTGATGCGCGGCTGCAGGATGGAATAACCTGCAGTAACCTCGCGCCGTGCGACATCGAAATGCGGACGGTTGAGCGGGTGGCAAAGCTTGCCGGCCAGCGCAGCGACGGCGTCGCGGGTGGTGCGGGTGTCGGCGTCCAGGGTCATGACGTGGACGACGCTCTCCGGCAATGGCACTTCCAACGGCAGGAAGGTGGTGTCGCTGTCGCCGCGCAGCAGAAGGTTCAATTCGTGCAGCTTGCCGCGCTTGCGCTCCCAGCCCATCCAGACGCCTTGCGATGCGTTGTAGAGCCGGCGCCGATGCAGCAGATAAAAGCGCGGTGCGCCTTCCGACGGATAGCGGGCGTTCAGCCTGGCGATTTCGGCACGTGCGAATTCGAGGATTTCGACATCCGCCGTATCGATCTCGGTCTTCGAGTCCGGCCAGTCGGAAAGCAGCGCGAAATAGACCTCACCCGCCGTGTTGGCGAGGTGATGCACCTCGATGTTGCGGATGTTCTCCTCGACATCGTCGCGCGAGCCGATCAGCGACGGCACCACCACCAGCGTGCGCGCCTCGGGCGGCACACCGTGCCTGAAATCATAGCCGACGAGACGCGTCGGTTTCAAAAACAGCGAGACGACGGTATTGAAGAATGCGAGCGCGCCTTCGCTGGCCGGCACCGCGAACAGGGCCAGCATCAGGACGATCGACGGCACCGACAGGCCGAGATTGGCAAGCGCATTGCCGGAAACGACCAGAAGCAGGACCGTCAGCGCAAACACCGGCAGGACGATGCCCAGCCATCCGGTCTTGCGGAACGTCCGGTTCAGCGTCTTGCCGATGGTCGGCCGGTAGCCGATCGACCGCTCGAGCTCCTGCCGGCGCGGGCCGACCAGAAAGAAGCCGACGTCGGTGTGAGCGATCGGACCGCTTTCGGAGCCCGGTGCATCGGCAGCATGGCCGGCGAGCTCGATCGCCCTTTCGGCAACGCGAAATTCGGAGAGATCGGAACGGCGCGCCAGCTCCTCGATCGCAGTCCGGTATTGGTCGCGCGAAAAGAAATCGAGCGCGGCGAAATCGGTGCGTTCGCGCAGCAAGGTGTCGATGCGGCTGACGCCCTCGAACCACACCGTCCAGTCGACGTCGTTGATCAGGCGCAGGCCGCGGATGATGTTGCCGGTGGTCACGTTGCCGCTGGACAGCGTGTGGTGCTCGCTGAGGATGATCTCCTCCGCGTCGGAGCCGGTCCTTTCCAGCTCGCCCTCCAGCCATTCCAGCGCCCTGCCGGCATTTTGCGAGCCGTCACGCAGCCGGTAGAGCAACTGGGTGGCGAAGGTGGTGTCCTGCGCATGGGCGCTGTAGTGGGAAAGTATCGCCTGCCGGTCGGCGCTGTCGTCCGTCGCCAGCACACGGTCGGCGACCTCGTTAGCGATCTGGCGCAGTTCCCGCGTGCGATTGACGCGGACCGCGATGCGGCGAAGGTTCTCGATCAGGACGAAGCGCAGCAGCGACGGCAGCGCCCATAATTCGCCGATCTTCAGCGGCTCGACGGACTGGAAGCCTTCGACGATCGCCTTGAACATGGCCGACGAGACGGAACTGTCGGAATGCGCGACATAGGTCCACGCGACCGCCAGTGCGCGCGGCACGCTGGATCCATCCGACAGTTTCAGCGTCGGCAACTGGCGATAGAAGCGGCGCGGCAGGTCGCGCTTGACCTGAAAAATGGTCTCCTCGACCAGGTAGTTGTTGTCGAGCAGCCACTGCGCCGCGGGCGTGATCGTTTCGCCCCTCGCCTGGGCAGCGTTGGTGGAACGGTAGACATCGAGAATCTTCCTGGCGCTGTCGCGGATGCGCGCCTGAAAATCGAAAGGCGTCAGACCGAACAAATCCTTGGCATCGCCATTGGCAAGGGCTGCGCCCAACGCTCGGAGCCGATCTTCTGGCAGGAAATGGGAGCGTATCGGCTCGTCGGTGACAGCCGGGAAGCTGGCGCTCGTCTTTTCGATCTGTGCGAGATTGGTCTGGATATTCATCTAAGGTTCCGTGTTGGGGACGCAGTGCGGCGTCACCGCCACGGCAATGTCCCTAAAACCGGTCCAAATGCAATTGGTTGCATCGCAACACTTGGCCGAAAGTTTGTTTCCGCACCACGACAAGATGCCGTCTCTCGACAACTTCCAGGCGAGCACTATGAGCATCGTTTCGGCTTCTGATCGGCGGAAGATTCAGGCTTTTTCGTGATGCAGCGACCAGCTTACGCGATATTTGGCCGGCGTCACGATCATGTTTGGAAACAGACGTTAATCGTTGCCGGCAGTGCGGTCGATGCGGATCACGAACAGCATCGCCGGCCGGACCGCATCCAGGCGCAGTTCCGGCGCTTGCGCCCCGAGCAACAGCGCGTCGAGCGGCCCAAGTTGCATGGGCGCCGCGCCGGCCACGCTGAGTTCGCCGTCGACGCACAGAATAAGTGTTTCATCGGCTTCGGCCTGGATCTCCGTCGGAGCCGGAATCAGCAGGCGCTCAACCGTGTGGGTCGCCCGGGCGCGGCGGGTCATGACGTTGAGGTCGATGATCGGGCCGGCGATCAGCGTAGCTTGCGTCGGCACGTCGGCCGGAAAGGTAAGGGGGCCGGAAGCCTTGGTGATTTCGACCGGCGGCCGGCCGGCGATATCGAGGACCATGCCCTCGCCTTCCAGCAAGGCCAAGGTCCGGTCGACGCCAGCGAAGCCGGAGAACGGGCCGCTGCCCTCGACGCGCGCCATCGAGACACGCCAGTCGAAATCGTCGAGCCCGGCACCTGGCGGCGACACGACAATCTCCGTCGTCACCCCGCCGCCGTTCTTCCACGGCATCGACCGGTATTCCGCTGCCCGAAGGATGCGCAAGGCGCGGCTCAGTCCAAAATGCCGGGCAGGTTGAGCTGGTTCTCCCTGGCGCACTCGATCGCGATGTCATAGCCGGCATCGGCGTGGCGCATGACGCCGGTCGCCGGGTCGTTCCACAGAACCCGCTCCAGGCGCTTCGCCGCCTCGGGCGTGCCATCGGCGACGATGACCATGCCGGCATGCTGCGAAAAGCCCATGCCGACGCCGCCGCCATGGTGCAGCGACACCCAGGTGGCGCCGGACGCGGTGTTGAGCAGGGCGTTGAGCAGCGGCCAGTCGGAGACGGCATCCGAGCCGTCCTTCATTGCCTCCGTCTCGCGGTTCGGCGAGGCGACCGAGCCGGAATCGAGGTGATCGCGGCCGATGACCACCGGTGCCTTCAGTTCGCCCCTGGCGACCATCTCGTTGAAGGCGAGGCCGAGCCGATGGCGATCGCCGAGCCCAACCCAGCAAATGCGCGCCGGCAGGCCCTGGAAGGCGATGCGCTCGCGCGCCATGTCGAGCCAATTGTGCAGATGGGTGTTGCCGGGCGTGAGTTCGCGCACTTTGGCGTCGGTCTTGTAGATATCCGCGGGGTCGCCGGAAAGTGCCGCCCAGCGGAACGGGCCGATGCCGCGGCAAAACAGCGGACGGATATAGGCCGGCACGAAACCTGGGAAGGCAAAAGCATTCTCGAAGCCCTCCTCCTTCGCCACCTGGCGGATGTTGTTGCCGTAATCGAGCGTCGGCACGCCGGCGTTCCAGAACGCCACCATCGCCTCGACGTGCTCGCGCATCGACGCGCGGGCAGCTCTTTCGACGGCCTTCGGGTCGCTGCTGCGCTTCTCGCGCCACTCGGCCAGCGACCAGCCCTTGGGCAGATAGCCGTTGAGCGGGTCATGCGCCGAGGTCTGGTCGGTGACGATGTCGGGGCGCACGCCGCGCCGCACCAGTTCCGGCAGGATGTCGGCGGTGTTGCCGACGAGGCCGACCGATTTCGCCTCACCGGCTTTGGTCCAGCGCTCGATCTTTTCCAGAGCCTCGTCGAGCGTGTCGGCGCGTTCGTCGACGTAGCGGGTGCGCAGCCGGAAATCGATGCGGTCGGGATCGCATTCGACGGCCAGGCAGCAGGCGCCGGCCATGACCGCGGCGAGCGGCTGGGCACCGCCCATTCCGCCAAGGCCGCCGGTCAGTATCCACTTGCCCCTGAGATTGCCGCCATAGTGCTGGCGGCCGGCCTCGACGAAGGTCTCATAGGTGCCCTGCACGATGCCTTGCGTGCCGATGTAGATCCACGAGCCGGCCGTCATCTGGCCGTACATCATCAGGCCCTTTCTATCGAGCTCGTTGAATTTCTCCCATGTCGCCCAGTGCGGCACCAGGTTGGAATTGGCGATCAGCACGCGCGGGGCGTCAGGATGAGTGCGGAACACGCCGACCGGCTTGCCCGATTGCACCAACAGCGTCTCGTCGTCGCCGAGCGTCTTCAGCGAGGCAACGATGCGGTCGAAATCGTTCCAGGTGCGCGCCGCCCGGCCGATGCCGCCATAGACGACCAACTCGTTGGGGTTTTCGGCGACCTCTGGGTCGAGATTGTTCATCAGCATGCGCAACGGCGCTTCCGTCAGCCAGGTGCGGGCGTTGAGCTCGCTGCCGCGCGGGCTGCGCACTTCACGGATGTTGTGGCGAGGATCGGTCATGATTGTCCCTTTCGAATGAAGCGCGCCGCGCGTCAGCGCTCGGCCCAGGCGATCGCGGTTTCCAGGATCTTTCTCAGCGTGACGCGGATTGGCGCCGCGAATTCGGCATCGTAAGGCACCGGCCAATTGCCGGGCATGCCCTTGCCTTCGGGCTCGCGCAGATAGCCGCGGTTGGACAGCTCCATCTGCAGCGCGTGGACGCCGTTTTGCGGCTGGCCGAAATGGCGCGTGATCCAGCCGCCCTTGAAGCGGCCGTTGACGACGAAGCTCTCGCCGGTCTCGCCCAGAATCTGCCTGACTTTCTCCTGCAGTGTCGGATCGGCACTCTTGCCGTCGTTGGTGCCGAGATTGAAGACCGACAATTTGCCTTCGAATAGGCGCGGCAGCACCGAACGGATCGAATGGCAGTCATAGACGACGATCTTCCCATGCAAAGCGTGCAGCCTGTCGATCTCGGCCTGCAGCGCGGCATGATAAGGCACGAAGAACTTCTCGCGGCGTTCGTCGATCTCCGACGGTCCCGGCTCTTCACCTTTGCGGTAGAGTGGATCGCCGTCAAAGGTCTCGGTCGGACAGAGCCCAGTCGTCGTCTGGCCGGGATAGAGCGAGGCGCCGGACGGATCGCGGTTGACGTCGATGACGGTGCGCGAAATCGCCGTATGCACAACGGTCGCGCCGAGGTCTTCTGCGAAGTCATAAAGCTTGTCGATCCACCAGTCGGCGTCACGGCGGCCGAGCCAGGGCGAGATTAGCCGGCTGTCGAGGCCGGCGAGATCGATGCCGGTATGCGGGATCGAAACCAGCAAGGGTGCCGTGCCTTGGGTGACGGTGAGCCAGGAGGGCGAGGTCATCGGAAGTCTCCCCGTAACAGAACGCAACTCTGCGACCGTCTTTGAACACCGATCTCGCTTTTTGCTGGTTGCGACGTATTTTGTTCTTGCTTTGTGCCGGCAGCTATGCTAATAATTTGCCTATGGTGCTGATTCAGCCCGACGACCCGCCCTCGAGGCGGGTTTTTTGTTTCTGGCCTTGAAAGTTTCGGTGTTGCCGGGCTGAGGTTGGCGAGACAGCGCCCCCCTCTGTCCTGCCGGACATCTCCCCCTCCAGGGGGGAGATTGGCTATCATCTCTACTTTCGCCAATCTCGTAGAATGCAGAAAGGGCGCAGTCCCCGAAGCTGCCAATCTCCCCCCTGGAGGGGGAGATGTCCGGCAGGACAGAGGGGGGCGCGACGGAACACGACCCATCGCGGCGTAACGCAGCGATAACAGTGTCATGACGTAATCCCCGGCAGCTTCACCGCGCTTGCCGCTTCCACCGCCGCGCCGCTGCGTACCATGGCGATGGCCTTCTCCATGTCCGGGTGGAAGTGCCGGTCGTTGTCGAGATGCGGCACCTCTGCCCTGACCAGCCGGCGCACCGCCTCCAGTGCCGCGCTCGAGGCCAGAGGCGCATGGAAATCGCAGCCCTGTGCGGCGGCCAACAATTCGATGCCGATGACGGCCGTCGCATTCTCGACCATGCCGATGAGCCGGCGCGCCCCATGCGCCGCCATCGAGACATGGTCTTCCTGGTTGGCCGAGGTCGGGATCGAATCGACGCTGGCCGGATAGGCTTTTTGCTTGTTTTCAGAAACCAGTGCCGCGGCCGTGACCTGAGGGATCATGAAACCGGAATTCAAACCCGGCTTGGGCGTGAGAAAGGCCGGCATGCCCGACAGCGCCGGGTCGACCAGCATGGCGATGCGCCGCTCCGACAGCGAGCCGATTTCGCAGACGGCGAGCGCGATCATGTCGGCGGCGAAGGCCACCGGCTCGGCGTGGAAATTGCCACCCGAAAGTGCTGAATCATCCTCGGCAAAGATCAGCGGATTGTCGGTGACGCCGTTGGCCTCGGTGGCGAGCGTGTCCGCGGCCTTGCGGAGCACGTCGAGCGCTGCGCCCATCACCTGCGGCTGGCAGCGCAGGCAGTACGGATCCTGCACGCGCTCGTCGCCGACGCGGTGCGATTCACGGATGGCGCTGCCGGCCATCAAATTGCGCAACGCCTCGGCCGTCTCGATCTGGCCGCGATGTTTCCGGAGCAGATGGATGCGTGGATCGAACGGAGCGTCGGAGCCTTTGGCGGCATCGGTCGACAGCGCGCCGGCGACCAGTGCCGACTGGTAGAGCACCTCCGCTTCGAACAAAGCGGCAAGCGCATACGCGGTCGAGAACTGGGTGCCGTTGAGCAGCGCCAGGCCTTCCTTGGCGCCCAGTATCACCGGCTCCAGGCCGTGCGAAACGAAGGCGACCTTGGCGGGAAAGCGGCCATGCGGGGTAAAGCACTCGCCGACACCGATCATCACCGCGGTCATGTGCGACAGCGGCGCAAGGTCGCCGGAAGCGCCAACCGAGCCTTGCGCCGGCACCACGGGGATCACGTCGTTGGCCAGCATCGCCTCGAGCAGTTCGATGGTCCGCGGCCGCACGCCGGAGGCGCCCTGTGCCAGGCTGGCCAGCTTCAGCGCCATCATCAGCCGGCAAATTGCGACGGGCATCGGCTCGCCGACGCCGGCGGCATGCGACAATACGATGTTTCGCTGCAGCGTTTCCAGGTCGGCGGCGGGGATGCGAACACTGGCCAGCTTGCCGAAGCCGGTGTTGATGCCATAGACCGGCTCGCCTTTGGCAACGATCCTGGCGACAGCCTCGGCGCTGGCCTTGATCTTCGGCCGGCAGGCATCGTCGAGCCTCAGTGCGGCGCCGCGATAGATGGCGCGCCAATCGGTCAGCGTGGCATTGCCTGGCCTTAGCTTGAGTTCGGTCATTGTCCCCTCCAGATGCGGGCATGCAGCGGGTTGAAGCCCATGCGGTAGACGAGTTCGGCCGGGCGTTCGACGTCCCAGATCGCCAGATCGGCGGATTTTCCGGCCTCCAGCGTACCGGTCTGTCCAAGCAGCCCGAGCGCGCGGGCAGCCTCGCGCGTGACGCCGGCAAGGCATTCATCGACGGTCAGGCCGAACAACGTCGCCGCCATGTTCATGGTCAGCAGCAGCGAGGTCAGCGGCGACGTGCCGGGATTGTTATCGGTGGCAACGGCCATCCTGACGCCATGCTGGCGAAAAAGGGCGATCGGCGGCTTCTTGGTCTCGCGGATGAAGTAGTAGGCGCCGGGCAAGATGGTCGCCACGGTTCCGGCCTTCGCCATCGCCGCCGCACCTGCCTCGTCGGTATATTCGAGGTGGTCGGCCGATAGCGCACGATAGCGCGCCGCAAGTTCGGCGCCGTGCAGATTGGACAGCTGGTCCGCATGGAGCTTGACCGGCAGGCCCGCCGCCTTCGCGGCATCGAACACGCGGGCGATCTGCTCCGGCCAAAATGCAATGCCTTCGCAAAAGCCGTCGACGGCATCGGCCAGGCCCTCGGCAGCGATGGCCGGCAAAATCTCGTTGGCGACAAGATCGATAAAGGCGTCCTTGTCACCTTTTGCTTCGGGCGGCAGCGCATGGGCGCCGAGGAAAGTGGTCCTGACCGTCACCGGCCGCTCACCGCCCAGCCGTCGCGCGGCGCGCAACGACTTCTTCTCGTTTTCGAGGTCGAGACCGTAGCCGGATTTGATCTCGACTGTGGTGACGCCTTCGGCGACCAGCGCATCGAGGCGCGGCAGCGACTGGGCGACCAGCTCGTCCTCGCTGGCGGCGCGCAACGCCTTGACCGAGGAAACGATGCCGCCGCCGGCCTTGGCAACCTCTTCATAGGTGGCGCCGGCCAGCCGCATCTCGAATTCATTGGCACGGTTGCCGGCGTGGACAAGATGAGTGTGGCAGTCGATCAGGCCAGGCGTGATCCAGCGACCGTCGCAGTCGATCGCCTCGGCGCTTTCGCGGAGCGCTGCCGGCATGTCGGCTTCCGGCCCGGCATAGACAATCCGGCCATTGCGCACGGCGATTGCACCGTGCTCGACGACGCCTGACCCGGTGCTGCTATCCACCAGGGTCGCGAGGCGCGCATTGCGCCACAGGCGAACCTCCCCTGCCCGGCTTTTGCTCTCTGCAGCCATCATCTTTTCCGTTTCAATCGGTGACGATTATGTATATACATATCAAAAGGCACTGCAAGCACTATCATCGCATGGCAGACCGGGATTTGGAGAAAAACGTGACGGCAATCTTCGCGGAACAGGCACTTCTGCCCGACGGCTGGCACAGCAATGTGCGGATCGTCATCTCCGACGGCAGGATCGCCGCGGTCGAGGCGAATACCTCGCTCCTGCCTGGCGACGAGCGCCAGGCCATCCTTCTATCCGGCATGCCGAACCTGCACAGCCACGCCTTCCAGCGCGGCATGGCCGGGCTTGCCGAATTGCGCGGGCCTTCCGCCGACAGTTTCTGGAGCTGGCGCGAGGTGATGTACCGTTTCGCGCTGTCGATGACGCCGGACCAGGTCGAGGCGGTCGCGGCCCAGCTCTATGTCGAGATGCTGGAGGCCGGGTTCTCGCGTGTCGGCGAGTTTCACTATTTACACCACGACCGCGACGGCCGGCCCTATGCCAACATCGCCGAGATGGCGGAGCGCATCATTGCCGCAGCGTCCGAGACGGGCATCGGGCTGACGCTGTTGCCGGTGTTCTACGCGCATTCCTCTTTCGGCGGCGCTGCGCCAAATGAAGGCCAGCGGCGGTTCATCAACAATGTGAACCAGTTCTCGCGGCTTGTTGAGAAATGCCGCGAATCCGTTCGCAGCTTGAATCAAGGTGTCGTCGGCGTCGCCCCGCACAGCCTGCGTGCCGTGACACCGGAGGAACTGGAAAACATCACGGTGTTGGCGCCGGAGGGGCCGATCCACATCCACATCGCCGAGCAGATGAAGGAGGTCGAGAACTGCCTTGCCTGGTCCGGGGCGCGGCCGGTCGAGTGGCTGCTTGCCAATGCCAAGGTCGACCGGCGCTGGTGTCTCATCCACGCCACCCACATGACCGACACAGAGACGGTGCAAATGGCGAAAAGCGGCGCCGTTGCCGGCCTTTGTCCGATCACCGAGGCCAATCTCGGCGACGGCACCTTTGCCGCGTCCTTGTTCATGCAGCATGGCGGCCGCTTTGGCATCGGCTCGGATTCAAACGTCCTGATCGGCCTGCCGGACGAGTTGCGGCAGCTCGAATATTCGCAGCGCCTCGCCCACCGCGCCCGCAACGTGCTGGCGGTGGCCGGTGGCTCGACCGGCCGTGCTTTGTTCGATGCAGCGCTCGATGGTGGCAGTGCCGCGCTGGGCGCCGGCCCCTCGCAGATCGCAGCAGGTGCCTCGGCCGATTTCGTCTCGCTCGACGGCAAGCATCCATCGCTGGCCGGCAAGACGGGCGATACAATCCTTGACGCCTGGATTTTTGCCAACGGCACCAAGATCGATTGCGTCTGGGTGCATGGCAGGAAACTGGTCAGCGGCGGCATGCATGCCAGGCGCGATGCTATCGCCGAGCGGTTCCGCAAGGTGATGACGGCGCTTTCCGCATGAGCATGATCGGGACAATAAGCGCGGATTCTGGAAGCGCGGACGGCGGCGAGGTTCTTTCGCTGCACCAGCGCATCCTGTCGGACATCAGCGAACGGATCCTGTCGGGTGCCTGGGCGCCCGGCCACCGCATTCCGTTCGAGCATGAACTGACGGCCGAATACAATTGTTCGCGCATGACGGTGAACAAGGCGCTGTCGCAACTGGCCAAGGCTGGGCTGATCGAGCGCCGGCGTCGTTCGGGCAGCTTTGTCCGCCGGCCGCAATCGCAGGCGGCCGTTCTCGAAATCCACGACATCCGGATCGAGGTCGAGGCACTTGGCCTGCCCTACCGCTATGAGCGCATGGCGCGAAGCGGAAGGCGCAGCAGCGCCGACGACCGAGCCCTGCTGGAACTCGACGTCGCCGGGCCGGTGCTGGCGCTGGAATGCCTGCATTTCGCCGGCAAGCGGCCGTTTGCCCACGAGCAGCGGCTGATCAATCTGGTTGCCGTGCCGGAGGCCGCCGAAGAGGCCTTTTTCGAGACCGCGCCCGGTCCGTGGCTGATCGGGCGCGTGCCGTGGAGTGCCGCCGAGCATCGCATTCGCGCGGTCGCCGCCGAAAAGCACATCGCGGCGGCGCTCGACATCGAGACCGGCGCGCCGTGCCTGGTGATCGAGCGGCGGACATGGAGCGCCGAGCACCCCGTCACCCATGTCCGCTTTACCTATGCGGCAGAGAACCACACGCTGGTGGCGCGGTTCACGCCGTCGCAGGGGTGAGCTCCTAACCCTCCCCCTTGAGGGGAGGGTCGCGGAGCAAATTGCCGCGCGGCGGCATTTTGTGACGCGGGGTGGGGGCGGAGCAACCTCGCCGACCCCACCCCGTCTCGCAGTCTCCGCTTCGCTTCGACTACTCGCCGACCCTCCCCTCGAGGGGGAGGGTTAGAGCCGCATTCTCAAATCGCCGCGGTAACAATGATCTCGACCAGATATTCCGGTCCGGCAAGTTTCGCTTCGCCGGTGGCGCGGGCCGGCGTGTTGCCCTGCGGCACCCATTTGTCCCATTCCGCGTTCATCTCGGCAAAGGTGCTCATGTCGGCCAGCCAGATGATCGCCTGCAGGATCTTGGTCTTGTCGGTGCCGGCCTTGGCCAGCAATTCGTCGATCGCCGCCAGAATGTCCCTGGTCTGGGCGCCGACGTTTCCACCCGGCTTGCCGACCTGACCGGCCAGATAGACGGTGTTGCCGTGGATGACGATCTGGCTCATGCGTGGGCCTACATCGATGCGACGAATGCTCATTGGATATTCCTTCTCCTCTTGTCAGCTGCGCCTGTTTAGGGGCCGGGTTCGCCGGGAGCAAGGCCGCTCGAGCGGAACTTCTTGAGCCAAGCCAAAGCACACAACATGACGGCCCGGCCGCAATTCCGCCCGATTGGCTTGTTGACTAATGTAATAACATCACATATCGAATCCGCCCCTGCAGCACCGATCGTCGCCCCATGGATCGTCACATGAGCCAAACCTGCCTGACCTTCCGCGACCTGACGCTGGGCTACAACAGCCACCCTGCGGTCCACCACCTCAATGGTACGATCCGCAAGGGATCGCTGACAGCGGTCGTCGGCGCCAACGGCTCCGGCAAGTCGACCCTGATGAAGGGCATCGTCGGCGTCCTGAAGCCGATGGCCGGTGCGGTGATCCGGGCGCCCGGTGTACGCGCCGCCTATCTGCCGCAGCAATCGGAGCTCGACCGTTCCTTTCCGGCCCGTGTCGTCGACCTGGTTTCACTTGGCCTATGGCCGCGGCGCGGCATGCTCGGCCGTTATACAAGGGAAGATCGCGACTCGGTCAGCGAGGCGCTGATGGCCGTCGGCCTCGGCGGTTTCGAGAAGCGCCCGATCGACACGTTGTCGGGCGGCCAGCTGCAGCGCACGCTGTTTGCCCGCGTGCTGTTGCAGGATGCCGAGCTCATCCTGCTCGACGAGCCGTTCAACGCCGTCGATGCCAAGACGGTCGGTGACCTGATCGCGCTGATCAAGCGCTGGCACGGCGAGGAGCGCACGATCATGGTTGTGGTCCACGATCTCGATCTGGTGCGGCAGAATTTCCCCGAAACACTGCTGCTGGCGCGCCAGCCGATCGCCTGGGGAGAGACTAAGGAGACGCTGCGGCCGGAGAATTTGTTGCGTGCGCGCCGTTTCCACGAAGCCTGGGAGGATAACGCGCCATGGTGTGAGCCCGGCGAGCATGATCACAGTGTGCACGATCACGGCAGCCACGAGCATAGCCATGACCATCATCACGGCTCCGGGCCGAGGGCGGCATGATGGAGGTGCTTTACGGTCTGTTCGTCGCTCCGTTCGCCGACTACGCCTTCATGCAGCGGGCGCTCGCCGGTTCGATGATGCTGTCGCTCGGCGCCTGCCCGGTCGGCGTGTTCCTGATGCTGCGGCGCATGAGCCTGTCCGGCGACGCCATGGCGCATGCCATCCTGCCGGGTGCTGCCGCCGGCTTCCTGTTCTATGGCCTGGAAATCCTGCCGATGACTATCGGCGGACTGATCGCCGGCATCATCGTGGCGCTCGGCGCCGGCGCCGTCTCGCGCTTCACCATCCAGCGCGAGGATGCCTCGATGGCGGCCTTCTATCTGATTTCGCTGGCCATCGGCGTGCTTATGGTGTCGATCCGCGGTTCCAGCGTCGATCTCATGCATGTGCTGTTCGGCACCGTATTGGCGCTCAACAACGAGGCGCTGACGCTGATCGGCGGCATCGTCGTGGTGACGCTGGCCAGCCTCGCCATCTTCTGGCGGGCGCTGGTCGCGGAATGCCTCGACCCTTTGTTCCTGCGCTCGGTCAGCCGGATGGGCAGCCCGGTGCATTTCATCTTTCTCGGCCTCGTCGTGCTCAATCTCGTCGGTGGTTTCCAGGCGCTCGGCACCTTGCTGTCGGTCGGGCTGATGATGCTGCCGGCGGCGGCGGCCCGCTTCTGGACGTCGCGCGTCGAGCCGATGTGCGTGTTGGCCACAGTGATCGGCTTTGCCTCCTGCATTGCCGGGCTGCTGTTGTCCTACCATGCGTCACTGCCCTCCGGCCCGGCCATCATCCTGTCCGCCGGCGTCGTCTATTTCGCCTCGATCCTGTTCGGCACGCGCGGCATCCTGCGCGCCCGCATCGTCCATCACCGCCACAGAACTGCCTGATCCCAACAAGGAGAAACTGTCCATGCTGAAATCGATCCGCGCCGCGTTGGCCGTGAGCGTTATAACATTAACCGCCCTTGGCGCTTCGTCGGCCTTTGCTGAGCCGTTGAAAGTGGTCGCCAGCTTCACGATCATCGCCGATTTCGCCAAGAATGTCGGCGGCGACCGCATCGATCTGACCACCATCGTCGGGCCGGACGGCGACGCCCACGTCTACGAACCGAGCCCCGCCGATGCGGTGGCCATGGCCAAGGCCGACATCGTGCTGGTCAACGGCCTGCATTTCGAAGGTTTTCTGCAGCGCCTGGTCGACGCCAGCGCCACCAGGGCTTCGATTGCCGTGCTGACCAAGGGGGTCACGCCGATCAATTTCAAACCCGAATTCGCCGAGGCCGACGCCGCCGAAGGCGCGGAAACCGATGGCGGCAAGACGGTCACCGATCCGCATGCCTTCCAGTCGATCGCGAATGCCAAGATCTATGTGAAGAACATCGCCGACGCCTTTTGCACGGCCGACGCTGCGGGTTGCGACAGCTACATGGCCAATGCAGCCGCCTATGCGCAAAAGCTCGATGCGCTCGAGGGCGAAGTGCAGGCGGCAATCCAGTCGATCCCGCAAGAGAAGCGCGTCGTCATCACCTCGCATGACGCCTTCGGCTATTTCGAGAAGGCCTATGGCTTGACCTTCCTGGCCCCGGAGGGCGTATCGACCGAGTCGGAGCCTTCCGCCGCCGACGTGGCCAAGCTGGTCAGCCAGGTGAAGCAGGACAAGGCGGCGGCGATCTTCGTCGAGAACATCACCAACCCGCGGCTGATCGAGCAGATCGCCAGCGAGACCGGCATCAAGGTAGGCGGCACGCTCTATTCCGATGCGCTGTCGCAGCCCGACGGCCCGGCCGCGACTTATATCGACCTGATGCACAACAACATCGCCCAGATCAAAGGCGCGATCCTCGGCAGCTGAGCGATCGACCTCGTTCATCCAGCCGGGCTGGCGTATGGCGCATCCAAGCACACGCGGCGCCGTCCGGCTGGATTTCCGGCATCGAAATCTCTATCTGCGCGGAGGGATTTCTTTTCGCGCGGATTGCCGACCGGGTCAGGGAGTGGCAAGACTGCCGCTAACCAGATTGCGAGGACACCGCCGTGGAATACCGTCAGATCAGCGAGGACTATTCGGTCTCGGGCCAGATCCAGCCCGAGGATGTCGCGACCATCAAGGCCGCCGGCTTCAAGAGCGTGATCTGCAACCGGCCGGACGACGAGCAGCCCGGCCAGCCATCGGCCGACACCGTCAAGGCGGCGGTAGAGGGCGCCGGGCTCGCCTTCCGCTACATCCCCGTCATCAGCGGCCAGATCACGGCCGAGAATGTCGAGGACCAGGCCGAGGCGCTTGAGGAACTCGAAGGCCCGGTCTTCGCCTACTGCCGGTCCGGCGCCCGCTGCACCAATCTCTATGGGCTGATCCAGCAATCGAAGGGGTGATATTCGCCCTCAGATCGGCAGCGCGCCGGTTTCCTTTAGCGTCTCCAGCACGATCGCCGTCTTCACGTGCTGTACGGATTCGTGCGGCAGCAGCACGCTGTTGACGAATTCCGACAGCGACTTCAGGTCGGGCGTCACCACTTTCAATATATAGTCCATCTCGCCCGTCAGCGCGTGCGCTTCCTGCACTTGCGGCAGCCGCGCCACCAATTCGCCGAAACGCCGCGCATTGTCGCGGTTGTGAGTGGCAAGCGTCACCGAGATGACGTTGACAAGAGAAAAGCCGAGCTTGCCGCGGTCGAGCACCGCCCGGTAGCCCTTGATATAGCCGTCCTCCTCCAGCCGCTGGCGACGGCGCGAGCATTGCGAAGCGGACAGGTTCACCCGTTCCGAGAGGTCGTTGTTGGTCAGGCGTGCATCGCCCTGCAGCAGAGCCATTATCTTGCGGTCAAACTGGTCGATGCGCGCCTCATCCATGGGTTTCTCTCCATACATGCACAATTCACGCATTACCTGATCATTTCAAGCGTTTGAATGCAAGCACCATGCACTGCGTCCTTGCTATCATTAGGTTGAGATGGCCTTTCCAGGCCAAACAGTTTTGGAGGACACTGCCATGGGTCCCTTCCCGCACGACGCACCGCCCGCCAAGATCAGCAAGACCAATCCCGCCGGCACCGACGGCTTCGAATTCGTCGAATTCGCGCATGCCGAGCCAGAAAAGCTCGCCGAACTGTTCACCCGTATGGGCTATGTGCCGGTCGCCAGGCACCGCAGCAAGAACATTACCGTCTGGCGGCAAGGCGACATCAATTATGTCGTCAATGCCGAACCCGGCTCGCATGCCATGAAATTCGTCGACAAGCACGGCCCTTGCGCCGCCTCGATGGCGTGGCGGGTGGTCGATGCCAGGCATGCCTTCGACCATGCGGTAGCCAAGGGCGCGACGCCCTATGGAGGCAACGACAAGACGCTCGATGTGCCGGCGATCGTCGGTATCGGCGGATCGCTGCTCTATTTCATCGAAGCCTACGGCGAGAAGGGCTCGGCCTATGACGCCGAGTTCGACTGGCTGGGCGAGCGCGACCCTAGGCCGGAAGGCGTCGGCTTCTACTATCTCGACCACCTGACGCACAATGTCTATCGCGGCAACATGGACAAATGGTGGGATTTCTACCGCGACCTGTTCGGTTTCAAGCAGATCCATTTCTTCGACATCGACGGCAAGATCACCGGCCTGGTCAGCCGCGCCATCACCTCGCCCTGCGGCAAGATCCGCATCCCGCTCAACGAGTCCAAGGACGAGACAAGCCAGATCGCCGAATATCTGAAGAAGTACAATGGCGAAGGGATCCAGCACATCGCCGTCGGTACCGATAACATTTACGACGCCACCGACAGGCTGGCCGAAAACGGCCTGAAGTTCATGCCAGGCCCGCCGGAGACCTATTACGATATGTCCTTTGCCCGCGTAAACGGCCACGAAGAGCCTATCGAGCGGATGAAGAGGCACGGCATCCTGATCGACGGCGAAGGCGTGGTCGACGGCGGCACGACCAAGATCCTGCTGCAGATTTTTTCCAAGACAGTGATCGGCCCGATCTTCTTCGAGTTCATCCAGAGGAAGGGCGACGAAGGTTTTGGCGAGGGCAATTTCCGCGCTTTATTCGAGTCGATCGAGCAGGACCAGATCAAGCGCGGCGTGCTGAAGGTGGACGGCAAGGCAGCGTAGCCAGTTCGGCCGAGGCGCCTTGTGATTTGATCAATTATGACCTAAATTATGGTCATAAAGGATCGAGTCATGAATGTTTCTATTGCCGAAGCCAAGGCCAAATTGTCGGAACTCGTCAGCCGCGCGGAAGCCGGCGAGGAGATCGTGCTCACACGCCACGGCAAGGTGGCGGCGCGTATCGTAGCTCCGGCAGTGGCCGAACCCCTGCCGCGGATAGGCGCGTTGAAGGGCAAGATCTGGATTGCGGACGATTTTGATGAACTCGGTCCCGAGTGGGATGAGTACGTGAAATGACGGTCGGCCCGTTTCTCGCCGACACACACATCATCCTCTGGTCGATTTCGGACGATCGCCGTCTCAGCGAGCACCACCGCGTTATTCTGGCTTCGGAAGCGGTGGTGTTCGCGAGCGCGGCAAGCGTCTGGGAAATTGCCATCAAACGTTCGATCAGAAAACTTAATGCGCCGGACGATCTGCCAACGCTGCTTCCAAGGATGCAATTTCAGCCGCTCGCCGTAACCTTCCAGCACGCGAACGCCGTCGGCGGCCTACCCCACCACCATGGTGATCCGTTCGACAGGCTTCTGATTGCGCAGGCGCAAGTGGAGAACCTCACCATCCTGACATCCAACCCGTATTTCGCCCGTTACGATGTGGCTTTGGCATGATTATCCAAGCAGTTGGTCTCGCAAGCCCAGCCGCTCAACCTCCGCTTTCCTGAGTTTCAGATCATAATCGAGGAAGAACTCGTCGAGTTGCGGCGGTTTCACCGAGGTGCCGGACAGCATCGCGTGCACCTGGCCGCGATGATGGATGTCGTGGATGAAGAGATGGGCGAGCAAATCGCCGATCCGCTCCGGTATCATGCCGTCCTCGCGCCGGTCGGTGAGAACGCGGCGCTCGAGATCGTCCGCCGACAGGCGGTCGCAAAAGGCGATCAGCCGCCGGTCGGCCTCCGCCTGTGCAACAAAAAGCGCCTTGGCATCATTGAACGGCACAAAATCGTCATGGGCGGCGGCGCCGACGCCGCTCTCTTCGAGAAAATCGAGATAGAGGTGATCGACCGCCAGAATGTGGTTCAGCGTTGCCTTGATCGATGGGAAGAAGCTTATCCTTTCAGCTTCGAATTCGCCGGGCTCAAGCTGCAGCACGGCACGATAGAGCCGGTCGTTGGACCACAGATTGTTAGCTGCCATGCGGCGGAAATGGTTCAGCAGGTCCATGACTTCACGCCGCTGACCGGACCAAATACAAGCCCGCCCACATGGGCGCGAATCCGGCGATGACGATCAGCAGAAGCCGGATCATGTGCCGCCGCATGGCTTGCGTTTCCTGGTCCAGCGCGACATTCGTGTTGGTGACGGTGTGAAACATCATCGCCTTGCGCGGAAAGCCGCTGCGGTTGGTCAGGTAGGGCGAGCGAGCCTCGATGCGGTAGCTCAGTCTGATTGCCTGGATGAAGATCGCCAGCATGACAAGGGCCCAGACACCGCACAGCAGGTAGAATGTCTCGCCCGTCATTCTCTTGCCCCCTCGTATTTCTCGACCTTCTGCTCGATGGCACCGAAGATCGAATGCCCGCCCCTGTCCTTCATCTCGATGCGCACGGTATCGCCAAAGCGCAGGAAGGGCGTTTTCGGTTCGCCAGTCTCAATAGTCTCGATCATCCGCAACTCGGCGATACAGGAATAGCCGGCGCCGCCTGCCGAGACAGGCTTGCCCGGCCCGCCGTCGAGCTTGTTGGAGACGGTGCCCGAACCGACGATGGTGCCGGCGGCCAGCGGCCGCGTTTTTGCGGCGTGAACAATCAGCGCCGGAAAGTCGAAGGTCATGTCGATGCCGGCGTTCGCCCGGCCGAACGGTTTGCCGTTGAGATCGACCAGCAGCGGCAGGCTGACCTTGCCGCCGTCCCAGGCATCGCCCAGTTCCTCCGGCGTCACCGCAACCGGCGAAAAGGCCGATGACGGCTTCGACTGATAGAAGCCGAACCCCTTGGCGAGCTCGGGTCCGGTCAGGCCGCGCAGCGTCACATCGTTGACCAGCATGACCAGGCGGATCGCTGCCCGCGCCTCTTCGAGGCTTGCGCCCACCGGCACATCGTCAACTATGACCGCGACCTCTCCTTCCATGTCGATGCCAAGGGTCTCGTCGGTCATGCGGATTGGGTCCCGCGGTGCGAGGAAAGCGTCCGAGCCGCCCTGGTAGATCAGCGGATCGGTCCAGAAGCTTGCCGGCATCTCGGCGCCGCGCGCCTTCCGCACCAGCTCGACATGGTTCACATAGGCCGAACCATCGGCCCATTGGTAGGCGCGCGGCAGCGGCGAATGGGCGTCATGCTCGTGAAAGCGGGCAGACGGCACCGCATTATTCTCCAGCGATTCGGCCATGGCAGCGAGATGCGGCGCGATCCGAAGCCAGTCGTCAAGCGCGGCCTGCAGCGTCCGCACCAGAAACGAAGCATCGGTGAACCGCGTCAAGTCGCGCGAGACGACGACAAGCCTTCCGTCGCGCGTCCCATCCTTCAAGGTGGCAAGCTTCATGCGGTTTCCTCTCCTGGCGCAGCTTTGGTGCTGCTTTGATTTTTTGTTCTACGCATGATCTCTTCCGAAAACCGGTTTCCACTTTTCGGGATCATGCTCCAGCCCCACAACAAGGCCGTCGCGTGCGATCGTCAAGTCGCCGGCCCATGTTTTCCTGACGGCGGCAATCCAGTCGGCCTCGTCGATCTCGAGATCGTCGGCGGGAATGAGATGGTTGAGGACCAGTCTTTTGACGCCTGCATCACTGGCGATGCGGCCCGCTTCCTCGGCAAAGCTGTGGCTGGCGAGCAGGTGTTCCCTCAGCCTTGCGCCGTTGCCGGTCTTCGCGACCAGCCGCTCGATACCCTCTTCCAGCATGGCCTCGTGGACCAGCACGTCGGCGCCTTGGGCGAAATCCGCCAATGGCGGAAAGAACGCCGTATCCGACGAGAAGACGATGCTTTGCCCCGCATGGTCGAAGCGCAGCGCAAAGCAGTCCGTCACCGGCGGGTGGTCGACGCGCAGCGCCGATATTTTGAGACCGCGCTCTTCCGCCACCTGGCCTTCACCAAACTCGACGATCGAGACCAGGTCGCGGAGATCCGGCCTGCCTTCATCGGCGATGCGGATCTCGATGTCGAACTCCATCGCCTGGCAAAAGCGCTGCCAATAGTAGCCGGTGCCGGGCGGGCCGAATACGGTGACCTTTGTTGCCAGGCCGGCCGTCCATGCAGTGTGGATCAACGGTCCGAGTTCCAGCACATGGTCGGAATGCAAATGCGTGATGAAGATCAGTTCGAGCGCCTGAAGGCTGATGCCGGCACCGGTCAGCCCGCGCGTTACGCCCAGCCCGCAATCGACGACGATGGTGCGGCCGCCAATCTCCAGCAGTGACGAACTCGGCCACGGCCCGCCCGGCCGCAGCGCGGGACCACCCTTCGAGCCAAGAAGCACCAGACGATCCGTCACGCGACGGCGCTCAAGACCAGTCGCCCTCGGGCGTGCCGTTGAAGCGCTTCTTCAGGCCGGCCCAGCAGTCGATGTAATTGTCCTGCCGGGTTTCGAGCTCGGCGCCATAGCGGGTCACCATCTGCGGAAAGCGTGTCTCGAACATGAAGGCCATGGTGTTGTCGAGCTTGACCGGTTTCAGCTCCGCGCGCGAGGCTTTTTCGAAGCCAGATGCATCGGGTCCGTGAGCCAGCATCATGTTGTGCAGACTGATGCCGCCGGGCACGAAGCCCTCTTCCTTGGCATCGTACTGACCATGTATGAGGCCCATGAACTCGCTCATGATGTTGCGGTGATACCAGGGCGGCCGGAAAGTGTTTTCCGCCACAAGCCAGCGCGGCGGGAAGATGACGAAATCGATATTGGCGGTGCCTTCCTCGCCGCTCGGCGCGGTCAGCACGGTGAAGATCGACGGATCGGGGTGGTCGAACAGGATTGCGCCGACCGGCGAGAAGGTCGCAAGATCATATTTGTAGGGCGAATAATTGCCGTGCCACGCCACGACATCCAGCGGCGAATGGTCGATCTCGGTGACATGGAACTGGCCACACCATTTCGCGATCAGCCGGCACGGTGTCTCCTTGTCCTCGAACCAAGCACAGGGCGTCTTGAAATCGCGCGGATTGGCCAGGCAATTGGCGCCGATGGGGCCACGATCCGGCAGCGTCAGCTTGGCGCCGTAATTCTCGCAGACATAGCCGCGCACTTCGGCATCCACCAGTTCGACCTTGAACACCAGACCACGCGGCAGCACGGCGATCTCGCCCGGCCTGAGTTCGATGACCCCCATCTCGGTGACGAAGCGCAAGGCTCCAACCTGCGGCACGACCAGCAACTCGCCGTCGGCGTTGAAGAAATGATCGTCGACCATCGAGCGGTTGGCGACGTAGACGTGTGCCGCCATGCCGGTCTGGCCGAGCACGTCGCCGGCGGTGGTGATCGAGCGCATGCCGGCAATGAAATCGGTCGGCTCCTTGGGCATCGGCACCGGGCTCCAGCGATACTGGCCGAGTGCGAGCTGGTGGTCGCCGACGTTCGGCGCGCTTTTCCAAAGCGGATAATTCGCCGCTTTGAAGCGACCGGTGTGCCTCACGCTCGGCCTTATCCGATAAAGCCAGGAGCGCTCATTGGTGCCGCGCGGCGCGGTGAAAGGAGAGCCCGAAAGCTGCTCGGCATAGAGGCCGTAGGCCGGCCGCTGCGGCGAGTTTCGCCCTTGCGGCAGCGAGCCCGGCAAAGTCTCGGTTTCGAAGTCATTGCCGAAACCCGGCATGTAGGAGTAGGCCATGGAACCCTCCCGAATTCATGGTCTCGGAGCATCGTTTGCGCATCCGCAAAGATGCTCCGGGTTGACCATACCGGTTTCATTTGTAACCATTGAAAATGTAACCATCAACGGTGATTTCGCCATGAGCCGCCAGCATCCCCAGTCAGGGCCAACCATGGAAATCCTTGAGCTGGAATCCTTCCTGCCTTACCGGCTCTATCGGCTTGCCGATGCCGTCAGCCGCGAATTCTCAAGGATATACAAGGACCGTCACGGACTGACCCGGCCCGAATGGCGCACGCTGGCCGGGCTTGGACAGCACGGCACGATGACGGCGACGGCGCTCGGCGAGCAATCGGCCATGCACAAGACCAAGGTTTCGCGCGCGGTCGCCGAGCTCGAACGGCGCCGCTGGCTCAGCCGGACGCCTGACGAAAAAGACCGCCGTGTCGAGCATCTGGCGCTGACCAAGGCTGGCGTTGCCGCCTATCGCGAGATGGTGCCGCTGGCGAAGGAGTTCGAACGGGAATTGCTGGCAAGATTGAGCCCCGCCGAGCGTGTGGCCATTGTCGGCGGAGTGGCAGCACTGGAGGCGGCATTGGGGAAAAGCTAGGTTCCTGCCAGAATTACAGGCACCTTGGCGGAACAGCTTTCAGTTCGCACCGTGTTCCTTCGGGCCTTCACCAGTCCATGACCACCTTGCCGGAATTGCCGCTCTTCATCGCTTCGAAGCCGAAAATATAGTCGTCGATGCCGATGCGGTGGGTGATCAGGCCGCTGACATTGAGAGGACCCTGCACCAGCGCAATCATCTTGTACCAGGTCTCGAACATCTCGCGGCCGTAGATGCCCTTCAGATGCAGCATCTTGAAGATGACCTTGTTCCAGTCGATCTCGAAGCCGGTCGGCGCGATGCCGAGAATGGCGATCTTGCCGCCATTGTTCATGGTATCGATCATGTCGCGGAATGCCGGTGCGGCACCGGACATTTCAAGACCGACGTCAAAACCCTCGGTCATGCCGAGCGCCGGCATGATATCGCGCAGCTTTTCTTTCGAGGCGTCAACGACATGCTGGACGCCGAGCTTTTTTGCCAGTGCCAGGCGCACCGGGTTGATGTCGGTGATGACCACTTTTCGCGCGCCGACGCATTGCGCCACCAATGCGCCCATGATGCCGATCGGCCCGGCGCCGGTGACCAGCACGTCCTCGCCGACGAGGTCGAAAGATAGTGCGGTGTGAACCGCATTGCCCAGGGGATCGAAGATCGCGGCGATCTCGTCCGGCACGTCGTCGGGGATCGGCACGACATTGTGCTGCGGGATAGCCAGATATTCGCCGAAGGCGCCGGGGCGATTGACGCCGACGCCGAGCGTGTTGCGGCAAAGATGCCCCCTGCCCGCCCGGCAGTTGCGGCAATGGCCGCAGACGATGTGACCCTCGCCCGAAACGCGCTGGCCGACTTTGTATTCGGTCACCGCCGCGCCGAAATCGGCGACCGTACCAACGAATTCATGCCCGGTCACCATCGGCACCGGCACGGTCTTTTGCGCCCACTGGTCCCAATTGTAGATGTGGACGTCGGTGCCGCAGATCGCCGTCTTCCGGACCTTGATCAGCACGTCGTTGGGGCCGATCTCCGGCACCGGCACCTCTTCCATCCAGATGCCCGGCTCGGCCTTGGCTTTGACGAGGGCCTTCATCATGTTCGACATTCTGCAGTCCCTTGAAGGTCTTGATCCGGAATCGCTTTTCGACTGCCGGTCATTCAGGAAATCACGCCGAGCTCGCGACCGACTGCGGCGAACGCCTCAATCGCACGGTCAATGTCGGCGCTGGAATGGGCGGCCGACATCTGCGTGCGGATGCGCGCCTGGCCTTTCGGCACCACCGGGAAGGAGAAGCCGATGACATAGATGCCGCGCTTCAGCATGCGCGCCGCCATCTCCTGCGCCAGCGTCGCGTCGCCCAGCATCACCGGGATGATCGGATGGTCGGCGCCGGCCAGTGTAAAGCCGAGCCTGCCCATCTCGGAGCGAAACCGCGCTGCGTTGGCATATAGGTGCTGACGCAACGCATCGCCATTGCGGATCATCTCGAACACCCGGATCGAAGCGCCGGCGATCGCCGGCATCAGCGTGTTGGAAAACAGATAGGGGCGCGAGCGCTGGCGCAGCCAGTCGACCACCTGCTTCTTGCCCGACGTGTAGCCGCCCGACGCGCCGCCCAACGCCTTGCCGAGCGTGCCGGTGATGATGTCCACCCTGCCCTCGACGCCACAATGTTCGGCCGAGCCACGGCCATTCCTGCCGACGAAACCAACTGCATGGCTGTCGTCGACCATGACCATTGCGTCATATTTGTCGGCGAGGTCGCAGACGCCCTTCAGATTGGCGATGATGCCATCCATAGAGAACACGCCGTCGGTGGCGATCAGCCGGAACCGACAGTCGCGCGCCTCTTTCAACCGCGCTTCGAGATCGGCCATGTCGTTGTTGGCGTAGCGGAAGCGCTTTGCCTTCGACAGCCGTACCCCGTCGATGATCGAGGCGTGGTTCAGCGCATCGGAGATGACCGCATCCTCCTCGGCGAGCAGCGTCTCAAACAGGCCGCCATTGGCGTCGAAGCAGGAGCCGTAGAGGATGGTGTCCTCCATGCCGAGGAAGTCAGAAATGGTCGCCTCGAGCTGCTTGTGTTCTTCCTGCGTGCCGCAGATGAAGCGCACCGACGCCATACCGTAGCCGTAGCGGTCGAGCGCCTGCTTGGCCGCCTCGCGCAGTTCGGCGCTGTCGGCGAGGCCGAGATAATTATTGGCGCAGAAATTCAGCACCTTCTCGCCGCCCACCTCGATCTCGGCCGATTGGGTCGAGGTTATCACCCGCTCGGATTTATAGAGGCCTGCCGATTTCAGCCCTTCAAGCTCGCTTTCGATGTGGGAGAGGAATGCTGCGGTCATGATCAGGCCCTGTTGAGATCGATGAGGACTGTCGCGCCGCGCGGACGAAAAATCCATCGTAAAAGCGACCGCTTCGGTGGCGGCAATGGCACGGCAGAGGCCACGATGTTCAAATGCGGAGGTGCTGCGAAAGATTGCAATAACCACTTTGCGGGGTTTCCCGCCACGGTCGCCGCTGTCGGCCTGTTGCCGTCCCAAACCTTTAACACTTTGAAGCCAAGGTTGTCGCACAAGAATTCGTTGGCGAGAGGGCCGCATCAGAAAATGTCGCAGCAGCCGGCGCACGCCGTTTCAGGCAGGCTCATACTCCTGATCAAGTCCGGCTACTGGCTGGCTCTGCTGATCATCGCCGCCATGGTCGTGGCCTCCTTCATCCTGCTGCAACAGGTGATGGCGACCCAACGGCACAATCAGGCGCTGCTCGATATTGTCAGCACACAAAAAGCCCTGTCGCAGCGCATCGTCTTCCTTGCCGGCGCGACAGGCAGCGCGCAGCGCGATCAACAGCGCGCCCTGGTTACCGCGCTCAAGCAAGCGACGGTGGAGTTCGAGAAGAACTACGATCTGCTGCTCGAGCGGACCGCCGCCGACCCGGCGTCGCCTGCAAGGTTCGATCCTAAATCGATCGAGAGCGTGCTTTTCGCCAAGCCGTTCCATCTCGACTATTTCTCGGTCGGGCTTATTGCCAACGGCGAACGCCTGATCTCGTCGTTCGAATCGCGGCTCAACATGGCCGGCAATGGTGGCTACAAAGGTGGAGAGGAGCGCGTCAACCTGAACGCTTCCGTTGCCAACGCAACATTGTCGGGCTATGCCGCACTTGGCCAGCGCATCAGCGCCTTTGCAGACCAGCGATCCGAAACACTTCTCGAGCTTAACCGCACATTGTTCTACTCGACCATCGGCGTCATCGTGCTGGTGGCGCTTTTCATTTTCAGGCCGATGTCGAATGCTATCTTGCGCAGGACCCGCGAGCTGGTCGATGCGCGCAATTCCATGGCCTTTATTGCCGTGCATGACGGGCTGACCGGCCTGCACAACCGCACCTTCCTGACCGAGCATTTCGATACGTTGATCAATGCCGCGCAGCGACGGCGTGAACGGGTTGCCGTGGTGCAGTTCGATCTCGACCGGTTCAAGCAGATCAACGACACGTTCGGCCACGCCGCCGGCGATTATGTGCTGGTGGCGGCTGCGCAACGCATGCGTGATTCGTGCCGTACGTCGGATCTCAACGTGCGTCTCGGCGGCGATGAATTCGTCATGATTCTCAACGCGCCGGCAACACCGAGGACATCGATACCGTCGCCAGGCGCATCCTGACCAAGCTCAACAAGCCGATCGTCTTTCGAGGCACGACGATCCATCCGGGCGTAAGTGCCGGGATTGCGGTCTATCCTGTCGACGCCGACAATGCGCAGGATCTGCTCGTCCATGCCGATCTGGCGCTGTATTCCGCCAAGAAGCACGGCGGCGGCAGCTTGTCGTTCTTCTCCGAGGAGCTGAGACGCGAACTCGATTATCGCAAGCAGCTCGAGCTGGATATCAGGACCGCCATCTCGGAGAAAGCGTTCGAGGTCTATTTCCAGCCGCAGGTGTCGCTGTCGAACGGCGCCATCAGTGGCATCGAGGCTCTGGTTCGCTGGAGACATGCCGAGCGCGGCATGATCGCGCCGGGCGAGTTCATTCCGGTCGCGGAAAAATGTGGCCTGATGCCCGAGATCGGCCGCATCGTCATTGCCAAGGCGATCAACGAAGCAGCCGAATGGAACCGCGCAGGCATCGGCTTCGGCCGGATCGCCGTCAACGTGTCCGGTTCGGAGCTGCGCGAGACAGATTTCGAAGTCTTCCTGTTCGGGACGCTGGAAAGGACCGGCCTGCCCGCGCACAAACTATCGCTGGAGATCGTCGAATCCGTCATTCTCGACGACGAGAAGACCGGTATCGCGGCAAAGCTGCGGCACATCCGCGCCGCCGGCATCCATCTTGAGCTCGACGATTTCGGCACCGGCTACGCATCGCTCAGCCATGTCAATCCAAACGAGATCGACCGGCTGAAGATCGACCGCCGCTTCGTCCAGAACATCAACGAGAACAGCGGCAACACAAAGATCGTGCGTGCCCTCACCGAGCTCGCCCGCGGTCTCGGCATCTCGATCGTTGCCGAGGGCGCCGAAACCGAAGCCGAGCTCGACTCGCTGATGGCGATCGGCTGCGACCAGGTGCAAGGATATTCCATCGCTTTTCCGATGCCGCCGGACAGGGTGCGTGAATGGCTGGTGGCACGGACGCCGAAAAAGGCCAGGCTGACAGTGCTGCAGGGCAGCCGGGCGTAGATCCGTCATGGTTCGGCCTTGCGAACCGACCTGATGGGCCGAGGCGGAAGGTCATCCTCATCACCGGGAAATGCTGCCAGCAATTGTCCAAAGCTGGGCACACGCGCCAGCTTTTTCATAGTCCTGGAACGACAGCATGACCGCCTGCTTGCGGCCACGCCGGGTGATGACGGCCGGTTCTCCCGCGATGACCTGATCGAGCACCGCCGAGAGTTTAGCCCTGGCATCCTTCAGCGAAATTTCGCGCATGGCGTCTTCCTAGCCTAATTTCTAGCTCTCGACATTGGCCCGCAGCGCAGCCAGCACCTTTGCAAACTCCGCCAGCCTGTCGTCGGACAGCCCTTTCCGCAGCCGTTTGTCGAAGGCTAACGCGGCCGTGCGCAATTTCAGGAACAACGCCTCTCCGGCCTGGGTCAGCTCCACCTGGTGAACCCGGCGGTTCTCGGGATCGCGGCGTCGCATCAGCAGGCCTTGCGTCTCCATGGCGTTGAGATGGTGGGTCAGCGTTGCGCCCCGGATGCCGATCATGCCGGCGAGCTCGCGTTGGTTGGCCATCTCCCGCGACTTGACCGACAGCAGAGTGACCCAGACCGGCAGCGTGCCGCCGGCCTCGACCAAGGCAGCGTCGAAAGCCTGCGCGACCAGCTTTGCGGTGCGGGCGAGATTCATCCCGATTGGCGGGCGGTCAAAGGGTGTCATGGTCGGACACTAGAACAAGGGCGAAGCCGATGGAACCGGCTCGAGCTTATGCATTGACATCTAATCATTTGATATCTATCAATGTGCCTAGCGGTGGGCAAGAGAGGAAATGCGGTCATGCAATATGTCTACATCATCGTCCTCGGCCTTCACGTCATGGCGGGTGTGTTCTGGGCCGGCACCACCATCGCGGTTGCCCGCGAACCGGAGATCAGGGCGGAACGTTTCTTCCGGCCGCAAATGGGCGCGGCCGGCGTGGTTTTCCTCACGGGTTTGCTGCTTTGGTATTTCTTCCACAACGGCTCTTTCGGCTCGATGGAAAAAGTCCTGGCGCTGGGCATCTTGACGGCGTTGATCGCCGCCGGGGTTCAGGGCGCACTGGTGGGTTCCGCCAGCAGGCAGCTGGCCGGCGCTGATGCGGCGAAGCAAACCCAGTTGCGCGCCAAGATGACAAAAGGCGAACGCATCGCCGGCGGCCTGCTGGTCATCACCGTGTTCTGCATGGCCACCGCCAGGATGTTTTGAACGTCCTGCCGCAATCGCAAGATCGTACGGTGCCCGGCGATGGCCGGCGGCGTGCGCGGCGCGCAGCCCGGACCAAAGTACCGTGGTGGCTCTCCGTACGGAGGTTCGGCTGCGCGCCACCAATCAATCCAAAATATTCCTCAGATCCGCAAGCCGAACCTGATGCCGTCATAGATTGCAGCATGGATGTTACGCGAGGCAACTGCGTCGCCGATGCGGAAGAGCACGAAGCCACTTTGCGGATTGCGCACGGGGAAGATATCGCCGCCATTGACCAGTTTTTCGTAGTCGATCGCGCCGGCGTTCTTCGACAGCGGCTTCAGCGCCAGATAGAGATCGTCGAGCGGCAGCGTGCCATGCTCGACCACCACCTGGTCGACCCGCCGCTCGCCGCGCCAGCCATCGGCGAAGTCGGAGGCGAGCTCGGCGATCAACTGGTTGCCTTCGCGCCGCACAGAACGCAGCCGTGTGTTGATGGTCACCGTGACACCCTTTTCCTGGAAGGCGCGCATGTAGGGCACATGGTTCATGCCGCCCATTTCCGGGGCGAAGAAGCGCTCTGGCGAAACCAGCTCCAGCCTGGCGCCGCTATTGGCGATCAGTTCGGCGGCACCCATGCCCTGATGGCCGCCATTGTCGTCATAGAGCAGCACGTTCTCGGCCGGCTTGACGCTGCCGGCCATGATGTCCCAGCTCGAGGTGACGAGATCGTCGCCCGCCGTCAGAGGCGGGTTCTGCGGCAGGCCGCCGGTGGCGATCACCACCACGTCGGGCGACAGCGCCAGCACGTCGTCCTTCTCCGCCCAGGTATCGTAGCGGATCTCGACACCGAGCCGGTCGAGTTCGGCCAGACGCCAGTCGATGATGCCGATCAATTCCTTGCGGCGCGGGTTCTGCGTTGCCAGCCGCACCTGGCCGCCGGCCTGGCTCGATGCTTCCAGCACCGTCACCTGGTGCCCACGTTCGGCGGCGACGCGCGCCGCCTCCAGTCCGCCGGCGCCGGCGCCGACGACGACCACCTTCCGCTTCGGTCCCTCGGTTTTCGGAATAGTATGCGGTATCGACGCCTCGCGGCCCGTCGCCGCATTGTGGATGCACAGTGCCTCACCGCCCTCATAGATGCGGTCGAGGCAATAGGTGGCGCCGACGCAAGGGCGGATCTCGTGCTCGCGGCCCTCCATCACTTTTTTGACGATATGCGGGTCGGCAATGTGGGCACGCGTCATGCCGACCATGTCGAGCTTGCCAGTGGCGATGGCGTGGCGCGCGGTGGCGACGTCGGAAATCCGCGCCGCATGGAAGGTCGGGAATTTCGTCGCCGCTCTCACCTCCCCTGCGAAGTCGAGGTGTGGTGACGAGCGCATGCCGGTCACCGGGATGACCTTGGTCAGCGCGGCATCGGTCTCGATCGAACCACGGATGATGTTGAGGAAATCGACCTTGCCGGATCCGGCCAGCCGCCTGGCGATTTCGACGCCCTCCTGTTTCGACAGGCCTTTCTCGAAATCCTCGTCGGCGACCATGCGGATGCCGACGACGAATTTTTGGCCGACCGCCGCCCGCACCGCGTCGAGCACCATGCCGGTGAAGCGCAGCCGGTTGTCAAGCGAGCCGCCGAAATCATCGTCGCGCTGGTTGGTGGCCGGCGACCAGAAGCCGTCCATCAGGTGGCCGTAGGCCTCGAATTCGATGCCATCGAGGCCGGCAGCCTGGCAGCGCTGGGCGGCAGCGGCATAGTCGGCGACGATGCGCTCGATGTCCCAGTCCTCGATAGTCTTGGGAAAGGCGCGATGGGCCGGTTCGCGAACCGGCGAAGCCGACAGGACCGGCAGCCAGTCGGCCTTGTTCCAACCGGTGCGGCGGCCGAGATGGGTGATCTGTATCATCACCTTGCAATCGTGCTCGTGGCAGGCGTCGGTCAGCTCGGCGAGCCACGGCACGATGCGGTCGTCATAGACATGCAGATTGCCAAAAGCGGCCGGGCTGTCGCGCGAGACGATCGCCGAACCGGCGGTCATGGTCAGCGCCATGCCGCCCTTGGCCTTTTCGGCATGGTAGAGCCGGTACCGCTCTTTCGGCATGCCGTCCTCTGAATAGGCCGGCTCATGGCTGGTCGACATCACCCGGTTCTTCAGCGTCAGATGCTTGAGCTGATAGGGCTGGAGGAGCGGGTCGTTGCTAGTCATCGTCTTCCTGCTGTTTCAAATTGTGCTAATGAGCGGCAAATTTTTGTTTTTACGCATGTCGCTGTCCCAAAATCGCTGCGCAGTTTTGGGCGACATGCAGCAAGGAACCTGCTCATGACCGATACGAAAAACCTCACCCAGCTCGGCACCAACGTCGAGGCGCCACAGAGCCCTGAAGCGGCAGTCCTGGAAACCGTGCCGTTTTCGCGCGGCGACGGCCCGCCGGCCATCGTTCGCTTCACCTGCCCGGAATTCACGTCGCTCTGCCCGGTCACCGGCCAGCCGGACTTCGCCCATATCGTCATCGACTACGCACCCGATGCGCTGCTGGTGGAATCGAAGTCGCTCAAGCTGTTCATGACCTCGTTTCGCAACCATGGCGCCTTCCACGAAGAATGCACCGTCATGATCGGCCGCCGCATCATCGCCACGACCAAGCCATTGTGGTTGCGCGTCGGCGGCTACTGGTATCCGCGCGGCGGCATTCCGATCGACGTGTTCTGGCAAACCGGCGCGCCGCCGGAAGGTGTGTGGCTGCCCGACACCGGCGTCGCCCCCTATCGTGGACGCGGCTAATCGGACGGAGCGGCTCATCTGATCCCGGTCCGGCACAGGTTGGTCTCCAGGAAAGGCATCACCGCGTCGCGGTACCGCTGTTGGTCATAGCGATAGAGATCGACATGCCGCGCGCCGTCGAACCACACCAGCTTTGCGTGAGCGCCCGCCGCATCTTTCAACGCCAGTGTCTGGCTGCGAGCGACAAACGGATCCGAATTGCCTGCTAGCAGCAAGATCGGCCGATCAATCGTGCCGATGCGATCGACCGGCCTGACATCCTCTACCCCGAAGCCAAGGCGGAGCTGCATCTGCGCCAAGAGGACGGTCGCCTGTACGTCGCGTAACATAGGCAAGGGCGCTCGCAACGCCGTGGTTTCCAGCAAAGTCGCGTAGAGCTGCTCCAGGACATAGGCATCGGCATGCTCCTGCTGAGCGCCAAACACAAAAGCAGCCGCACCGAGCGACGAACCGATGGCCGCCACCTTGCGACCAGCGAAGCGTTGCCGCGCAAAGGCGAGGATGCGACTGGCGTCCTGCCGTTCGATGTAACCAAAGCCTCTGATATCGCCGCCGCTTTCGCCATGTCCCGACAGATCGAACAGCACGATCGAGTAGCCGCTTTCGAAAAGCAGCTTCGCTCTTGGAACCATGGCCAGCTTGTTTGAACCGCGTCCGTGTAACAGCACGATTGTTCCGCAACTGTCCTGCCGATCCGCCACCCAACCGGCAAGGTCGGGCGCGCCCTCCTGCTTCAGAACGCTGCGCTCCACCGGTAACCCCACAGGCAGCGTGAAGCTTTGCCGAGGCACGCGGGCCACCGCGCGGCTTCCTGCCTCCCAGCTGACAGCGCAGGCCAGGACGCAAACCGCCGCGAATAAAGCAACCACGACAGGACCTCTTCTCATCGATCGGTCACGTGCACTTCGCATCAGTTGAGCGGCAGCCGCCGGTAGCGGCTGGGATTGTTCGGGTCGCTGAAATGGCCCATCGGCCCGTGTTCGGCGAAGTGGCCCGCCCAGCGCTTCATCGAAGCCGGATCGAGTTCGACGCCCAGGCCATGCCCCTCCGGCACGCGCACCGTATTGCCGGTCTGCCGGAATGGGCCGTCCTTGATGACATCGCCGATCTGCCAGCGAAACAGCGACTGCGATGCTTCGGTGATCCACGGTGTCGCCGCCACGACGTGCAAATAAGCCGATGTCATGATGCCGAGATCGTTCGAATAGCACCAGAACCCCTTGCCCATCGCCTCACAGGCGGCGATGAATTTCAGAGTTTTCGACAATCCGCCGAGTGCTGCGAAATTGCAGACGAAGTAATCCGGCGCACCGAGCGCGACTGCCCGCCTGAGATCCGGGATGTGCGTGGAGAACGGAATGCGCGAATGCTGGCGCAGCGCCGCCATCTCCTCGAAGGTCGCGACCGGATCCTCGTAATTGCGGATGTTGAACGGCTCGATCTCGCGCAGCACCCAGCGCGCTGTGGTTAGCGACCACTGCATGTTGGAATCGAGTTTGATCTGCGCCTTGTCGCCAAGCGCCTCGCGCAGCATGCGCACTGTCCTGATCTCGAGCTCGGGATCGCCCATGATCAGCTTGCCCTCGAAGATCGTCGAGCCGTGCTGTTCTCGCATGCCGAGACAGTAGTCGACGATCGCTTCGGCGGTCATCTCGCCGCCGGCTCCGCCTTGAGCGGGGCGAAAGGCGAAATATTCCGAAAACGGAATGTCCTTGCGCACCGCGCCGCCGAGCAGCTTATAGAGCGGCATACCGAAGACCTTGCCTCTTATATCCCACAGCGCCAGGTCGACGGCGCCGAACGCCACCGTGGCTGCGTTCTCGCCGGTGTTGGCGGTGATCTGCCAGGGCGGCACACAGCGCGCCTCGCAGTCGGCGATGTCGAGCGGATCGGCGCCAATCAGCGCCGGCGCGATCTCGGCCTTGATCACCTCGCCGAAATGCCACCATGGCGCCTCGCCCAGTCCGACCACGCCTTCGTCCGTCTCGACCTCGATGATCGATTTCGAGGCGCCGCCGTAGAGACCAGCCGTCCACCAGAACGGAGCATCGAGCGGGACGTTGACGTGGGTGACGCGGATGTTGGTGATCTTCATCGGTTCCGTTCTCACTCACACTGGTATTGGCTTAGCGCCCATTCGCCGGTCACCGAGAGAAGGTCCGATATCTTCCAGTCGCCGTCGACTTTCCTGAATTTCCACTCCAGCCGGTGCGGGTTGCCGGCGACGACGAAGGCGACGACGACCTTGGCCTCGTCGCCCTTGATCGCTTCGATGGTCTTCAGGCTTTTGTCGATCTCCGCCTTGTCGTATTCGGAATTGTCGAGCGCCATGTTGGGATCGAGGCATTCGCCCTGCCCCGACTTCCGCAGCGCGTCGCTCTTGTCGAGCACCGACTTTGCCGGGTCGGTGAAATGGCCCCGCTGAGCCGGATCGACCTCGAGCCCGGCATGCTCGTAGAACGGCTTCACCACCGCGGTCGGCGAGCCCGGCTGCACGGGTGCGGCCGGCGCGTTTTCTGCCGGCGGCAAAACTGCCTTCGGCGGTGCCGCACTGTCGGCCGGCGCGTTTGCGGGCGGCGCGCCGAACAGGCCCTGAGCGGCGGCGCTGCTCAATCCGGCCAGCAGGCACGCAGTCGCCAAAAGCCAGGGATGACAGCGGAGCACGGCATCACTCCGGCGACTGCCCGGCCAGGCATTCGAGCGCACTCAGCGTCCACCCGCTGGTCTTCGAGGTGATGTCGGCGACCTTCCACTGGCCGTCGATCTTCTTCAACGACCAGACCATTTCGCGTTTGGAATCATCCCCTTCCGGAAAAAGGTTGAAGGTCGCCGTCACCTCGGCGCTGTCGCCATCCAGCGTTTCGGCCAGCGTCAGCGTCTTGGCCACGGTCTTCTCGTCATAGTCCTGCGCATCGAGACCAGGGGCGAAGTCGATGCAGGGAACTTCATCCGGATGGTTCTTTGCCGCATTGTCGTTCAGTTCGAACAGTTTCGTCACCGGTGCGGTGAAGCGGTCGCGATATTGCGCATCGGCCTCGAATTTGACCGACGGGACATAAAAGAACTTCACGGCATTGGCAGCAGGGCCGGCAAACGCGGCCGCCGGCAAGGCCATCGAAAGCGCCGCAACAAAAAGTGGCAGTTTCATGCGTGTCCCCGATTGTTCACTGACGGAAGCTATCAGTACCACGCATCTTGCCCGTCAGCTTTCTTGCGGTCCATGAAATCCTGCAACGCGTCCTCTGCTGGCAACTCAGGCGTTCAGCCAGACGTTCTGGAGATCCATTTCGAAGGTTTGGTGCACACCGTAGTTCTTCACCTTCTCGTTCATGTGGCTGAACAGCTTCTGCCAGAACGGCTGAATGATGACGCCCGAATCCTGCAGGATCTGCTCGATGTCCTTCATGACCTCGCGGCGTTTCTCGACGTCGATGAGCGAGAGAGCCTGCTTGAGCTTGGCGTCAAAATCAGGGTTCGAGTAGCCGGTTTCGTTCCAGGCCTCGCCGGTGCGATAGCCGAGCGCCAACACCTGGACGCCAAGCGGGCGCATGTACCAGATGGTCATGGAATAAGGATATTTCGTCCAGTCGTTCCAGAAGGTCGAACCCGGCAGCACCGTGCGCTTCACTTTGATCCCGGCATCGCGCAACTGGCCGGCAATCGCGTCGCCGGTGTTCTTTTGCCAATCGTCCTCGACGGTGATCAGTTCATGCTCGAAGTCGGCCTGCCCGGCCTCCGCCATCAGCTTCTTGGCGCCCGCTGCGTCGCGTGTCTTCTTGGGCAGCGCGTAGTATTCCGGATGAATCGGGCTGACGTGGTGGTTTTCACCGACGGTGCCTCGCCCGGCATAGCCAAGTTCGAGCACCGCATTGTTGTCGACGGCCATCTGGAGGGCGTTGCGGACCCGCTTGTCATCGTAGGGTTTGTGCGTGATGTTGGTGCGGGCAACGAGCGTGGTCGCTGTCGCGACCTCCGATTTCACCAGCCCCATCTTGTCGAGGATGTCTATGAAGTCGGCAGGCGTCTCGAAGTTGAGATCGATTTCGCCGGAGTCGAATGCGTTTACGGACGCATTGAAATCGGTTCCGTAGTCGATGAATTCGACGCCGTCGAGAAGCGCTTCACCGCCCCACCATTTGCCATTTTCGCGACGTTTGACGACCGCTTTCTGGCCGACCGCATAAGACACCAGCTCGAACGGCCCGGTGCCAACCGGCTTCTCGATCGGATTGGCGCCGTCGGCGTCGAAGTTGCGATGGACCACCAGCGCCGGATAGTCGGTGAAGTTCGGGATCAGCGAGATGTCCGGTTCGTTCAGCTTCAGCTTCACCGTGTTGTCGTCGACCTTGGTGATCGCCCCTTCCCTGGCCTTGCCGGTCTTTGCATCGATCAGCGCACCGACGCGCGCGGCCATAGAATTGCCGGCGGCAGCCTTCTCGCACCAGCGCGTCAGATTGTAGACCACGTCATCGGCGCTAAAAGCATCGCCGTTGTTCCAGGCGATGCCCTTGCGAACATGCAGCACATATTCGGTGGCGTCGTCGTTGACCTCCCAGCTTTCGAGCAGAACCGGCTCGAAAGTGAACTGGCGCGTGTAGCGGACAAGCGGCTCCAGCCAGCAGCGTGAAATGTTCGCGAGTTCCACCCAGTCGTAGGTGCGCGGATCCTTTTGTGCCTTCACCGACATCGAAACGTGGAGCGTGCCGCCTTTCTTCGGCTCTTCAGCCAAAGCCCGCTGCGGCATGGCAAGGCCGATCATGCCGTAGGCAAAGGCCGTCGATGCGCCGAAGGCGCTTGCCAGAGCCAGAAACTCGCGCCGATCCACACGACCTGCACGCGCCTCGCTGGCCATCGCTTCGATGGCGCTCGGCACCCGATCACCGTTGCTTCTGAAGAGTGTCATTTTTTCCTCCGTTATGGTTCCCATCGGGTCTTCGCCCGTTATCAACTAACGCTGTCCGGCAGTTTCTCCTCGCGCCGCGCAATCAAATCTTTGAGACCATCGGCGATGCCCTCATCGAGCTTCGGCTCCTCGTAATCGGCGAGCATGTTGCGCGCTTTCTCGCGGCCGCGGGTGTCGTGGTCCTTTGCTCCTTCCGCCTTCCACTGTTCGAACGAATTGAAGTCCATGATGCTCGGTATGAAGAAGGCGGACTCGAAATGTTCGAGCGTGTGCTGGGTGCCGAGGAAATGGCCCTGCGGTCCGACCTCGCGGATAGCCGCCATAGCCTCCTTGAAATCGTCGAATGGCAGCCCGCCGGCATATTTGTACCAGCCGACAAGCTGCTCGCAGTCGGTGGCAAATTTCGAATAGCCGCAGGTCAGGCCGGCCTCGAGCCAACCGGCGGAGTGCCAGATGTAGTTGGCGCCGGCAAGGATGGCGGCATGCATCAGCATGTTCGCCTCGTAGCCCGCCTGGGCGTCGTTCAGCTTCGAGCCGACATGGAAACCGGACGTGCGCCACGGCAGCCGATACTTCCGCGCCAGCGCGCCCATGAGATACATCATCTGGGCCGCCTCCGGCGTGCCGCCCATGGGAGCGCCGGTCTTCATGTCGACCGTCACCATGAACTGTCCGTAGATCTGCGGCGAACCCGGACGCAACAGCTGTGTGAACGCGACACCCGCCAGCGCTTCGGCATTGACCTGCGCGACCGCACCGACGGCAGAGGCCGAAGTCGAGGCGCCGCAAAGAGCGAAGGGCGCGAGGATCAGCGGCTGGTTGTGGCGCGCATAGACTTTCATCGCGTCCAGCATGGTGGCATCCCAGACCAGCGGCGAATTGCAGTTGGTGATCGCCACCAGGACCGGGTTGTCGCGGACATAGTCCTCGCCGAACACGATGCCCGCCATCGCCATCGTGTCTTCGGCCCGATCCCTGGACGTCACGATGCCCATGAACGGCTTGTCGGAGTGCTTCAGCGCCGAATGGATGATGTGGAGGTGACGCTTCGGCACTGGAATTTCCATCGGCTCGCAGATGATCGAGCTCGACGAGTGCAGCGCCGGCGCCATGTAGGCGAGCTTGTGGAAATTGTGGAGGTCGGCGAGTGTGCCGTAGCGCCTGTTGTTGTCGAGGTCGCGCACGTATGGCGCGCCATACATCGGCACGAAGATGGAGTTGTTGCCGCCCACACGTACCGAACGCTGGGGATTCCTCGCATTGAGCGTAAATTCCGACGGGACCTTCGAGATGAGCTCCATGAGCAGGGCGCGGTCGATGCGGACCCTTGTCTCCGAGACATCGGCGCCCGCCGCCTTCCACATTGCGATCGCCTCGTCGTCGCGGAACTCGCATCCCACCTCTTCGAGGATCGAGAGCGATTCCTGGTGGATCAGTTCCACCGCCTCGTCCGGAACCATCTGATACACCGGAATCTTGCGGACCAGGGTCGGAAATGACGCAACGGGTGCGCCTCGCAGCGCCTTGCGCCCCAGGCGGCCACCCGCGCGACGATTGGTATGTTCGCTCACTTCAACGGCCGGTGCGTTCATGGAGGCTCCATCTTCCTGTCTCGACCAATCTAGCCAGACAAAATGCAGCTGTGACGCTGGAAAATCCTGATCTCTTGTATAAGGTCAGCTTATGCGAAGCTTGCGCCACCTGCTGCCGTCGGCGGGCAGCCTGATCGTTTTCGAGGCCGCCGGGCGGCTGTCGAGCTTTACCGCCGCCGGACGGGAGCTCGGCATGACGCAGGCTGCCGTGTCCTATGCGATCCGCGGGCTCGAAGAACAGCTCGGCGCCAAACTCTTCCAGCGCCGCCACCGGCAAGTCAGCCTTACCGAGGCCGGCGACCGCTTCCATGCCGACGTCTCGCTCGGCCTGTCGCACATTCGCAAGTCGGCGGAGGATCTGCGCCAGATCGCCGTCGGCGCGCATGTGACGCTCGCCGCCTCGACCGCCTTCGCCTCATTCTGGATGATGCCGCGCCTGCAGCAGTTTCGCGACGAATTGCCGGGCATCGACCTGCGCATCCAGACCGCCGACCGCGATCTCGACATCATCGCCGAGGACATCCCGCTCGGCGTCCGCGGCGGCGAGCCCAGGGAATGGCCGGATTATCATTCCCTGCCGCTGGCCGATGAAGTGATATTCCCCGTCGCCGGCGCGAGTTATGTGGCCCGGTTCGGGCTGCCGGAGCGTGTCGCGGACCTTCAATCGCACCGCCTCATCCATCTCGAAGAGCCGTTTCGCGAGGCCGCGAGCTGGGACGAGTGGTTCGCCTCGGCCGGTGTCGACATCGCCGATGCCGGACGTGGCTTGCGCATCAACGACTATGCGCTGGTGATCCAGGCAGTCATGGAAGGGCAAGGCATCGCGCTCGGCTGGGGTCACCTCGCCGAGCGGCTGCTGGCATCAGGGCTGCTGGTGCGCGTCACCGGCCACACGATGACGACCGGCAAGGGCTTTCATGTCATCTGGTCGAGGAACCGCGAGCTCAGCGACAACGCCCGCAAGGTACGGGACTGGCTGGCGGCGCAAGCATGAGGCTATCCCATCAATGCCCCGGTCAAACCGTCACGACAATCTTGCCGAATTGTTCGTTCGCTTCGAGATAACGATGCGCCTCGACGATCTGGTCGAACGGAAAGGTTCTGGCGATTGCCGGCTTCAGCGAACCCGAGCTTAGTCCGTCAAGGATGAACGCCTTGGCGGCCTGCAGCCGGACCGGATCGCGCACGATCTCATGCATGAGATAACCGCGCAGCGTCAGTGTCTTCGCCAGCACTGCAGGTAGCGGAAAGGGTGTCGGGTCGAGGCTCAAGCCGCCATATTCGATGAGAATGCCACCCGCTGCCATCACTGCCGTCAGAGGCTCGAAAATCGGACCGCCGACGGCGTCGAACACCACGCGCACGCCGTCCGGGCCGGCGATTTGCTTCAGCCTGGCCTCCAGATCTTCTTCCGCCGAAGCGATGACGTGGGCCGCGCCGAATGCAACCAAAGCCCGCTTCTTGGCAGACGTCCGTGTGACCGCGATCGGGGTCGCGCCAACCAGGTTGGCGATCTGGATCGCCGCAAGTCCGACACTGCTCGAGGCCGCAGTGATAACAACAAAGTCGTCCCGGCCAAGTTGGGCAATGTCGATCAGCGCACCATAGGCCGTGAGATATTGCATCCACGCGGCGGCGGCCTCTTCCCAGCTCAGCGCCGGCGGGTGCTTGACGACGAGCTCGGCGGGGTATGTGGCAATCTCACCATAGGCAGGCCAGCGGACCATCGACAATGGCGGCACGATGCTGACGGCATCGCCCGGCGCAAAACCGCTCACGCCTTGGCCGACCACCTCGACGATCCCCGCCGCCTCAAGCCCAAGACCCGAAGGTAAGGGCGCGGTCTGGATGTATCTGCCTGAACGGAGCAGCGCCTCGGCCCGGTTGAGACCCAACGCCTTGACACGGATCTGGACCTCGCCTCGCCCGGGCGCAGGCATGTCGACATTCTCGATGCGCAGAACCTCGGGACCACCAAGCTCATGAAAACGAACGACACGCGCCATCGGTCACAACTCCAAAATATTTGAACTGAATCAGCTATGCCAGCGGCGATCAGGCGGATAAATAGCCGCTTGAGTAGATCAGCAGAAACTGTAGGTTTTGAATATGGATCGCCTTACGAGCATGGCCGTGTTCGTCAAAGCCGTCGACCTTGGCTCGTTCGCGGCCGCGGCGGCCGCTCTCGATCTGTCCGGGCCGATGGTCGGCAAACATGTCCGGTTTCTCGAGGAGCGCCTGAGCGTGCGCCTCATCAACCGGACCACACGCCGCCAAAGCCTGACGGATTTCGGGCGCGCCTATTACGAACGCTGCCGGCTGGTGCTTGCCGAAGCGGAGGCCGCGGATGCACTCGCCGCCGACCAGCTTGCCGAACCGCGCGGAAAGCTGCGCGTGCTCATGCCGGTGCATTTCGGCCGGCGCTGCGTTGCCCCGATCCTGTTCGGGCTTGCGCAGCAATATCCGGCGCTGGAACTTGATCTGTCGTTCAGCGACACCCTCGCCGACCTCGCCGAGGACGGCTGCGATCTTGCCATTAGAACGGGCGACCTGGAGGACCAGGCCGAGGCAATGGCGCGTCGCATCGCGCGCCAGCACATGGTCGTCTGCGCGTCGCCGTCCTATCTCGACCGGCACGGCCAGCCGCAGGAAATAGATGACCTGGGCCGCCATCACGCGATCATCTACCGCCGTTCCGGGCGCGCCGTTCAGCCGTGGCTGTTTCCGCGCAACGGCCAGCCCGCGATGGAGATCCGGCCCGTCAGCAGATTGCGGCTCGACGATCTCGATGCCATTGCCGATGCCGCGGCCGCTGGCATGGGGCTCGCCTGGCTGCCGTACTGGCTGGTTCGCCGGCGCATCCAGGCAGGCGCGCTTGTCCTGCTATTGCCGGAACAATCCCGGTTTCTCTACGACGTTCATGCCCTTTGGTTGCAGACGCCTCATCTGCCGATGAAAGTCCGCCTTGCCGTCGATGCACTGGCGGCAGCGCTGCCCAAGCTCCTGAGTTGAAGGCACGCTCGCGGTCAGCTGCGCGGATTTCCTCGAGAACGACCCGACGATTGAACAATAATCTATATGGTAAGATTTCGAATATACAGGAGGTAAACCAGAACAACTGTTAGCGATATTGAAATAATCGTCCAAATAGTGAACAAAATTACTCTTGCAATACGACTCTTTCGACGCTGTATCCATCGAGCGAACTTTACCATTAAGTAATCTAGGATGACGTCCAAATGTCGCCTCCAACGGCCATTCGCTTCAGATTTTGGCCTTCGCCCGACTAAATCCACTAAGTCAATTGGGGGCCAAGCCCATTCACTTCAACAATTTTCCTATCTCTACATCGTGGCGGGACAGCACCCCCCTCTGGCCTGCCGGCCATCTCCCCCGCAAGGGGGGAGATTGGCGGTTCATGCGTCCCGCCAACCTTTGAGACATTGGAGACTGGCGGAGGCCGAGGCGACATCCGATCTCCCCCCTTGCGGGGGAGATGGCCGGCAGGCCAGAGGGGGGTGGGACGGAGCGCAACGGAGCAGTCTCCCTGCCTTGCAACAATCAACGCTATTCTCCCCCTCCCGCATCGGCCACGAATCCGCCTATAGTGCTGCCATGCCCATCCGCCAGCTTTCCGAAACGATGATCAACCAGATCGCCGCCGGCGAAGTCATCGAGCGTCCGGCAAGCGTGGTCAAGGAACTGGTCGAGAACGCGCTCGATGCCGGCGCTACCAGAGTCGAGATCGTCACCGCCGGCGGCGGGCTGAACCTGATCCGCGTCAGCGATGACGGCTCGGGCATTCCGGAAAAGGAACTGGCGCTGGCGATCGCGCGCCATTGCACCTCCAAGCTCGCCGACGACATTCACGACATCCGCTCGCTCGGCTTTCGCGGCGAGGCCTTGCCTTCGATCGGCTCGGTGGCGCGGCTGTCGATCCGCTCGCGCACCGTGTCCAGTGACAACGCCGCCGAGATCGGCATCGACGGCGGTCGCGTCTCCGCCGTCAGGCCGGCCGCCGCCAATCGCGGCACCACGGTCGAGGTGCGCGACCTGTTCTTCGCCACGCCGGCGCGGCTCAAATTCATGAAGGGCGAGCGCGCCGAAAGCTCGGCCATCGGCGACGTGGTCAAGCGCATCGCCATCGCCTTCCCCGCCGTGCGCTTCACTCTGGCCGGCCCGGACCGCTCGACGCTGGAACTGCCGGCGACCGACGACAGCCCGGAAGGCCGGCTGCGCCGGGTGGCACAGGTGATGGGCGCCGACTTTCCGGACAATGCGATCGCCATCGACGCGATGCGGGACGGCGTGCACCTCGCCGGCCATGTCTCGGTCCCCTCCTTCACCCGCGCCAACGCGCTACAGCAATACGCCTATGTCAACGGCCGCCCGGTGCGTGACAAATTGATCGCCGGCGCCATTCGCGGCGCCTTCGCCGACGTGCTGCCGCGCGACCGCCATGCCGTCACCGTGCTATTCCTGACGCTCGATCCGGCGATCGTCGACGTCAACGTCCACCCGGCCAAGGCAGACGTGCGCTTCCGCGACCCGGGGCTGGTGCGCGGGCTGATCGTCGGCGCCATCCGTGAAGCACTGGCCCATGCCGGCATCCGCGCCGCCACCACGGGGGCCGCCGGCATGATGGCGGCGTTCCGGCCAGGCGCGGCATCCTATGCGCATGGCGGGCCGGCCAACGGTCACCGCAGTTACGAGGCCGCCTATCGGGCCTCAGGCTTTGCCGGGTTCGATCCGGCCCGTTCGCCGCAGCGGCCGCTCGCTATGGGCGGCGGCTTGGGCGAGGACGAGCAGGCGGCGTTCGATGCCGGGCCGCTGCACAGTGCCGACGCGCGCGCCGGACAGGACCAGGCGGCAGAGACGCTGCTCGGCACGGCATTGGGCGCGGCGCGCGCACAAGTGCATGAGAACTACATCGTCGCCCAGACTAGGGATTCGCTCGTCATCGTCGACCAGCATGCGGCGCATGAGCGGCTGGTCTATGAGGCCTTGAAAAATGCGCTGCACTCACGCGCGGTGCCGTCACAGATGTTGCTGCTGCCCGAAATCGTCGATCTGTCGGAGGAAGATGCCGAGCGGCTCGCCATGCACTCCGAGACGCTGGCCCGCTTCGGCCTCGGCATCGAGCGCTTCGGCCCCGGTGCCGTCGCGGTGCGCGAGACGCCGTCGATGCTTGGTGAGACCAACGTCCAGCAGCTGGTGCGCGACCTCGCCGACGAGATCGCCGACAACGATACGGTCGACACGCTGAAGGAGCGGCTGGACAAAATAGCCGCGACCATGGCCTGCCACGGCTCGGTGCGTTCCGGCCGTCTGCTCAAGCCCGAAGAGATGAACGCGCTGCTGCGCCAGATGGAGGCGACGCCCGGCTCCGGCACCTGCAACCACGGCCGCCCCACCTACATCGAGCTCAAGCTGTCGGATATCGAGAGGCTGTTCGGCAGGCGGTAAGCCTTACCCTGCGCAATGCCAAGCGGGCACCCGCTCAGTTCACCAATTTATGATACTTTTTGGTTTTAGGAGAGAAAGCATAGTCCATGCTATAGCCGGCGCCGCCGCCGCGAAAGCTTACAGAAATAATCTCGACGGTTTTTTCCGTGTGTTTTTGAACGTTCATATAGATTGGTGTCATCAGCATACCCGCGTCGCAATCTTCGTCATCGAAAACGATCTCTTGAACGACTTTCTTGCTGCGCTTGCTGATGACTAGCAACTTTTCCATGCAAATGCCGGCGTCGGTTTTCGCGTAGATTCCCGCAAATCTATCGGTGGCGGTCTGCGCCCAGAACGGGATCTCAACGGTTCCATCAATCTTCCCGTCGCCGGTATCGTCCAGGCTCGCAACTTTCTTGAGCGTAACGGGATGTTTGTCCGCACCCTTGCTCCATGCCCCCGTTGCACCGCTTTCACCAATGTCCAGAGAAAATGGGCATCCAGTAGTGTCGACGGGCGTTTTCGATCCCATGACCAGGACCCGGTCGAATTCCTTGTCGTCCGCAACCTCGCAAAGGGACACGCTGGTGCCGTTGATCTTGCCGTACACGGCTATCGGGCTTTGCTTCGCGTCGTAGAAATAGCTCCCCTCGACCGTAATCCCGCTGCCGAAACTGTCATTCCTCTGCAGCGACAGATGGACTGGGTTAGGCCCAATGAAACCTTCGTAATTTTCGACCTGATACCAACCCGCGGCGGCTTTTTGGCTGAGCAGCAGCAAGAAAAACACTGCGGAGATAAACTGCATTCCCATGTCGACCCTTACTGCGCTTCGCCAACGCGATCAACATAGACACCCGCCTGGCTCGTGTCTGCATCGCAATGGCCGTCAGTAGCCGGTTTGAGTCGGCAAAAGGCCTCAACCATCTGATTCATCTCTTCAAATTCACCACGATGACGCCACCAAGCGCCAGCGCGCCGCCGATGATGCCGAGCACTGTCGGCACTTCGCCCAGCCAGAAGAAGCCGATCAGCGTCGCGACCGGCGAGACCAGGTAGAGGAAATTGGAAGCGCGCGCGGCGGGCAGCCGGGAAAGTGCTGTTGCCCACGCGGCATAGGCGATGAGGCTGGGCACGATGCCAAGAAAGATGACCGCGCCGAGCCCGGCGGTGTCGGCGACCGCCGCCTGCGCCAGACCGCTCGGCAGGAAGGGCGACAGGCAGAGCGCGCCAAGCACCATGTTCGAGGCAGAGATCGTCAGCGGGTGGTGGCGGCCAAACAGCGGCTTCTGGACGATGGTGTTGACGGCCGAGCACAATGCCGAGCCGAGGACAAGCAGCGCACCACTGTTGAAATGGAGCCCTTGCCCCTCGCCCATGGCGATGATGCCGATACCGGCGAAGGACAGGAATGTGCCGGCCCAGGCCAGGCCCGAGAAGCGTTCGCCGAGCAGCGCCATGGCCATGATGGCGGTGAAGATCGGACTGACATTGATGATGAAGCCGGCGGCACCGGCCGAAACGGTCAGTTCACCGAAATTGAGCATCACCGTGTACAGCGCGACGAAGACGGCGCCACCGAAGACAAAGCGCCAGAGTTCATCGAGCCTGGGCAGTGCCGGCCGCTTGACAGCGAGAAAGATCGCCGCCGGAACCGCGGCGATGGCAAAGCGCAGCGCGCCAAGTTCCAGCGGCCCGAAAGCGGCAAGGCCGGCGCGGATCGCCGGAAAGGCCGAGGCCCAGCCGACCACCGTCAGCGCCACCGCGATGGCAGCCGCGGCATCCATGCGCTGTGTCGTATTCAACGTGCCGGTGTAAGCGCTCATCTGGGTGTCCTCGCGATCCAATGCCATGAAGTAGAGAAACGCTATTGCGGGTCGGTTGACAAACGAACAAATCGAGGATCACCTGTGACTATGGATCACAGCTTAGACCCGATGCTGCCGCTCGAAACGCTGCGCGCCTTCGACGCCGCGGCTCGGACCGGCAGCTTTTCGGCTGCGGCCGAGAAGCTCAATATCACCCATGGCGCCGTCAGCCGGCAGATCGCCAAGCTCGAGGGTTGGCTCGGGCTGAAAGTCTTCGACCGCGGCGCGCGCGGCGTCTCGCTGACCGTCGAAGGCAACCGCCTGCATCTGCGCACCACCGAAGCCTTCGCCCTGATCGCCAGCAATTCGGATCGCTGGGTTGAGCCGCGCGGCACGGCGGTGGTGCGGCTGACCTCGATCCCCTCGGTCAGCGGGCTGTGGCTGATGCCGCGCATGGCGGCGCTGGAGAATCACCCGTCCAAGCTGCGGATCATGCTCGACGTCGACATCCGCCAGGGCGATCTTGCCGACGAAGGCATCGACCTGTCGATCCGCTGCGGGCGCGGCCGCATTCCGGGCCGGATCTCGGTGCAGCTTTTCGAAGAATATGTGTTCCCGGTCGCCTCGCCGGAATTGGCCAGGGAGATCGGCCGCGGAGATCCTGCCCGGCTGCTCGAATTTCCGGTGATCAACGATTCCGACGCTTCGGCCTGGCGCGCCTGGTTTGCGGCGCAGGAGATGGACTATCGGCCGCGGCCGCACGACCGCCGTTTCGAGGACTACAACCTCGTGCTCGACGCCGCCGCGCACGGGCTCGGCATTGCGCTGGCACGTCCGCCGTTGACGGTGGACCAATTGAAGTCGGGCCGCATCGTCGCCGTCGACGAACGCAGCGTTCTCAGCCCGATATCCTACTGGCTCGACCGGCCGCTGGGGCGGCCGCGCGCAGCCGCCGCCGAGCTCGCCCGGCGCATCGCCGTCCAGGCAGGGCTGCCAGCGGAGAAGATCGAGCAGTTTATCACGGCCGAGGAAGGAGATGCCTAAGACGCGTCGCGTTCGACCGGCATCATGCGACGTGCTTCAGGTTCTTGTGTTTATGCATGTCGCGCAAAACCGCCGCACACTTTGCGCGACATGCATTGGCATTCGCTTTGCCGGCTTGTTTGAGCAAGTGTCACCAGAAACAGAACCAGGCAAGGCCAACCAAGCTTGACCTCGCCGCAATTTGTGGCGATGACATCGTCATGAATTTCGGCACCACCCCATGATGAACCGTTTCGAAGGTCCCGGCGGCAAGGAAGCCCGCATCCGCTATCTCGATGGCGACTTCCAGGTGACCAGCCCCGGCGCCTTCGTGCGCTGCGCGGTGACCGGCGAGAGCATCCCGCTCGACGAGCTCAAATACTGGAGTGTCGCCAGGCAGGAACCCTATGTGAATGCCGCCGCCTCGCTGCGCCGCGAGATCGAAGCGCATCCGGAACTGCGCCGCCGACGCTAGTCTAGCGCAGATGGGGAGTCGCCCCGTTGCGATCCTGCGCCCTCTGCCCCCCGGGTCAGGCCGGCAACACCGAAACTTTAGAGCCTATCTTGAAATAAAAAACCCGCCTCAGGCTCGAAGGCGGGTCACCGGCGAATCATCACCATACCGAAGTCAGTAGCATAGCTGCCGGCACAAAGCAAGAACAAAATACGCTCGACCGGCGGAAAGCTGCAAATTCCAGTCCTACACCGCCTCGGTGCTCAAGCTGCTGATCGACCCCTCAGCCTGCGCTGCCGCCAGGCATCCAGCGTCTCGTCGATAATGCGCTGCGGCACGTGGTCAAGCTCGAACACAGTGTCGATCTTCAGCACATCGAGCCCGTCGAGGAATTCTGGCGGTGCTGCGCCGTGACGCAGGCGGGCAGCGTCCTTGGCGGTGGTAATGAGGCCAAGCCCGGCTTTACGTGCTGTCGCCGCCAATTCGGCAAGCTCGTCCGCACTGTAGAAATGATGGTCTGGAAATGGTCGGGTCAGCGCAAGCTCGCCCCCGGCCTCGCTTACGGTGTCGAAAAACCTGTCGGGATGACCGATGCCGGCGAACGCCAGGAACCGCCTGCCGGCCAGCGTCACCTTGCTGCTCGGCACGGTATGCGCCTCGAAGATCGGCCTGCCGGCGCGCGCTGCCTGGCGCACAACCGTATCGGCCGCTGTGCCCTCGCCCATTTTCAGCAAGGCGCTGGTGAAGACCAATTGGTCGACGATGTTTGCCCGCAGCGGCCCACCGGGGATGACGCGGCCATTGCCGATGCCATGGCGCGCGTCGACGACGACGAGCGCATAGTCGATGTGGATGCGCGCGCTCTGAAAACCGTCATCCATGATCAGGAAATCGCAGCCGAGCTTCTCCAGCAGAAGCCTGGCGCCGGCGGCCCGATTCGGCGTCACCGCGACCGGCGCGTGTTCGGCCAGAAGCAGCGGCTCGTCGCCGACATGCTTGGCGGCGTCGTGGTGCGGATCGACGATATGCGGCTGCGCGAAGGAGCCGCCATGGCCGCGTGACAGGAAACCCGGATTGAGCTGCATGCGCCGGGCCTGCTCGGCCAATGCGATGGCCACCGGCGTCTTGCCGGTGCCGCCGACGGTGAAGTTGCCGACGCAGAGCACCGGCGCCTCGACCTTTTCGCGCGGTGCATGCCGCATGCGGCGACCGGCGACAAGCGCATAGATGGCGGAGAGCGGCGACAGCGCCGTGACCCGCCAGTCGGGCTCTTCCCACCAGAAGGGCGGCGCTTCCGAGGTCACGTCAGCGCCCGTTCGCGCCCTTCAGGCGCGACTTGACGACCAGCGGCTGGATATAGGGCTCGAGCGACCTGAGCGTATGTGCCAGCGCACCGCGCATCTCGTCGACGGTCGCCGCGCCCGCCGCCATCATCTCATGGCGGGCCGCCTCGTTGGTCAAAAGGAAATTGACGGCGCCGGCCAGCATATCGCGGTCGCGCACCAGCTTAGCGCCGCCGCTATCGAGCAGGCGCTGATAGGCCTCGCGAAAATTCTGGACATTGCGGCCGGCAAGCACCGCCGTCTCCAGCATGGCCGGTTCCAGCGGGTTCTGACCGCCCTCGGAAGTCAGCGAACGGCCGACAAAGGCGATTTCCGTCAGTCTCAGATAAAGCCCCATTTCGCCGATCGTGTCGCCGAGCAGTATATCGGTGTCGGCAGTGATCCTGTCGCCCTTGCTGCGCTGCGCCAGCTTCAGGCCCATGCCGGAAATCTGGGCGGCCAGCTGCCCGGCGCGATCGGGATGGCGCGGCACGATGATCGTCAAAAGCCCGTGGTGGCGCTTGTGCAGCATCGCATGAACTTCGGCGGCGACCGCCTCTTCGCCATCATGGGTCGAGATCGCCGCCCAGGTCGGGCGACCGCCGATCTGGCGTTTCAGCGCCGCCAGTGCTCGCTCGTCGGCCGGCGGCGGCGCGGTGTCGACCTTGAGATTGCCGGACACGGTGACCGGCCGGGCGCCGAGCGAAAGGAAGCGCTCGCCATCGAGATCCGATTGGGCAACGACATGGGCGAGATTTTCGAACAATGCTTCGGCAATGTTGGCGCGCTTCTTCCAGGATTTGAAAGAGCGGTCGGACAGCCTGCCGTTGACCAGAACCTGCGGCACGCGGCGGGCGCCGAGTTCCAGGATGGTCATCGGCCAGATCTCCGATTCGGCGATGATCGCCAGGTCCGGCTGCCAATGGTCGAGGAAGCGGCTGACCGCCGGCTTGAGGTCGAGCGGCACATATTGGTGGATGATGCGGTCGCCCAGCCGTTCTTCGGCGACCTGCGCCGAGGTGACGGTGCCTGTGGTCAGCACGATGTTGACGCCGTAATCGAGAATGCTCTCGACCAGCGGCACGACGGCGATGGTCTCGCCGACGCTGGCGGCATGGATCCAGATCACCGGGCCTTCGGGGCGCTCGCGTCCGGCGACGCCGTAGCGTTCACGCCGGCGAATGCGGTCCTCCTTGCCTCTGGATGTGCGCCAGGCGACGTAAGGTCCGACCAGCGGGTAAGCGGCGGCGCCGGCGAAACGGTATGCCGTCAGGAAGGCGCGCGCCCAGCGCATACTCATTTCGAACCGTCCACAAGGCGATAGGCCTCGGCAGTCGCGGCATTGAGCGAGGCCGTGACCTCCTGGCGCTTGCGTTCCATTTCCGCGGCGTCGGCGTTGGCCGGCACGAAGACAGGCGTGCCGACGACGATCGAGGAGCGGCCGAAGGGCAAGTTGATCGTCGTCTTGTCCCAGCTGCCCTCGATCACCTTGCGGCGGCTGGTGGCTATCGCGGCAGGCAGGATCGGCCGGCCGGACAGCCGCGCCAGGAGGACGACACCGAGCCCCGCATCGCGCGGCGTGCCGTGGGGAATATCAGCAATCATGGCGACATTCTTACCGGTGGCGAGCGACTTTTTGAGGGCGATGAGCGCCTTGGCCCCGCCCTTGTCGAGATGCCTTGCGCTTTCACGCCCGCCAGAGCCGCGCACCGCCTCGATGCCGAATTTCTCGACCATCAGCGCGTTGAGCTCGGCATCGGCGCTGCGCGACACCATGGCAACCAGCGGCCGTCCCTTGGGATAATAGGCCGGGGTCAGCAAATGCTGGCCGTGCCAAAGCGCGATGATGCCAGGCTCGAGCTGCGCATAGGCGCCGCCGGAAAACTTGGCCGATCCGTCGACCATGCGGTTGGTCAAGCGGACAAGGCGGACGAAATACGCAAACAGCGCGGCAAGCGCATTCTTGACGAATCGCGACTGCGCCAGCGGTTCGCGGATCTTGCGCCAGAACGTCTTCGGCTTGCGACGTCTGACCGCCGACCGCGGGGCTGAACGCTTGACCGCTTCATGGTTCATCGATGTCAACCGACAGCCTTGTTTTCGGGGTCGAGCAGGCGGTGCAGGTGAACGACGAAATAGCGCATATGGGCATTGTCGACACTAGCTTGCGCCTTGGCCTTCCAGACGGCGTGCGCCGATTGGTAGTCCGGATAAATGCCGACGATGTCGAGCGCGTCGAGATCGCGGAATTCGGTGCCGCCCAGCTTCTTGAGTTCGCCGCCGAACACCAGGTGCAAAAGCTGTTTCTTTCCGTCTTCAGCGGCCATGTCGATCCTTCACATATCGTGAGTTTGGGACAGGTCTAGACCAAAGCCGCCGACTTTGGAACTATTGATAATGTTCAATTGTCCAGCCCGGCGATGACGCCGGCGAGCACGGCGAGGAGTTCGCCGCTGCCGGCGGCGAGCGGTCCGTGACGGATCACTTCGCCGGCATAGAGCGGCGCGCGGCCGTGCCGATCGAGCACGGCGCCGCCTGCCTCGCGCAGGATGAGATCGGCCGCGGCGATGTCCCAGTCATGCGCGTTGGCCTTGACGAAGGTGGCATCGAGCTGGCCGCCGGCGATCATGGCCAGCCGGTAGGCGAGCGACGGAATATAGGGCACCCGCTTCAGCCGTTTGTGCCATTTCGCCGGCAGCAGGTCGATCATCGGCTTCGGTCCGGCGATTTCGGCCGTTTCCGCCGGCGGACGCACGCTGATGCGCTTGCCATTCAGGAACGCGCCCTCGCCGGGCAGCGCCCAATAGATCTCGCCCTTCGCCGGGCAGTCGAGCACGCCGGCAAGCGTGCGGCCGTTCTCGACCACCGCGACGCTGACGCACCATGTGGGCAAGCCCTCGAGGAAGCCGCGCGTGCCGTCGATCGGATCGACGACGAAGGTGCGGCGCGCGATAAGCCTTACCGGGTCGTCGACGGTTTCCTCGGACAGCCAGCCATAGTCCGGCCGGGCCGCCAGCAAGGTTTCGCGCAGATATTTGTCGGCGGCGTGATCGGCTTCGCTGACCGGCGAGGTGCCGCCCTTCATCCACACCTGCGGATTGTTGTTGAAGTACTGCATGGCGATGAGCCCTGCCTCGCGGGCAGCGTCGAGCAGCAGCTGCAGGTCTTCAGTAGCGCCGGCCGAGACGGCCGGATCAAGCTCCGGCAAGGGTCATTCCTTCGATCAAAAGCGTGGGCGCGGCAGTGCCGAAATTGCGGTCGAGATCGCTCGCCGGAACCATGTTGAGGAACATGGTTTTCAAATTGGAGGCGATGGTCACCTCGGCGACGGGATAGGCCAGCTCGCCGTTATCGATCCAGAAGCCGGAAGCGCCGCGGCTATATTCGCCCGTCACCATGTCGACGCCCTGGCCGAACACTTCGGTGACGTAGAAGCCGGTCTTGAGCGACTTGATCAGCTCTTCCGGCGTCCGTTCGCCAGGCTCGATTGCAAGATTGGTCGATGACGGGGAGACCGACGAGCCGTTGCGCGAGCCGCGCCCATTGGTGACGAGGCCGAGTTCCCGCGCTGCGGAAGTCGACAGGAACCAGTGGTTGAGCACGCCCTTGTCGACCATGAACAGTTTTTCGCCCTCGACGCCTTCGCCGTCGAACGGGCGCGAGGCCTGGCCGCGGCGCCGGAGCGGCTCGTCGGTGACGGTAATTGCGGCCGAAGCCACCTTCTTGCCCATCATGTCGCGCAGAAAGCTGGTCTTGCGTGCCACCGCGGCGCCATTGATGGCACCAGCGAGATGGCCGGCAATGCCGCGCGCCACGCGCGGATCGAACACCACGTCGACCGGCCCGGTCGCAGCCTTGCGCGCGCCAATACGGCGTACGGCGCGCTCGCCGGCCTTGCGGCCGATGTCTTCCGGCGCGTCGAGATCGGAAAAATGCTGGCGCGAGGAGAATTCGTAATCGCGCTCCATGCCGGTGCCCTCGCCGGCGATCACGCTGGTCGAGCGCGAAAAGCGCGACGCGACATAATGGCCGACAAACCCATGCGAAGTGGCGAGCACGAGGCCGCCCAGCCCGGCACTGGCGCTACTGCCGGCCGAATTGGTGACGCCCTTGACGGCAAGCGCCGCCGCCTCGGCGGCAAGGGCTGCTTCCTTCAACTGGTCCGCCGATACCTGAGTGGCGTCGAAGAGATCGAGGTCGCGCGGCGTCTTGACCAGCAAGGCCGGATCGGCGAGACCCTGATAGGGATCTTCGGGCGACACTTTGGCCATGGCGACGGCACGCTCGGCCAGCATATTGGGGTCGGATGCCGCCGTTGCCGAAACGCTCGCTACCCGCTTGCCGACGAAGACACGCAGCGAGACGTCTTCGCTCTCGGACGCCTCTGTGCCTTCGACCTTGCCGAGCCGCACCGACACGCCGGTCGAACGGCCGCGCACCGCAACCGCATCGGCGGCATCGGCGCCGGCCCGTTTGGCAGCCTCGACCAGGGCTGCGACGCGATCGGTCAGTTTCGCTGCGTCGAGCGTATCGGTCATGCGCATGATCCTGTTATTTCCGGCCGGCTGAAGGGCAGCCGTCGATGCACCATCTATTGTCCCGGCGCGGCTTCTGCAATGGGAGAAGCGGACAATCAGGGGGCATCCAGCCCAGGTCGGCGCGACTCCTGATCGCAACCCGACGGCGAAATGTTCGATCGATCAGGCGCGGAAGCGATCAGCCGAAAACGCCGCGAGACGCGCTGGATCGCCGGGACCAATGATCAGCTCGGCGACCAGGCGCGCGGTGATCGGCGCGAGTGTCAGGCCGAGATGACCATGACCGAAGGCATGGATCACCCTGGAGCTGCCGCGCGACGGACCGATGACGGGCCGGGAATCGGTGACATTCATCGAGTCCGGGAAGTACAGACCGCTGGCCCCGGTCGCGGGCAGGCCGGGCTCCAGCGCAGCCACCGCTTCCGGCATCAGAACCTCTTGATGGACGCCAAACCCGGCGCGCAGCGCCCTGCCCCCAGCGGCCTTGGCGAAATCGCTCTCGCGACGATACAAGTAGAGACAGCCGTTGGAGCGCGGCAAGTCTGCCAGGTCAGCGTCCGCCACCACCTCCTCCCAGGCCGTCAGGGCCTCGGCCAGCAGACCGGCGAGCGCCAGCGCATTGGCGCGGGTGGCCGCCGGAAGCGATTGGCGCACGAATTGGAGGCATTGAAAGAGTGCCGCCGGAGCAGGCGATCTTCCTGCAGGTGTTCATGCCCACATTCTTCGTCGCCGCGGCGGAGACGCTGGCCACGCTGATACTGGGCTTCCCCCTCGCCTGCCTCATCGCCTCCGTGCCCAAGGGCCTCGCATGGTGATCCTGTTTCTCCTCCTGATCCTCGTTCCGGTTCCCTTGTCGTTCAACAGCGGCGCCTTCTTCATCTTTCCGCTGGAGGGGATTTCGACGCGCTGGTACGCGGTCGTGCTCGGCACCCAACGCTGGCAATCAGCGATCGGGAACAGCCTGATCGTTGCGTTCGGGACGACGCTGATCGCGACGACACTCGGCACGTTTGCAGCGATTGCGCTTTCCGACGAAAAGTTTCCCGGCCGCCGCATCGTCATGCCGCTGCTGCTGTCGCCGCTGATCGTGCCGGTGGTGATCACCGCCGTTGGCTCATAGCGTGTGCGGCAGTCAGCCTGTAGAGTTGGGATCGGCTGGATCCACCCACGGGCGGCCCAATCGTGTCACCATCGCCGCGTACCCGACAGCACCTGCCGCCCAAAGAAAGATGCCAAGCTCTTTGACGGCGTCTTCGGCGATGTCGACCGCCGAATCCGGGGTTGGAAACAGCTCTCCCAGCTGGTCGATGGCTGCTGACATCGCGAGTAGGAAGCCTGCGGCCACAAATACGATCGTGCCCTCGAATGTCTTCCGTCGCAGCCGAAAGAACCAGAACAACCCGGCGACGGCATAGGCAATCATGGGAACAATCTCTGGTATCGCAACAACGGGCAGCACGTCCTCATGGATCAACAACAGGTCATCGAGGCCCAAGACCAGGGTAAGGCCGCCGAGAAACGTGCAATCCCATCGGCGCGTGAGCCGACCAGCAAACAGGGTCGCAGCGCCGGTGCCGATCCATAGTGAGGCACCTAAAGACGAAATCCACCCCGTGTAGAAGCCGACGTCGGCGGCTGCAGATGGATCTCGATAGAAGATCGTAGCGTCCAGACCTAGAATTTGCGCGACGAACAGCGCGGCCAAGAGCATCACAACGTTAATCGCTGCGGCCGCAAGTATGACCAAGCGCCAGGACATTGTCCATTCGCCGCCATGCTTTGCGTCCAGCGCGTTCTTGTCTGGCATTGTGCCCAGGCCCATTCTAAGTACGCTGGCCGCTAGCTCCGCTGCGCCGCGAACTCCGCCAGCACTATGCCGGCCCACCATGATCGCGGCAACACACGGAACGGTTGCAGCGCTTCGCCCATGACCAGTCGTCCTGGTGCAGTTCCTGGCCAGTGCCAACGGCCGCGCGAAAAGCTCTCCCGGCAATCACCGCCGCCGGCACGCTGGTGATGGGTCTGTCGATGTTCGTCGTCGCTAATCTTCTGGCCGACGGAGCCAGCGGCGGCCTGGCCTGACATGTAATTGGTCCAAATCTGACGCCTCGGTCAGCCCAACCTCTCGTCAGGGACCAGCCACCGGCGTCCAGATCACGTCGTCGACCCTGAGCGCGCCGGTGGCGAGCATTACCAGCCGGTCGAAGCCGAGCGCCGCGCCGCTCGCCTGCGGCATGATGGCGAGCGCGGCGAGGAAATCCTCGTCGATCGGGTAGCGTTCGCCATAGACGCGCTGCTTCTCGTCCATCTCGGCGGCAAAGCGCCGGCGCTGCTCGGCCGGATCGGTCAATTCGCCAAAGGCGTTGGCGAGCTCGACGCCGCAGCAATAGAGCTCGAAGCGCTCGGCGGTGCGTGGATCGTCGGCGCTCGGCCGGGCCAATGCCGCCTCCGAGATCGGGTAGCCGTAGAGGATTGTGGCACACCCCTGCCCCAGCGCCGGTTCGATTTTTTCGACCATCACCCGGCTGAACAGGTCGGCCCAATTGTCGTCGGGCGCGGTCCGCAATTCGGCCTGGACCAGGGCGGCATGCAAGCCCTCGCGGTCGGTGCTGCCGTCGGCTGCTACCGTCGCCAGCAGATCGATGCCGGCATGGCGCATGAAGGCCTCGGCGACGCTCAACCGTTCCGGCTCGGCAAACGGGTCGGCCTCGCGGCCGCGGAAGCTAAGACGCTTTGCGCCCGCCCGTTCGGCCGCCAGCGCGACGAGCTCGGCGCAATCGCGCATCAGGCTCTCATAGGTCTCGCCGACGCGGTACCATTCGAGCATGGTGAACTCAGGATGGTGCAAGGGGCCGCGCTCGCGGTTGCGCCACACAGCCCCGAAGCTGAAGATGCGCTCTTCGCCGGCAGCAAGCAGCTTCTTGCAGGCGAATTCTGGCGAAGTATGGAGATAGAGCGGCTGGCGCTGCCCGTCCGGCCCGATCGCCTCGGTGGCAAAGGCCGACAGGTGCGCTTCATTGCCGGGCGAGACCTGCAGGGCCGATGTCTCCACCTCGACGAAGTCGCGGCGGGCGAACCAGTCGCGCATGCCGGCGGCAATGGCGTTGCGCAGAATCAGCCGCGGCCGGCGGTCGGCGTGGACATGCGGCGTCCACCAGGGCGAAGCGGCGGTCATCGGCTTCAGGGGAATTGCACAGAGGGCTGGCGATTGCGGCCAAGATGCGCTAGGCCGCACGCAACGGCCTCTCCAGCCGATTTGCGCCAACAAATTTTATCAGGATGGAAACCCGTGAAGGTCATCGCCAGCTCCTTACGTAAAGGCAACGTCGTCGAAAAGGACGGCAAGCTTTATGTGATCCTCTTTGCCGAAAACATTCATCCTGGCAAGGGTACGCCGGTCACCCAGCTCGACATGCGGCGCATCTCCGACGGGGTAAAGGTTTCCGAGCGTTATCGCACCACAGAGCAGGTCGAGCGCGCCTATGTCGAGGAGCGCGAGCACACGTTCCTCTATCGCGACGGCGAAGGCTTTCACTTCATGAACCCGGAGACCTATGATCAGGTCGCGGTGCCGGAAAGCGTGGTCGGCGACATGGCGCCTTATCTGGTGGAAGGGATGCCGGTACAGATCTCGCAATACAACAACATCGCCATCTCGCTGGTGCTGCCGCAGCGCGCCACTTTCGAGGTGGTCGAGACCGAGCCGGTGACCAAGGGCCAAACGGCATCCTCATCCTACAAGCCGGCAACGCTGTCCAACGGCGTGCGCACCCTGGTGCCACCACACATCAGCGCCGGCACCCGCGTGGTGGTGATGACGGCCGATGGCGCCTATGTCGAGCGCGCGAAGGATTGAGGCGTGAAGCTCGCCGAAAGCGTCGCGGCGGCCGGTCATCGTCTACCGCTTTGTGCCAGGGGCTTTCGAGTATTGGGACGCTGCACGCAGACCGAAGCGTCAACGCCCCAGCCAGTTCTTTCCTATTGCACGACGCCAGCGGGCAATCTGTGAGCCTCGAGCAATGCCGACCGTCCCTTTCGCCAGGTGCCAGGTGGAATGCCGACGAACTTTTTGAAGGCGCGATTGAAGGCGGCTTCCGACTCGTAGCCGACCTCGGCACCCGCCTGCGCGATGCTCATTCCGGGCCGTTCGAGCAGACGTCCCGCCAGTTGCAGACGCCAGCGAGCAAGATAGTGCATCGGCGAAACCCCGACATAGTGGGTAAAGCGGCTCGCAAACGCCGTGCGTGAGAGCCCCACTTCGCGGGCGAGCCGGTCCAATGTCCATTCCTCCCTGGGGCGAGCGTGAATAAGCCGGAGCGCCTCGCCGACATGTGGATCCCGTAGGCCTGACAGCCAGCCGCGCGAATCGTCGGGGAGGGTCTCGAGATGGCGGCGGATGATCTCGACAAACATCAGCTCGCTCAGCTTGGCAAGGATCGTTTCACAGCCCGCCCGCCCACTGCCACCTTCTGCCAGCGCCAGCCGAAAAAGGTCGATAACCCAGCTGCTTCCATCGGCGGGCTTGCGGGCACACAGGATGGCCGGCAATGCGGCGAGGAGAGGATTGAAGGGACGCGCATCGCACCCAAGATACCCGCAAATGAACCGGGTCCGCTCGTCTCCCCCGCCCCCATGGATGACCGCGAACGGCAGGCTCTCGTCTATCGGCCGATAATACATCGCCATATTGGGTTCGCCCCGCGCCCCGGGTGAGGAGCTCAAGACGTTCGGAACACCACCGGGGAAGACAACGACATCACCGGCGTTCACCAGCACCGGGGGCACCGAATCGTCTGCCAGCGCGGCCCAGCACGACCCCGACATCACGGCATGAAAAGAGATGATGTGCTCTGCCTCCGGCATGACAGCGGCGGCAATGTCGGCAGTGCCCGGCGACTCGCCAACCCAGGGAGAACTGGCGTCGACGTCGAAATAGATCGCACCGGTGAGGCGAACAGCCCGGAGCACATCGGAAAGGACATCCATGCACTACACCTCCGGAAACGATCGGCTACCCCCTTTGACAACGAGTTTTTCCGCCAGGCATCTCGAACTATCCGGCAATATGGCCGCCCGAGCAACCATCCATCCGGTCTAATCCTACTCTGAACGATCGGGCAACGGAAATGGACGATGTGACATTTGCGGGAACAGCGGACGGGATTAGCGTTTCATCGGCCGGCCGACAGGTCCAATAACAGGGAGGAATGTCATGAACGATGAAGACATCACCAAATTCGCAGCAAGCCTGCGGGGCGAAGTCATCCGCGCCGGCGACGCCGGCTATGATGAGGCCCGCAAGCTCTACAACGGCATGATCGACAAGCGGCCGCTGATCATCGCCCGCTGTGTCGACGTCGCCGACGTGATCACAGCGGTGAATTTCGGCCGCGACAACAATTTGCTGGTTGCGGTACGTGGCGGCGGCCATAACGGACCAGGATTGGGGAGTTGCGACGACGGTCTGGTGATCGACCTGTCGGCGATGAACGGTGTGCGCGTCGATCCGGATGCCCGTACGGCGCGGGTAGGCCCGGGCTGCACTCAGGGCGACGTCGACCATGCCACCCATGCCTTTGGCCTAGCCGTACCGGCGGGCATCATCTCGACCACCGGGGTCGCCGGACTGACGCTGAGCGGCGGCCACGGCTATCTGACGCGCAAATATGGCCTGACCATCGACAATCTGGTCGAAGCCGATGTCGTGCTTGCCGATGGAAGCTTCGTCACCGCAAGCAAGGAGCGGAACCCCAACCTGTTCTGGGCGCTTCGCGGCGGCGGCGGCAATTTTGGCATCGTCACCAGCTTTGTGTTCAAGCTCCACCAGGTCAGCATGGTCTTTGCGGGGCCGATCGCATGGGATCAGCGCCACGCCCGCACCATCATGCAGCATTATCGCGAGTTCCTGCCGAATGCGCCCGAAGAACTTGGGATCTTTCTTGGGCTCAAGACCGTCCTCTCGAGCGCACCCTTCCCGGAAGAGTTTTGGGGAAAGCGGATGTGTCTGCTGATGTGCTGCTACAACGGCCCGGAGGAAAAAGGCAGAGAGGCGCTGGCCCCGCTGCTCGATGCGCTGCCCGCGCCCTGGTTCAACTGGATGGGAACGATGCCCTATCCCGCGGTGCAGAGCATGTTCGATGGGCTCTACCCGAAGGGGATGCAGTGGTACTGGCGGGGCGATTTCGTCAAGACGCTGTCCGACGAGGCGATCGAGGCCCATCTCGAGCAGGCGGCGAAGACGCCGAGCGAGCTATCGCTCATGCACCTCTACCCTATCGATGGCGCGGTCCATCGCGTCGGCAAAGACGAGACACCCTGGAATTGCCGGAATGCGACCTGGTCGATGGTCATCGCCGGGATCGATCCGGACCCACAGAAAGCCGGGCCGGTGACCCGCTGGACCAAGGCCTACTGGGAGGCCGTGCATCCGTTCGATCTGGGTGGCGCCTACCTGAACTTCATGATGGATGACGAGGGCGAAGGAAGGCTCAAGGCGGCTTATGGCGACAATTATGAGCGCCTGGCTACGCTGAAGAAGAAATACGACCCAAACAACCTCTTCCGGGTGAACCAAAACATCCGGCCGGCTGCTTGACGGCGGCGGCGGCCGGCCAGATCAGCCTCCGCACTGAAGCGCGTCGCGCTGAAACGGGTTCAGTCGACGCGCTTAAGCCCGCTGGGTATTTCGTCGAATCCAGTCAAGCTGTTCGACACGATAGTTCGAATCCCGATACCGCGCCGGTGTACTGGGCCCTTGAGAATCCTTCAGCCTTCGGCAACATGGCGGCAAGGCTGAGAGCATGAGGATGAGCAAGGTCATTTCCGCCGCATCACGGCGTTCGCCACGCAAGACACCGATGGCGCTGACCGAGGCGCTGGTCGCCCGCACCTTGCGTGCGGTCGAGGATGCCGGGCCGACACCGGGCATGGTCTACATGACCGATGCCGATTACGCGCGCATTCGCGACGAGGTGTTGGCCGGCGCGCCGGCCGGGCCGTTGAAGCTGTTCGCCTATGGCTCGCTGCTGTGGAAGCCGGCCGGCGAGGTCAGGGGTGGCGAACGGGCCGTGGCGACGGGCTGGCACCGTTCGTTCTGTTTTACGGTGCAGCGCTTCAGGGGCACCGTCGAGCAGCCCGGCCTGATGATGGCGCTCGACCGCGGCGGCCAATGCCAGGGCATGGTGTTCGAGATCGCCGAGCCCGTGGCGGCCAATCTCGAAGCGCTGCTGCGCCGCGAGATGACCATCCTGCCCTCCGTCAACCTGCCGCGCTGGCTGCAGGTCAGGACAGCCGACGGCATGGGCCAAGCGCTTGGTTTCGTTGTCGATCGCGCCAATCCGCGCTATGCCGGCAAACTCGACAAGCGAGCGATAGCGGCGACCCTGGCCAACGCCGTCGGCCATTGGGGTTCGGGCGCCGAATATCTGTTCGAGACCATTCGCCATCTCGACGCCTGTGGCATCCGCGACCGCAATCTCTGGCAGCTGCAGGAACTTGTGGCCGAGGAGATCGGTCGGGCGCTGCCGCCGGGCTTCATTCGTCCCTGAGCCAGACCAGCATCTCGCCGGGGTCGCGGTTGTCCCAGGCGAAATACGGCACGGCGGTGAGCTTCGCGTCCTCCACCGCCGGCGGTTCGGTGCGGTAGAGCCCCTCTTCCCAGTTTTCGAAAGCCTCCTTTTTGGCGATCGCCGAAAGTGTCACGACGCCGCCCAGAAGGTTCGGCTGCTGATGCGCCTCGATGTCGGCCGTGCGCGGCAGGGCGATGCGGTGCAGCTGGCTGGAATTGTCGGTCTCCTCGACGCAATAGATCAGCGGGCCGCGCGCCAGTGCGACACGGCCGATATCCTGCCGCACCTGCGGGTTGGCGTATAGACGGTCGACCGCCATCTCGAGATCGAGCTCGACGCGGTCGCCTTTGCGCCATTCGCGGCGGACCGCGGCATAACCGTCGCTGGTGACAGTAGCCAGATCGACATCGGCGTCGTTCACCTTGAGCGTTGCCTTGCGGCACCAGCCCGGCAGGCGCAGATGCAAGGTGAACGCGGTCGGCGCTTCCGGTTCGACGGAGATCGAGACCGCACCGTCCCAGGGATAGTTGCTGGTCTGGGTCAGCTCTATTTGCCGGCCGGCGATATCGAAACGAGCCGTGCCGTTTCCATAGAGATGGACGGCGAGTGCGTCGTCCGACAGGCCATAGAAATAGCTGCCGATCGAGGCGACCATGCGCCCGACATTGGGCGGGCAGCACGGGCAGCGGTGCCATTTCCAGCGGTGGTGGGCGCCGCGGCTCTCCAGCGGATTTTCGTAGAAGAACAGCGAGCCGTCGAGCGACAGGCCCGAGATCGAGCCGTTGTAGAGCGCCCGCTCCATGATGTCGGCGTAGCGCGCATTGGGACCCATGCCGAGCATGCGGCTCGCCCAGAACACCAGGCCGACCGAAGCACAGGTCTCGGCATAGGCGGTGTCGTTGGGTAGGTCGTAGTCGGCGGTGAAACCCTCATTGTGCGAGGACGGCCCGAGGCCGCCGGTGACGTAGAGGTTCTTGGTCATGAGATCGTCCCACAGCCGGTCGAGCGCCACCCGCAGCGTGTCGTCGCCATATTCGGTGGCGATGTCGGCCATCCCCGAATAGAGATACATCGCCCGCACCGCATGGCCGACGACCTTGTCCTGCTCGCGTACCGGTTTATGCGACTGGTTGTATTCGTAGGTCTTGAAATGATACGCCTTCGGGTCGGCGCCGCGGGCCCGCGCCTCCTCGTCGAAATAATGCGGCTGCTGGCCGCGCTGGTCGATGAAGTATCTGGCAAGCTCCATATATTTGCGCTCGCCGGTCACCCGCGCCAGCTTGACCACCGCCAGCTCGATCTCCTCATGGCCGCAATAGCCATTCTTCTTGCCGGGCTCGGGACCGAACGTCTCGGCGATGTGGTCAACGTAGCGGCACATGATGTCGAGCAGCTTGCGTTTGCCGGTGGCCTGGTAATAGGCGACCGCGCCTTCGATCAGGTGGCCGGCGCAATAGAGCTCGTGGCAGTCGCGCAGATTGGTCCAGCGCAGGCCGGGCTGGATGCGCTGGTACCAGCTCGACAGATAGCCGTCGGGCTGCTGCAGCTTGCCGTACATATCGATGACGGCGTCGATCTTCTTCTCCAGCTCTTCGTTGCGGCGGCGGTAGAGCGAATAGGCGGCGGTCTCGATGGTCTTGCCCCAATCCGAATCCCAGAACATCTGCGTCGTCACCGTCGAGCCGGTGAACTCGTTGCCGGCGGTGGCGGCCTCGTCCGGCGAGGGTGAGTGGAACGGGATGACGACGCCCGGCGATGGCCGGTCCGGATCGATCTGCTCGAGCATGCGCGCCTCGACGCAGCGGTCGTAAAGGATGCCGGCGGTCTTCGAGGCGACGGCATCGACGCGGTCGCCCCAGAAGCCGCGCACGTCGACCTGCGGCACCGGCAGCGGGCGGAAGGCGAGTTTCGGCTTGGCGCCCTGACTGGCGGATTGCGATGCGGTCATCAATTCACTCCGGTTCGGTTCGATTGGTCACTTCACGGCCCCTGCCATCAGGCCGCGGATGTAGAAGCGCTGCAGCAGCAGGAAGAGCACGAGGCACGGCACCATCATCACGGTGACGCCGGCCTGCACGGCACCCCAGTCGATGGCGCCGAAGCGGCCGGACTGGAGTGCGGTCATCATGATCGGCAGCGTGAATTTGGACTGGTCTGTCATCAGCACGAGGGCCGCCAGAAACTCGTTCCAGGCGCCGAGGAAGGCGAACAGCGCGATGGTCACGATGCCCGGCCAGACCAGCGGCAGCATCACCCTCAAGAGCATGGTGACATTGTTGGCGCCGTCCATGCGCGCGGCCTCCTCGATCTCGCGCGGCACCGCGTCGAAGGCGTTGCGCATCATGAAGATCGAGAACGGCAGCTGCAGCGTGACATAGACGCAGACCAGCCCGGTCAGCGTGTTGTGCAGGCCGATTTTTGTCAGCACCAGGAAGATCGGCGTCAGGATCGACTGGAACGGGATCATGATCGTCGACAGGATGACGACGAAGAGCAGGTTCTTCAGCGGAAAACGGAAGCGCGAGAAACCGTAGCCGGCGAGCACGCTGACGATCACCGACAGCACCACGGTCATGACCGAGACGTAGATGCTGTTTTGCGCCGGCAGCCAGAGGCCATCGCCGAAGGTGTTGAGCGTGGCGTAGTTCTCGAGCGAGATGCCGCTGGTCGGCCAGGGCGGCACCGGCGGCTGGCGCGCTTCCTGCGCCGGCTTGAAGGCCGAAAGCACCGTCCAGGCGATCGGCGCCAGGAACAGAATGGAGGCGATGATGCCGGTCGAGTGCTCGGCAATCTGCATGCCGATGCGGCGTTTGCGGCTCCTTGCCTGCGCCATCAGTCGACCCCCTCGGGCTGGCGCAGCAGCCGCAGCTGGATGAGGCTGAGCGCCACCAGGATGACCAGCAGGACCATCGAAAGCGCCGCGCCATAGCCGAGCTTGAACGACACGAAGGACTGGTTGAAGATCCAGTAGACGGCGGTCAGCGTCTGGTTGCGCGGGCCGCCGCGCAGGATGATGTAGAACTGGTCGAAGGCGAGGATCGAGCCGGCCACCGACAGGATCAGCGCCAGCGCCAGCGTGCGGCGCATCAAGGGCAAGGTAATCGCCCGGAACCGCGCGAATGGCCCTGCCCCGTCGATCATCGCCGCTTCCTGCAGATCCGGCGGGATCGATTGCAGGCCGGTCATCAGGATGATCATGGTGAAGCCCGCCACCTTCCACACCACCATGGCGATGATCGACCAGAAGGCCGGCTGGAAGGTCGCCAGCAGGTTGAATTTCTTCTCGGTCAGGCCAAGCTCGAAGGCGGCCGGGCTGAACAGGCCGGAATCGACATTGAGCAGCCACGACCACAAAAGGCTGGCCGAGGCAAAACCGATGACCGCCGGCATGAAGAAGGACGTGCGGTAGAAGCCGGTCAGCTGCCGCGGCCTTTCGATGAACAGCGCCAGCGGAAAGGCGACGGCGAAGATCGCGATCGTCACCACCACCGTGTAGTAGCCGGTGAACTTCAGCGCGTTCCAGAAGCGGGTGTCGCGCAGGATCGCCCAGTAATTGTCGAGGCCGACAAAGCTGTGCGCGCCCATCAGCGGCCAGTTGTGCAGCGACATCCAGGCCGTCATGCAAAGCGGCACGATGAAGAAGACGACGACAAGCGCGACGGCCGGCGCGACATAGAGCAGGCCGATCCACTGCCGGCGGCCGGCGCCAACGAGTTTGCGGGGGCGCGTCGGGGCGGAGATTGCTGTGATGGTGGTCATGGCTGGCCGCTCGCCTTCCCTTCTCCCCTTGTGGGAGAAGGTGGATCGGCGCGCAGCGCCGAGACGGGGTGTTGGAAGGATCGCCGTCCGCGCCAAGCTGGAGCACCCCTCATCCGTCGCCTTCGGCGACACCGCCCGGGGGCGAGCCACTGGTCTCGCCCCGTCCTTCGGACCCCACAAGGGGAGAAGGGGGAGCCAGCATTGCAACGGCGTACTGTGATGGTGCTCATGCCTGTTGTTCCATTGGCGGGACGTCCCCCTCCTCCTTGAGGGGAGGGTCCGGCCGAAGGCCGGGGGTGGGGTCCTCCGCGAAGCGCGCCGACATCAAAAGAGCGTCGAGCACTACCGCGATGACCCCACCCGGACCTGCGGTCCGACCTCCCCTCGAGGGGGAGGTTAAGGGGCTGCGGGGGTGGGGTCCTCCGCGAAGCGCGCCGACATCAAAGGAGCGTCGAGCACGGCCGCGATGACCCCACCCGGACCTGCGGTCCGACCTCCCCTCGAGGGGGAGGTGGGCGCCGGCGCTTTACTTCTGCGGCGCCGAATCGATGATCGACTGCATGGTCTCCTGCGCGTTGGCGATGGCGCCGTCGACGTCTTCGCCGAAGAAGACCTCGTTCATCATCTGATTCCACGGACCGTTGGCCGAGTTGATCAGGTCGTTGAACACCACCGAATAGGGCGTGCGGCCCTTGGCCATTGCCTCGGCGGCGACCTTGTAGCGCGGGTCGAGGTCCTTCAGCGCCTCATTGGCGATGTCGCCGCGCACCGGCAGGCTGCCGTATTTCGCCAGGATGGTCTGGCCCTCGAGCGAATAGGCGAAATCGAGGAACTCCTTCACCACCGCGACCTTGGTGGTGCCCTTGGTGACGACGAAATTGTCGCCGCCGGCAAACGACGACCAGCCGCCGTCCTTGCCCGGCAGGAAGGTGATGCCGTAGTCAATGTCCGGATATTGCGTGTTCAGCGCGCCGATGGCGAAGGCGCCGGACGGCGAGATGCCGATGTTGCCGGTGGCGAAGGCGGCAAAGAAGTTGGAGCCGGTGTCGGTCTGCGCGCCTGAAGGCACCAGGTCCTTCTTGACCATCGAACGGTAGAGGTCGATGGCGCCGCGCATCTGCGGCGTGTCCAGCGTCGCCTTGGAGCCGTCCTCCGTCAGGATGTCGCCGCCCGAGGCCCAGATCAGCGGCGTGAAGGTGAAGATGTTGCAGCCGCCGCAATTGCCGGAGAAGTAGAAGCCCTTGATGTCGCCGCCGAGCGCGTTGACCTTTTCGGCGTCGCTCTCGATCTCGGCCCAGTTGGTCGGGCCCTTTTCCGGGTCGAGGCCGGCCTGCTTGAACAGCTTCTTGTTCCAGATCAGCACCGAGGAATCGGCCGAGAACGGCAGCCCGTAGATGCGGCCCTTATAGGTGCCGGTCTTGACATGCGCCGGCGACAGGCTGGCGAAATAAGGCAGCGATTTCGCCCAGTCGGTGATGTCCTCCAGCTGGCCGGCGGCGGCGAAGGACGGGGTGTAGATCAGGTCGAGCGAGAGTGCATCCGGCGCCGTGCCGCCGGCAGCCGCAGCGCCGTATTTCGGGATGATTTCGGCGTTGGGGATGATGTCCAGCTTGATCTGGTTCTGATGCCCCTTGTTGAAGGCATCGACGATGCGCGGCATGAAGTTCGAGCCGTCGGCGCGCACCCAGATGTTGGCGGTGTCGGCGGCGGCCGAGCCGACTGTCGCCAGCGTGCCGAAAATGCTCGCCGCGATGGCGAGCCCGGTAAAGGTGGTTCTCATGCTTCTCCTCCACATGGTTTTAACTCGGCCGCGCCCCAGCGCTTTGCAATCGACACGGCCCGTTTCGTTTTCAGCCGTCCGGCGGACGGCCGCATGACTGACGCACCACCAGCCGGCACGGCAGTTTTCTGATGCCCGGCACAGCGGGTTCGCCGCCGACGAGCGAAAGCAGGGCAAGGCCGGCCTCCCGGCCAAGTGCTGCGAGATTCATGTCGACCGAGGTCAGCGGCGGCCGGGTCGCCTCGGCGACGATCTGCCAATTGTCGAAGCCGATGACGCCGACTTCGTCAGGCACGCCGATACCGCGCTCGCGCAAGGCGTCGATGACGCCGCGCGCGATCTGGTCGTTGCCGCAAAACACCGCGTCCGGTTTTTCACGCGTGCCGTCAAACCCCTCGGGGTCGAACAGCGTCTTGACCGCCTCATGCCCCCAGGCCTCCGACCAGTGGCCAAGCAGCGGCTCCATGACCGGCAGGCCGTTCTCGGCCAGCACCGCGCGATAGGCCTCGGCGCGGGCATGCACCACGGCAAAACTCGCTGGGCCGCTGACATGGGCGATGCGCCGCCGCCCGAGCCGACAAAAGTGCTCGACCGCCAGCCGCGCCCCGCCGGCATCGTCGGACACGAAAGCGATGGCGTTTGGATCGGGCTCGGTAAAGGCATAGATCGCCGGAATGCCGAGATTGGCGAGATCGACCGGCAGGTGGCGGTCGATGCGCTTGCCGGTGGCGATGATGCCGTCGACGCGCTTGTCGAGCATGGCATCGACATGCAGCTGGGCAAGGCGCGGGTCATCCTCGACATTGCACAAAAACACCGAGACGCCAGCATCGACCAGGGCATCGGAAACGCCGGCCATCAGCGGCAGCGAAAACCGACCATAGGTGTCGTTGGTCAAAAGCCCGACGGTAAAGGAGCGCCGCCTGAGCAGGCTCTGCGCCAGGCTGTTCGGGCGAAAGCCGAGCCGCTGCGCCGTCTCGCGAATGCGCTCGCGTGTCTCGGCAGTCATCCGCCCCTGCCCGTTCAGCGCCTTTGAGGCCGTGGCGACGCTGACGCCGGCAAGGGCTGCCACTTCACGCAAGGTGACGGGCTGCTTGGCGGGCGTTGGCTGGACGTCGGACGCCATGATTTGGATATGATCCTCCCAGGTGGGAAAAGCTTTTCTCTTATGACCCCCCAGGGTGCTGATTGGTGATGTCAGCGGATGCGAGGCGAGTTGGGAAAAGGTTTTCTCAAAGGAGAGATTAGGGGAAGGATGTGGGGATGGCAAGGGGGAATGGCCGCTCAGCGGCACCGCGATCGAATAATCGCGATGCCGCAGTCTACCCGTACGGCTAGCAGCTCTCAGTCTGCGGATCGCACGCCTTGTTTTTCTGCTTCTCCGGCTTGGGCTTGGCCGCCTGCTCGGGCTCGGCTTGCTGCTGCTCGGCGGGCTGCTCCTTGGCCTTCTGCTTTTCAGGCTTGGCCGCCTGCTCGGGCTCGGCCTGCTGCTGCTCGGCGGCGGGCTGTTTCTTGGTCTTCGGCTTTTCAGGCTTGGCCGCCTGCTCGGGCTCGGCCTGCTGCTGCTCGGCGGCGGGCTGCTTCCTAGCCTTCGGCTTCTCAGGCTTGGCCGCCTGTTCGGGCTCGGCCTGCTGCTGCTCGGCGGCGGGCTGCTTCTTGGTCTTCGGCTTCTCAGGCTTGGCCGCCTGTTCCGGCTCGCCCTGCTGCTGCTCGGCGGCGGGCTGCTCGCCGGCCTTCGGCTTCTCAGGCTTGGCGGTTTCTTCGGGCTTGGCCTGCTCGGTCGTTGCAGCACCTTCGGTCGGTTTCGATTTGCGGCCGGCCTGAACCTGCTTCACCTCCTCGATGTCTTTGAGCTTGGCTGGTTTGGCCTTAGGGTCGGCTTTCACCTCGCCCCCAAAGACAGCGACCGTATCGTTTTCCAGTTTGCCGGACTGCTCGGGCGCGTCGGTCTTGCTGACCTTGACGGCAGTCACCTTCTGGTTCGTCTCCTTTTCGATCACATCGACATCAATGACTTTGTTGATCACGACGTTGTTCTGGATCGTCACGTCGCCGGCCGGCTCGGCCGCCTCGACGATGCGAACAAACTCCGGCTCATCACGGATAACGACGGTAGAAATGTCCGCGGCAAGGAATTCGCGGGTGGGGACCACAACCCAGTAATAATCCGGCGTCGTGTCGAAGGTCACCTCGATTGAAATTAGATCCGGATCGCGGCGCGGCGGCAGTGGAGCCCAAATCATGTGCTCCCTGTCACGACGCCAACTCACCCATGCTGGCGCCCAACGAGTGCCCGGAACCCAATACCAGCCGATATCGTCGGCATAGCCCCACCGGCCGTAATGGTACGTCGCCCAGCCGAATGGCTCGTCGGACACCCACAGCCAGCCGTACTGCTCGGTGTAGACCCAATGTCCAAGCGTATACGGACGCCAATCGTCAGGCACATCGACCGGCACGAAAACGGTCGCTCCGTGATACGAGACCCAATCACCATAGGAAGACAGGTCTTCATAGAATGTGCTGATCGAAACGGTGGTGGCAGCCCTTGCCTCTGACACAAGCGACAATGGCGCAATCGGGTTGGGAATCTCGACGACCGTGAGCAGACAGGCGGCGCCGAGCATCAGTCGCACCGCATGTTGGGCAAGGACGCGTTTCATCGTAATGTTCCTCCGAAACAGATCGCCCTTCATCCTACAAACCCGCCGGCTGCCGGATTGTTCCATTTCGCCGATGTTACCCGCATCCGCTCACGCAACGGCTTGGCATCGCACGACGACATTTGGGATCAGAGTTGCTTCATGAAGGCGGTGACCGTCACAAATGCGCGCCGAAGGCGCGGCGATAGGTCAGCGGGCCCGACGGTAAGGGAGCCGCCGCAACAGCCTCTGCGCCAGGCTGTTCGGGCGAAAGCCAAGCCGCTGCGCCGTCTCGCGAATCCAGGTCCGCGTCTCGGCCGTCATCCGCCCCTGCCCGTTCAGCGCCTTCGAGGCGGTGGCGACGCTGACGCCGGCGAGTGCAGCCACCTCGCGGAGGGTGACGGGCTGCTTGGCGGGGGTTGGCTGCGCGTCGGACGCCATGATTTGGATTTCGATCCGCTAAATCCACTCTGTGGCTTGCGTCTCGAACAGATCGAGAACAGAATGGGTTGTGACGGATGAAAACGAATCGCGGATCGCTCCTCCCGCCGCCAGTGCCAATGCTGGCGGGCAGTTTGAGGTGCGGGTAGGGGCATTTTACACCCTCTGCATGCTGGCGGGCGGTGAGCCGCGCGGCCTTGTTGGCGCAACGATACAGTCAGTCGGCCTGCAGCAAAGGATTGCCGGACATCCGCTTGACGACATCGTGATACATGCGACGAATGCGGATGGCTCGAAGGCGACGCTTGAAATCCAGGCGAAGCGAACGCTGACGTTCACTGCAAGCGATGGCGAATTTACGGACGTTGTCGGACAGGTGTGGAAAGCGGCGCAAAAGCCGGAGTTCGAGACCCAACGATATCAGACGGCCGTGGCCATCGCGCGCACGACGACACTGATTGAGCAAGCGGTACAGGAGGTGCTGCACTGGGCACGGCAACGGCCCGACGCAGCCTCCTTTATGGTGAATATCAGACGGAAAGGCTTCGCTTCCGACCCGATGCGAAGCTTCGTCAAAGTCTTCACCGACAATCTCCAACGGCATGGCGCGCCAACTGACGATGGAACGGTGTGGCGTTTGCTGCGCCGATTTCAGGTGCTCGTCTTCGACTTTGAATCTGCCGGATCCGACTATGAGCACAGGGCTCGGGAACGGTGTCGGTTTGTGCTGGCATCTGACCAGGCCAGCCGAGCGGGCGATCTTTGGTCCCAGCTCATCGTTGACGCAGAAGCCTCGGCCAGGGGAAGCGGTTCGCGCACGCGAACCGACGTCATCCGCAAACTGTCCGCCGAAGAGGGGTTCCGGTTTGGCGATGCCGCCGATCTAAAAGGGACGATGGCCCTCCTGGCCGATAGCGCCCAGTTGGCGCTCGGCGAGATCGGCAACGAGGTGGGCGGTGTGCGGCTCGCCCGGACGGCGCTGATTGAAGAAGCCTGTGAGGCGCTGGGACGGACGCGCGTTCTTAACATTGTGGGTGCTCCCGGTGCCGGTAAGTCGTCCGTTTTGAAGCACTTGGCCGAGCTTCTGCGACCAGAGGGACGCATCATTGTCCTGCGGAACGGGCGCATCGTGCCGGGTGGTTGGCCGCGGATGGCCCATGAAATCGGCTGCACCGTTCCTTCGGACCAATTCTTCAATGAACTTGGAGCGGGTGGTGGTACCACGCTGTTCATCGACAATATCGACCAGGTCGACGACGGGAAGGAGCGGGCGACCGTCACCGACCTGTTGGCCGCCGTCGCGAAATACCCAGGCTGGCACGCGGTCGTAACCAGCAATGAAGCAAGTTCGGATTGGAAGATGGTGCTTCCGCAGGCACTGTTGCCGGATGTGGCGGTGCTTAAAGTCCCGGACATCTCAGACGACGAGGCCGAGCAACTGTCGGAGCAGAACGCGGCATTCGCCGTTCTCTTGGAGAAAGACCATCCGGCCAAGAGCATTGCCAGAAACCTGTTCTACCTCTCGCGTATGGTTGCGCTGAGCGCCGGACAGCAGGCCGAGATTTCGTCTGAAATTGACCTGGCCCGTCTCTGGTGGAATTACGGCGGCGGTCGCGGTGAAGATTCCGGCCGGTGGGCGCGCTTGAGAGCGCTGCGCTCGATGGGAGCCGATCTTCTGGCGCAGCCGACGCTTGTCGCCTCGAAGGCCGACAGCCTCGATTCCGCCGTGGTGGCGGAACTGCTGCGCCTTGATGCCATCCGCGAAGAAATCCGCGGCGCAGAAGTCGCATTCCGGCACGATGTCCTACGGGATTGGACCCTCGGCTTCATGCTGGACGAGGATTCAAAACGGATTGAGGCGTTGGCGAAGGATGCCCCTTTGCCAGCGGCCTTGTCCCGTGGCCTGGAAATGGCTGCCCGCGTTGCTCTGGAGGGCGATGAGACCGGGGCTCGATGGCAGAACCTTCTCCAATTGGTGTCGGGGGACACGGCGCACGGTAGTTGGCGGCGACCAATCCTGCTCGCCCTACCGCGCTCAGAGCGTTTTGCGCAGTACTTGCAGTCAATGAATAAGGTACTGCTTGCGGACGATGGCCGCGTGTTGCGTGATGTAGTCCGGCTGATCATCATTGCCGAGACAGAGACTTACGCCGAAGTGTTTGCAAAGGCGCAACCAAGTCAGCCAGTTCCGCCCGGAGCCAGAGAATTTGTATATCCGACGGGGCGTGGATGGGTAGCCCTGATTGCGTGGCTTGCCCTCAATGCCCGATCGCTTCCGCAGCCGACGATCCCGGAAGTCGCCACCGCCTTCAGAGCCTGGCTGATGGCGACCCATATGCTCCAGCTTCCCATAAATGCCGAGGTTGTTGCCATCCTGTTCGAGTGGCTCGCCCTGATCGACGAGGCCGTGCGACCGCGCATGTTTCGGGAGGGAGAGGAGATCCCGCTACTCGTGACAATCCCGCACATCACCGATGCGCATGCGCTCGTCCGAATGACGGCTTGTGCTTTTGCACTGGTCAATCCTGCGGCCGCAAGAAAATACCTTGCGACCCTGAATGCCGGCGAGACAATTCACCGAGAGTTCGAGGCTCTGCTGAAGGGCCGTGGCGCCCTTGCCAAGGCTGCGCCGGCCGAATTCGTGGATTTCTTCCTTGGCGGCGTGATTGAGAAGCCAAAACGGCGGGACTTTTACAGCAGTTCTCGGGATTTGAGGCCATTCGGCATTCATGAGCACCTGTTTATGCCAGCGTCGCCAAGCCAAGGTCCGTTCCTCGAAATCCTCGAACAGGCGCCCGATGAAGGCTTGCGGCTGGTGCGCCGCATCGTTGAACATGCGACCGACTGGCTTCGCAAACAACACGCCAAGGAACGCGTGCCGTTCTCCCGGATCATGATCGCGTTTCCAGACGGCTCAAAATCATTCGAGGGCGATGCCAGCGTTTATGGCTGGCCACGGGTCCCTGTTCCGAGCAGCATGACCACGTCGGCTTTGATGGCATTGGAGGCGTGGGGCCATAGCAGGATCGAGGCGGGAGTGGCTCCAGGGCAAGTCCTCGACGATATTTTGGGACCCGATGGTTCAAGCTTTGCCTTCCTGGCGGTGGCCGTCGACGTCGTTTTGTCACACTGGCCGATTTTCCGCGACGTGGCGTGGCCGCTGGCGGCAGCCCCCGAACTTCTTAAACTCGATGAGCATCGCCACGTTCGGGATCTCACTGGCGTCGACCGCTTTCTCGCGTCTGAACGAGAGCCGACGACAGCGAAAGTGAAACGTGCCGATCTTGATGCACGCCCCTCACGCAGAACTCGGCTGTTTGTGGGGTTTCCCTATTATGCGTTCGATGCCAAGCCGGAACTGGCCGTGGCGCTTCGCAAGTCGCTTGGGCAGGCCAGGAACGAAATCTGGCAGCGTCCACCGGACGGCGAGGATCCGATCCAAGGGTTGTATGCGTTGGCAAATCGCGCCTTGCGCATGATGGACCCGGTCAACTGGCAATCTGGAAGCTATGAGAATGAGGATGGTTCGACGGCGGAGTTTCTCCAATATGTGCCGGAGCCGCACGAACAGCGGCTGATCGCCGAAAAGAACGCAGAGGTGGCGGCAAGCACTCGGCGTTTCAATATCCGTGCCAGTATTGAGCTCGCCTTGACCGATCCGGGACGCTCCACGCCGGAGATTGTCGCGGATGGCATTACGTGGGCGAAGCACCAGCCCGACGACCTCGCCCGGATTCCGAAGATACCGACCGCGATGCGTTTGACGCCGAGTGGGACCGCCGCGCAATTGTCATGGCCGCGGCCCTCGCCGCGCGCGATTACCGCGGAGATGACCGCGCTGAAATCCTTCATTGGGCGGAGGAGGTTCTCGATCGAGCTGCTGCGGGACCCGCTCGGGAGGGCTACGGCAATAACCAGATCGTCTACGACAAGGTCGCAATCGCCGCACTCGGATTGATCGCCATTTATCGCGAGAATCCGACCGTCACTGTGCGGGACAAGCTGTTGGCTTTGGCCGCCAATCCCGGCCTCCCGGTTACGAATGCGCTCGGCAGTGCATTCGTTGAGTGGAAGACTGACAGGATCCTACCTGCAATCATCCGCATCATGCTGGCCAGTTCAAGCTATCCGCGTCGCCGCGATACGGAACCGGACGAACGGGCAGTTGGGCAGGCGCATGCGCAAAGGATCGGAAAGGCTGTTGCCGCCGAACTCGCTTGGCTTTCCGGCCAAGGCGAGGAACCGGGCTGGCCTACGCTTCCCCCATGGCTCACTCGGCCCAAACGTTATCTCCAATTGCCTGGGTTTACGGCAGAGAAGCCAAGAAAGCGGCGTGTAGAGCCGCCTGATGCCTACGCCAACGAGCAGCGACTCGGAGAAATCGTCTCCCACTTAGTCCCATTGACCGTCGGCACCCTTCCTGACTGGCTTCTGCCCCTCACTAAGCATCTGATGGCATGGACCCTCTCGGCTAACGCCTCGGAAGATGAGGAGCGCGAGCCAGAGGGCCGGCCATTTACGTGGAACGGGCTGTTCTTCGACTATCTTGGGATCCTGTGTGCGGCTCTGCCGCATGAAGAGGTCGTCGTGAGCCTCGTCCAGCCCATCACCGAACTCGGCGATGAGGCGTTCCATGACGGCATGGCCAGCCTCCTCAGAGGCTTCGATCGGGCCGTGCTGTCTTCCAATGCGACAAAGCCCGCCTATCCGGCGGCTATGCGGATAGCATTGGCCGAGCGGTTGAAGAACACGCGGAATTATAAGCAACTAAACTGGAGGAAGGAATTTACCACTGAGATACACGCCGCCGACGCGCTGACGGCCATGTTCTTCCAGCGGTCAGGCATCCTGCAAACACGTCGTCCGAGCGTTCCTGACAACTGGCAGGGTCTCGAAGCGGTCATGCCGACGCTTACGGGCCTGGCCACCGGCGCTGCCAGTTCAGGCTATTTGGCCGTATTGTTTCTCGACCTCATCGAGACCTCACGCCGTCCCGCACTATTGCCTTATTTACTTGAGGCTTTGGGAGCGTGGTGCTCCGCGTATGGGCCTGACACGAGCTTCTGGGTCAGCCACGACATTGGCGGGAGAGTATGCCGCTGGTTGAAGGATGTTCTCTCGGATGACGCAACGGGAGTGCTGGATTCCAGTCAGGTAAAGGCCTTGGTTGATTCTCTCGACATACTGGTTCAGGCGGGGGTGACTTCCGCGCGCGAGATCGAAGAGCTGTTGGTGGTCGGCACGCGCCATAGCTAATCCATCAGCGCGACTGCCCTCTATAGACCAAAACAGATGCTGGAGGCTTGGCGGGGACTAACCCTGCCGGTTGAGCTTCGCACATACCCACGCGGTGCCGCCCCCCGACAAAAGGACACCCGCCATGCGAAAACTCATCGTCGCCGAGTTCATCAGCGTCGATGGCATTGCCGAGGTCGAGAAGCTGCCGGGCGTGACCTGGAACGATGAGATGCAAAAATTCAAGGACGACGAGCTTGCCGACAGCGGCGCCATGCTTTTGGGGCACATGACCTATGAGATCTTTGCCGGCTCATGGCCTAAGGAAACCGGCGACTTTGCCGACCGGTTCAACGCGCTGCCGAAATATGTCGCCTCGACGAGCTCGACGCCGCGCCTCCCGCGATTCATGCGATCGAGTTCGCAGCCACCAGGCGGAAGGTTCTGATCCGTCCTTACTTGCTGCCGCGGTAGAAGACGTCTTGATTCAGCCACAAGCCCAAATTGCTGGATTTGGCGGCCCAGGAAGCGTACGCTTGGTTTTTGGTTCAGCGATGGAACAGAGACTAGCCGCAATTCTGGCTGCCGATATGGCGGGCTACAGCCGGCTAATGGAGGCCGACGAATCCGGCACGCTCGCACGCCTTCGGACCCATCGCATAGAACTGGTCGATCCCGCCATCGCCAAGAACAAGGGCCGGATCATCAAGACCACCGGAGACGGCATGCTCGTCGAGTTCCAGAGCGTGACCGATGCCGTGAAATGCGCCGTGGAAATCCAACAACGCATGAAACGGCGCAATTCGGATGTGCCGCAAGAACGGCGTATCGAATTCAGGATCGGCATAAATCTCGGCGACATCATTTTCGACGATGAGGATATTTTCGGCGACGGCGTCAATATTGCCTCGCGCATCGAGCAACTCGCCGACGTCGGCGGTATCTGCGTGACCGCAGCGGTGGCGACCCAAATTGCCGACCGTCTCGAAATTGCCATGGAGGACCTGGGCGAGAAGACGTTGAAGAACATCAGCCGCCCGGTTCGCCTCTATCGCATCGGGCTTGACAGTCCTGTCCTGCCGGAAGTCGAGGCAAAGCGATCGATCTCGAAACCTTCGATAGTGGTGCTGCCATTCACCAACATGAGCGGCGACCCCGAGCAGGAATTTTTCGCGGACGGACTGACCGAGGACATTATCACCGAACTGTCACGCCACCATGAGTTGTTCGTCATCTCGCGCAATTCCAGCTTCGTCTACAAGAACCGCGCCGTGAATGTGCGCGAGGTGGCCGAGAAACTCGACGTCCAATACCTGGTGGAGGGAAGCGTCCGCAAGATCGGCGAGAGGGTGCGCGTGACGGTTCAGCTCATCGACACCGCGAATGACGCTCATATCTGGGCGGACAAATATGACCGGAAGCTGGTCGACATATTCGCGATTCAGGATGAGGTGACGGCGGCGATCGCAGCGACGCTGCCCGGTCGTGTCGAGGCGGCTCAGCGGGACCAGCTCGCGCGGGCGAAACCTGCAAACATGGCCGCGTATGAATGTGTGCTTGCTGCCAAGGTGCTGCATCACCGAAGCACGATTGCGGACAATGAACGCGCGCGAACGTTGATAGACAGGGCCGTTGCGCTCGACCCCGATTATGCCCACGCCCATGCCTGGCGGGCCTGCATTCTTGGCCAGGCCTGGGTCCATAACTGGTGCGAAGACAGGGATGCCGTCTGGAACAGCATCATGGCGGCGCTGGACAGGGCGCTGGCGCTGGACAACAACGATGCCGATGTCCACCGCATTCTCGCGGCAGTGAACGTGAACAACAATGAGCTGACCACAGCGCGCTACCATCAAGAGCGGGCGCTGGCCCTCAATCCCAATTACGACCTCGTGGTGGTGCAGCAAGGCGAGTTATTGACGTGGCTCGGGAGGCCGGAAGAGGGAATTGAATGGATCCGCAAGGCCATGCAGTTGAACCCGCACCACCCGGAGAGGTTCTGGAGCCATCTGGGAAAGGCGCATTTCGCCGCGCGCCAGTATGGCGAGGCGATCGAAGCGTTCATGCATCTGTCGACCATGGACGCGGCTCAGCACGCTTTTGCCGCCGCCTGCTACGGCTGGCTCGGCGACGAAATCGCTGCCGCAGCGCATCTGGGCAAGATCAGAACGCTCGATCCCCAATTCGACCTCGATTCATTTATCGCCACCCTGCATTATGCCCAGGAGTCCGATGTGCAGCACATCCGCGAAGGGCTGCTGAAAGCCGGTATTGCCAAGCTGTAGGCAGCCCGTGACTCGCACGATCGGCGATAAGCTGGACCTTAGCCACGGCGAAATAGCTCGGCTCTCTTCTACCTTACTGGGCTCATAGTACCAGTCGCCGACGCATGCTTCGACGTGGCGGATACTAGCCAGGAAACTGGTATTGCTCAGCGGGGCGGTCATTGCAGACCGAATCTGAACAGGAAAAGCCCTCCCCCTGAAAAAGTGCCGCGCTAGTTGACGGTGCAGTTCGCACAAGACCCGCACGGCCGTCCCGACAGAAGGAACCCGCCATGAGAAAACTCATCATCACCGAATTCATCAGCGTCGATGGCATTGCCGAGGTCGAGAAGCTGCCCAGCGTGGCCTGGAACGATGAGATGCAGAAATTCAAGGAGGACGAGCTTGCCGACAGTGGCGCCATGCTGTTGGGGCGCACGACCTATGAGATTTTTGCCGGCTCGTGGCCCAAGGAGACCGGAGACTTCGCCGACCGGTTCAACGCGCTGCCGAAATATATCGCCTCGACCAGCTTGACGGCGCTCGACTGGCAGCCGGCCGAGCTGCTGACTGGCGCGTTGCCGGACGCGGTCAGAGGGCTGAAGCAAGGCAGCGGCGGCAACATCTATGTGCATGGCAGCCTCAGCGTCGCGCAGGAATTGCTGCGCAACGGCCTGGTCGACCGCATCAGGCTGCTCAGCTACCCCGGTGCCGTCGGCCAGGGCAAGCTGCTGTTCCCGCCCGGCGCGCAATTGCCGCTCGAGCTGATCTCGGCCACGCAATTCAGCAACGGCGTGGTGGCGCTGGAGTATGCGGCCGGGACGGCGTGATCAGCCAATCTCCCCCCTCGAGGGGGAGATGCCCGGCAGGGCAGAGGGGGTCGGTTCGACCGGGCGCGGTTTCTCTCTTTCGACGGCGGGGTTGGCGCATTAAGCGAGACGACCCCCTCTGTCGCCTTCGGCGACATCTCCCCCTCAAGGGGGGAGATTGGCAGCTTTCCCTACACCGTCCGCTGCCTGCCCGCGACCGCAGCGTCTTCCCTCGCCTTCAGCGCCTGCTCCACCTCGCGCTTCAGCTCGTCCTTGATCGCAACCGTCTCGGCCATCAGCGCCTCGACCTTCATGAAGTCGAGCACCCGGTATTTCGACACCGCCGGCCGGACCAATATGTCGGGCCGGCTCTGGTTCAGCTTGCTGGCGATGATCGACTGCATCATCAGCTGCGTGGCGCCGAACATCAGGTCGACGGAGGTCGGGAATTTGCGGCCGGCCTCGGCCGGCGCGCCGACCACGTCGACGGCAATGATGATGTCGGCGTCGAGCTCGATCAGGTCGAACGGCACGGGATTGTAGATGCCGCCGTCGATCAGCATCCTGCCGTCGCGCATCACCGGGCGGAACACCGCCGGAATCGCCGCCGAAGCGGCCAGCGCCGAAGGCAGTTCGCCTTCGGCCAACACCGCGAGCTTGTGGCCATAAAAATCCGTTGCCGTCACCTTCAGCGGTATTTTGAGTTCGGCGAAGGTCTCGGGAATGGCATCGGGCAGGAACGCCTTGAGGATGCGCTCGACATTGAACTGGCTGACCCGCAGGCCGCCCTGCATTGCTTCGGCAAAAGTGCCGGGCCGCGCCCGCCACATGCGCGTCGCCACCTCGGCGCGGCGGCCGAGGATCGAGCGCGCATAGTCGTGGATGTCCTTGCCGGTCATACCCGAGGCCATGCCGGCGCCCATGATGGCGCCGATCGACGAGCCGGCGATTGCCGCCGGCCTGATGCCCAGCTCGTCCAGCGCCTCGATAACATGGATATGCGCCAGCCCGCGCGCGCCGCCGCCGCCAAAGGCGATGCCGAAGCTAGGGCTCATCCCTTGTTGGCCGCGCCCAGCTTCGGCCCGACCACCATGACGGCCGGCTCGGCGGAGAGCAGCTTTTTCGCCACCGCTTTCACCTGGTCCTGCGTCACCGCGTTGATCAGGGCGGCGCGGCGCTGCATGTAGTCGATGCCGAGCTTGCCGAGCTGGATCTCGACCAGCGTTGAGGCGATCGCGCCCGAGGAATTCAGATTGTTGATGGCATAGGCACCGATCATGTATTTCTTGGTCGCCGCCAGCTCGGCTTCGGTCGGCCCCTCCTCGGCCATGCGCTTGACCACGTCGCGCACCACGGCCAGCGTCTCGGCCGCCCTGTCGGCGCGGGTCGAGGTGGTGATGGACAGCGCCTCGGAATGCTGGTGGTCGACGAGGTCGGAGCTGACGCTGTAGGCCAGGCCGCGCTTTTCGCGCACCTCGTCGAACAGCCGCGAGGTGAAGGTGCCGCCGCCGAGGATCTCGTTCATTAGCACCGCGGCGAAAAAATCCGGCGCATTCCGCTTCACGCCGGGATAGGCGAGTTGCAGCGAGGCCTGCGGCTGGTCGTAGACGACCTCGAGCCGCTGGCCGAGCTTCAGGTCGATGTCGGGAACGGGCGTCAGCGCCTGCTTTTCCGGCAGGCTGCCGAACACCAGGTCGAGCTTCTGCTTCAGCGTCTCGGCATCGATGGCGCCGACCACCGCGACATGCAGGCCGTCGCGGGCGAAATTTGCTTTGTGGAAGGCGCTGAGATCGGCCGGCATGATCGTCGCGATGCTTTGCCTGGTGCCCTGGTCGGGCCGCGCATAGGGATGCCTGCCGTAGATCGCGTCCAGCCATTTGCGTTGGGCGAGCGTATCGGGATCGCGCTCGCTGGCGATGATGCCGGACAGGATTTGCGCGCGGATGCGGTCGATCGGCACCTGGTCGAAGCGCGGCTGGTTGACCGCCACGCGCAACAGGTCGAAGGCGCCGTCGCGCTGGTCGGCCAGCATGCGCATCGAACCGTAGATGCCGTCGCGCTGCGCATCGAAGCTCATCTCGGCGCCGACCTCGTCAAGCTTGATCTGGAAGGCCTCGCTGTCGAGGTTGCCGGCACCTTCGTCGAACAGGCCGCTCATCAGATTGGCAAGCCCTTCCTTACCGGGCGGATCCTGCGTCGCGCCGCCATCGAAAACGAAGCGGATGGCGACGATCGGCACCGAATAATCCTCCACCAGCCAGGCGGTAATGCCCTTCGACGAGGTCACCTCCTGGATGTTCATGGCAGCACGGGCGGAAAGCGCCGGCAGGACGAGGAAGACGAGGGAGAGGATGAGGGTTGCTAGAAGCGGGCCGGCGTGCTGGCGCTTCCCTTCTCCCTTTGTGGGAGAAGGGGAGGAGCCCACGACGGGAGAAGGCAGAGCGGGACCATGCTGGCTCATCATCACATCAATTCCCAGCTTGGGTTTGCGGCAGAAGATAGCCGGTCGTTGCGTGGTCGAGATTGAGGTAGCGGGCAGCGACTTCCTTGACCTGGTCGGCGGTGACCTTGCGGATGCGGTCCGGCCATTGCTGAACGTCCTGGACGTTGCCGCCGGTGGCGAGCGTCGAGCCGTAGATGTTGGCCATGTCTTCCTGCTTGTCGCGGGCAAAGATCATCGAGCGTACGAAACGGTCCTTGGATTTTTCCAGCTCGTCGCTGGTGACGCCGTCTTTGGCGATGCGGGCGATCTCCGCGTCGACCGCGGCCTCGACGTCGGCAAGCTTGGCATCGCCGCGCGGCGCACCGTAGACGGTGAAATTGGTGTCGTCGAGCATGGTGCCCTGGAAGAAGGCGCCGGCCGCCGCGGCGATGCCTTGCCTGACGACAAGCTCCTGGTAGAGCCGGCTGCGGTTGCCGCCGCCGAGGATTTCGGACAGCACGTCGAGCGCTTCGGCTTCGCCGGGCTTTGCCGTGTGATAGGACGGGACCACCCATTGCGTGGTAAAGCTCGGCACGCTGACGCGCCCGTCGGTCAGCGTCACCGTACGCCTGGTGTTCTGTTCCGGCTCGACCGGGCGGATGCGCGGCGGCAGATCCGGGCCGCGCGCGACCTTGCCATAGGTCTTTTCGGCCAGCGCCTTGACCGTTTCCGGCTCGACATCGCCGGCAACCACCAGCACGGCGTTATTGGGTGTATAATACTTGTTGTAGAAGGCCATCGCGTCGGTGCGGTTCAGCTTCTCCATCTCCTGCATCCAGCCGATGACCGGGATGCGGTAGGGCTGGTTCTGCCACAGCGTGGCATCGACTTCCTCGTCGAGCACCGCCTGCGGATTGGAGTCGATGCGCGAGCGGCGCTCCTCGAGGATGACGTCGCGCTCCGTCTTGATGACATCGTCGTTGAGGATGAGATTGCGCATGCGGTCGGCCTCGAAGCCCATCATCTCACCGAGCGCCTGCGGCACCACCGTCTCGTGAAAGGCGGTGTAGTCGTAGGAGGTGAAGGCGTTGTCCGAGCCGCCGATGGCGGCGACGGCGCGGTCGAGCTCGCCCGCCGCATGGTTGCTGGTCGCCTTGAACATCAGATGCTCGAAGAAATGGGCGATGCCGGACTTGCCCGGCGGCTCGTCGGCGCTGCCGATCTTGTACCAGACCATATGGGTGACGATCGGGGCGCGGTGATCGGGGATGACCACGACCTCCATGCCGTTGTCGAGCAGGAAATCGGTCACGACGCCGTTGTCGGGATTGTTGCCCGCCAGAGCCGGCGCGGCCATCACCAGAGCCAGCCCCAAGAGCGTTCCGCGCAGCCATTCAGCCTGAAATGTCATAGATGGCTCCGGTTTGGTGGTCGGACGATAGGCGGGGTTGCTGGTCGAGGCAAAGCGAATTGTGCGTCATTTTGAAGGCGTCATCGCGGACACCGAACTCAGGCGGCCTCGATAAACCGGATGACCGTCTCGCCATAGTTGCGCTCGTCGACAACCGAGAAGCCCGGCCCTGCCTCGAACGGCGCCGCCGTCGCTTCCTCGACGACGCAGAGCGCGCCGGGGGCGAGCCAGCCGCCGGCCTTGGCCGAGCGCAAGGCGCGTTCGCCAAGGCCTTTGCCATAGGGCGGATCGGCAAAGACCAGGCCGAATGCGGCGATGGTGCCCGCCTCGCCCAAGCCCGTCGCGTCGCGGCGGAATATCTTGGTGCGGCCGGTGAGGCCGAAGGCCTCGACATTGGTGCGGATCAGGCCGCGCCCCTCGGCGGATTCTTCGATGAAGACAGCGTAGGAGGCGCCGCGCGACAGCGCTTCGAGGCCGAGCGCGCCGGTGCCGGCGAACAGGTCGAGGACGCGCGCGCCGTCCAGTCTTTCGGGAAAGCGATGCGCCAGCACGTTGAAGACCGCCTCACGCGTGCGGTCGGTCGTCGGGCGGATGGCAAAGGTGCGGGGCGTCGCCAGCGGACGCCCGCGAAACTCACCGCCGACGATCCGCATTGCTTCCCTTCGGGCCGCCGCGCGGCCGGTCGCCACCGCCATCCTGACGCTCGCCGCGTGGCTTTCCGAACGGCTTTGCACCGCCGCCTTGCGGCTTGCCGCCGGACTTGCTGTAAGACGGCTTGAACGAGGCCTTGCGCGCCTTGTTTTCTGCCGCCTTGGCCGCGTCTGCCTCCGCCCTGCCCTTGCCGATCGGCCGTGCGCCCGGCGCCATCCAGACATTGGCCTTGCGCTGGCCCGGCGGCTCGATCGGCCGCTGCTCCCGTTCGGATTTCTTGCCACCGAAGCCGCCACGAGGCTTGTCGCCACGGGGTTTGTCCCCGAAGTCGCTGCGTTCAGGTCTGGGGCCACGCTCGCCAAAGCTCTTTTTCGGCCCAAAGCTCCTGTCGGGGCTTGTCGACAGCTTGCCGAGCGCTTCGTCGCGGCTGCCTTCGCGACGCTTGCGGTTCTTGATCAGGCCGCCCTCGCCGATCGGCCGGCGTTCGCCGTCGCGGTTGAATTTCGGCCGCTCGGGCTCCTCCTCCCGCTCACGCCTGACCGGCTTGTTGGAAAATGGCTTGGCGATATCGGCGTCGAAATTGGCGCCGGACTCTTCGACCAGACGCTCGCCGAGTTGGTCGCGCAGCACACGGCCCTTGATCTCCAGCACATGGCCTTCCGGCAAATCATCGAGCTGGAACGGCCCGTAGGAAATGCGGATCAGCCGCGTCACGTCGAGACCGAGCGAGCCCAGGATGTTCCTGACCTCGCGGTTCTTGCCTTCGCGCAGGCCGAGTGTCAGCCAGGCGTTCGAGCCCTGCTCGCGGTCGAGCGTCGCTTCGATGGCGCCATAAAAGACGCCGTCGACGGCAAGGCCTTCGCGCAGGCCGGCAAGCGCGCTTTCCTCGACCTTGCCGTGGACGCGCACGCGGTAGCGCCTGAGCCAGCCGGTGGCCGGCAGTTCGAGGACGCGCGACAGGCCGCCATCATTGGTGAGCAGCAGGAGGCCTTCGGTGTTGATGTCGAGCCGGCCGATGGTCATCAGCCGCGGCAGCCCGGGGGGCAGCACATCGAAGACGGTCTTGCGGCCTTCGGGATCGCGGTTGGTGGTGACCACGCCGGCCGGTTTGTGGAACAGGAACAGCCTGGTGCGCTCGATCGGCGGGATCTCCATGCCGTCGAGATGGATGATGTCGCCGGGCATCACGTTGAAGGCCGGCGAGGACAACACCTTGCCATTGACCTTGACGCGACCGGCCGCAATCAGTTCCTCGGCGTCGCGGCGCGAGGCCAGGCCGGCACGCGCCAGCCGCTTGGCAATGCGTTCGCCGGCTTCTTCCGTTAGCTCGACGCGACGCGGGCGCGGCTTGAAGCCGCCGTCCGACCCCGCCCGTGCCGTTTGTCCACCTTGCGGCCGATCGCCGCCAAAATCACGCTTGGGACGATCGCCGAAGTCACGCTTGGGACGGTCGAAGCGCCATTCGCCGTGCTCGCCTTCGGCAGTGGCCGGCCGGTCGCCGCGCGGCGCGTAGGGCTTGCGCGGACCTTCGCGCTTCTCATAAGGCTTGCCCTCCGGACGCGGCCCTTTGCTGAACGGCCGGTCGCCGCCCTTGAAGTCGCGCTTCGGCGGTTCGCCTTCGGCCGCCGCTGGCCGGTCGCCGCGCGGTGCGTACGGCTTGCGTGGACCCTCGCGCTGTTCATAAGGCTTGCCTTCCGGACGCGGACCTTTGCTGAATGGCCGGTCGCCTTTGAAGTCGCGCTTCGGCCGTTCGCCTTCGGCCGCCGCCGGCCGGTCGCCGCGCGGAGTGTAGGGTTTTTTGGCGCCGAAGGACGGCTTGCCGCCCTTGCCGGGAGCGCTATCGCGACCACGCGGCCCTGCCGGCTTCGGGCCGGCCTTGCGCGGGAATTTTTTGTTTTTGTCGTCCATGTGGCCTTTGCTCGTTTGCGCGGGTAGTAACAGGATCGCGCTCTAGTGGCGAGGAGATAATCGGAATGGAAACCGCGTGAAGCGGCAGGATTTCATGGCGCTGGCGCTGAAAGAGGCCGAAGCCGCCGCCCAGCGTGGCGAGGTGCCGGTTGGCGCGGTCGTCGTCGGCGGCGATACGGTCGTTGCAAGTGCCGGCAACCGCACCCGCGAGTTCGCCGATCCCACCGCTCATGCCGAGATGCTGGCGATCCGCGAAGCCTGCCGCAAGCTTTCCAGTGAGCGGCTCAGCGGCCACGATCTCTACGTGACGCTGGAGCCGTGCGCCATGTGCGCCGGCGCCATCTCCTTCGCCAGGCTGCGCCGCCTCTATTTCGGCGCTGCTGATGAGAAGGGCGGCGCAGTGGTCAACGGCGTTCGCTTCTTCACGTCACCAACCTGCCACCATGTGCCCGATATCTATCCGGGCATGGCCGAGAACGCTGCGGCAGCGCTGCTGAAAGACTTTTTTCGCGAGCGACGCGGACCCTGATTTTCCGGTCCGGCAGACGGTCCAAATCTAAGTCAGCCAGTCCAGCCAGCCAATCCAGGCAAGAACGTCTCTAGCGCTGTCAGGCTACCAAGGCAGCCAGTCGAACATGCCGCCACTCTTGCTCTTGGCGGCCGCCTCCTTCTTGAGGCGGCGTTCCTTCTTGTACTCATCCTCGCCGAGGTCATCCACCGGCGCGGTGGGGGCGGCGGCGCGGTATTGCACCGGCGGCTCGCTCAGATATCTGCGGGTGGTCGGGTCGCCCTGTTTGCCTTCAGCCAGACGGCGCTTGACTTCCGCGGCGCGGCCCTTGTCCGAATCCGCTGGAGTCCAGGCCGGCGGATGGCTCGAAGCCGACTGCGCCATCGCGGCCTTGACGGCCACCGGGTCGGTCTGCACGTCATCGACAATCTGCGCCTGGTAGGCCGGGTCGTCCTGATGCAGGGTGGCATCGGCGCGCAGGCGGGCACGGCGCTGCTCCGGCGATTCGGGCCATTCGGCACTTGCCGTCTCGATGCTTTCCTGGGGCGGCGGCAACACTTCCTTCTGCCCTGGCCCCGGCTTCACCAGCGTGGGGCGCGGCTTGTAGTCGATACTCTCCTTGCGCTTGGGTGCGAAGGAAAAAGCCCCCGTGAGGTCGTCGGCAAGCTGCGAGGCAGCAGGCTTGTCGGTCCCGTAAGTGGGCGAGCCCATGCAGCCGGACAAGGCGAGGCCCGATACGACAAGCGGCGCCAGCAGCGCAACGCGCGCGTAAGTTCTCTCGGTCATGCCAAAAAGTCCCACTGTAGACAGCCTCTCGATTGCCGCCGGCCAAAGAAAGGTCCGGTCCCCGTCGCCTATGCTCTTCCGACGGAATTCCGGCGACAATTTGTCGTCCGGAGTTTCGCGTGTTTACCTCAACCACTCGTTAAGGGCAACGCGCGGGGGCCGATCGGCCGCCCGCCGTGGCATTTGTGCACCGCCTTAAAGACGGCTCAAAGCCTTGAGTTCATGCAGGACAGCGGCGTCACGGGCCGAAACATCCGGGAATTCCGGATCTGAGCCGACATCGGCGGTGTAGCGCCAGGAGCGCGCGCACTTCACCAGGCCGCGGTTCTCCGCCTTCTCGATGACCACGGCGACGCCTTTGACGTCGTCGAGGGTAAAGCTGCCCGCCGGCGCCTTGCCGTGCACGATAACCAGATCGCTGGTGATCGCCATCTCGGCCATATCGACATCAGCGATCCCCGCTTCGAGCGCGGCATCGTCGAGGGTGACGACCGGCACCGCTTCCAGCGAAGAGCCGATGACCTTCTGCGCGCGGGCGATCTCCAACGCGCCGGTGACGACACGGCGGACCTGCCGCACCTTGCGCCACTTCTCCGCCAGCGCCTCGTCCTTCCAGTCCGCCGGGATTTTCGGGAACTGGTCGAGATGCACCGAGACGGCATCCGGGTGACGGTCGAGCCAAGCCTCTTCCATAGTGAAGGGCAGCATCGGCGCCAGCCATTTTACCAGGCAGTCGAAGAGATGGCGCACCACCTGCACGGAAGCCTTGCGCTTCACGCTGGAAGGCGCTTCGCAGTAAAGCGCGTCCTTGCGGATGTCGAAATAGAAGGCCGACAGCTCGACCACCATGAAGTCGAGCAGCGCGCGGGTGATGCGCTTGAATTCGAACGCGTCGTAGCCCGAGCGTACGACTTCATCGAGTTCGGCGAGCCGGTGCAGCATCAGCCGCTCCAGCTCCGGCATCTTGTCCAGCGGCACCTCCTCGCCGTCGTCATGGGCGAGTGTGCCCAGCATCCAGCGGATGGTGTTGCGCAGCTTGCGGTAGGCGTCGATATTGGTCTGCAGCACGTTCTTGCCGAGCCGCTGGTCTTCCCAATAATCGGTCGTTACCACCCACAGCCGCAAGATGTCGGCGCCGGACTGCTTGATGACGTCCTGCGGCACGACGGTGTTGCCGAGCGACTTCGACATCTTCCGCCCCTCCTCATCCATGGTGAAGCCATGGGTGACGACGGTGTCATAGGGCGCCCTGCCCCTGGTGCCGCAGCTTTCGAGCAGCGAGGAGTGGAACCAGCCGCGATGCTGATCGGAGCCTTCGAGATAGACGTCGGCCGGCCATTTCAGGTCGGGCCGGTCCTCAAGCGTGAAGGCATGCGTCGAGCCTGAATCGAACCAGACATCGAGGATGTCCATGACCTGCTGCCATTTCGAGGCATCGTGATTGCCGAGGAACCGCTCCTTGGCGCCGGCGGCGAACCAGGCGTCGGCGCCTTCTTTCTCGAAGGCGTCCATGATGCGCCGATTGACTGCCTCGTCGCGCAGCACATTGCCGTCGGCATCGGCAAAGACGGCGATCGGCACGCCCCAGGCGCGCTGGCGCGACAGCACCCAGTCGGGGCGCTCCTCGATCATGGCGCGGATGCGGTTCTGGCCGGCGGCGGGCACGAAGCGGGTATCGTCGATGGCTTTCAGCGCGCGGCTGCGCAGCGTCGTGCCGTCGCCAAGCTCCTTGTCCATATAGACGAACCATTGGGGCGTGTTGCGGAAGATGATCGGCTTCTTCGAGCGCCAGGAATGCGGATAGGAGTGCTTCAGGCGGCCGCGCGCGAATAGCGCGTTGCGCTTGATCAGCTCGTCGATGACAGCCTGGTTGGCGTTGCCCTTCTTGCCATTGTCGTCGATGACGCGCGCCGCTCCACCCTCGCGGTGCGGGCCGAAGCCCGGCGCGTCCTTGGTGAAGAAGCCGGCATCGTCGACCGTGAAGGGGATCGCAGTGTCGATGCCGCGCTGGCGAAGATCCGAGGCGGCATCCATCCAGGCGTCGAAGTCTTCGCGGCCGTGTCCCGGCGCGGTGTGGACGAAACCGGTGCCGGCATCGTCGGTGACATGATCGCCGGCGAGCATGGGCACGGGAAAATCGTAGCCGCCACCCAGACTTTTGAGGGGATGCGAAAGTGTAAGATTTTCAAGCTCTTCGGCGCCAACGTTGCGAAGCCGATTCAGGGTGACCTTGGCCTTCGCGGCAGCGTCGTCTGCAAGTTTCTCGGCAAAGATCAGCTTTTCGCCGGGCTGGGGACCAAAGGCGTTCTCGGCCGCCGTAACCTCGTAGAGACCATAGTTGATGCGCGGCGAGTAGTTGACGGCGCGGTTGCCGGGGATTGTCCACGGCGTCGTCGTCCAGATGACGACGCTGGCATCAAGCAGATCGAGCGACGTCTGCGTCAGCTTGGGATCCAAGGCTGGCTGCCCATCCTCGATGTTGATGACCTGGCGAGCGAGGCTGACGACCGGAAACTTCGCCCAGATCGTGTCCGACTCATAGTCCTGGTATTCGACCTCCGCCTCGGCCAGCGCGGTGCGCTCGACGACGCTCCACATCACCGGCTTGGAGCCGCGATAGAGCTGGCCGGACATGGCGAATTTCAGCAGCTCGCCGGCGATGCGCGCCTCGGCGTGGAAAGCCATCGTCGTATAGGGATTGTCGAAGTCGCCGACGACGCCGAGGCGCTGGAATTCGGAACCCTGCACCTTGATCCAGTGCGCCGCAAACTCACGGCATTCCTGCCGGAACTCGTTAACCGGCACCTCGTCCTTGTTCTTGCCCTTGGCGCGGTACTGCTCTTCGATCTTCCATTCAATCGGCAGGCCGTGGCAATCCCAACCGGGTACATAGTTCGAGTCATAGCCGCGCATCTGAAACGAGCGGGTGATGACGTCCTTGAGGATCTTGTTCAGCGCATGGCCGATATGGATGTTGCCATTCGCATAGGGCGGGCCGTCGTGCAGTACGTACTTTTCGCGGCCGGCAGCGTCTTCGCGCAACTTGCGGTAAAGGTCCATATCCTGCCAGCGCTTGACCAGCAGTGGTTCCTTTTCCGGCAACCCGGCGCGCATCGGGAAATCCGTCTGCGGCAGGTAGAGCGTTTTGGAATAGTCGATCGTCTCGGCGGTCTCGGTATCAGTCATTCGTCTGCCATATGCGTTGCCCGGCGGTGAAAGAGCCCGGGCGTTGAACTATCATGATCTGGAAAAAGCGCGAGAGGCCGCGCGCAAGATTCCCGGCGGCTCCGGCGGCGGTCAAGCCGCCCGGAACACCGGGCCTGTAATTCGTATCGCAGTCGCGAGAAGGCGCGAAAAGCTCGTCATGGCTGGGCTTTTAACCGAGACAGGCGATATTGAAAAGCCCGAACTCTGATGCTTCCTTGCGTTAGGTGCCAATTGCGCATACATTTGTAGGCAAATGGCCTGCAGTACCAAGGAAACAATTCATGTCGGTCGCAGCAAGGGCAATTCGCGCAACACACGACTTTTCCGTCCCTACAGACAAGATCGATCATCTGCGCAGTCTGGGTTTCAGTAGCGAAGAACTCTATCGTATCGTTGCCCCCCGCCGCACGCTGGCGCGTCGCAAGGAACATGCCGAGCCGCTTTCGCCAGCTGAATCCGACCGCGCCCTGCGCCTTGAACGCATCGCCGAGCAGGCGGATCGGGTATTCGGTAGCCATGAGAAAGCCCAGCGTTGGCTGAGAAGCGAGATCATAGCATTGGATGGTGCAAGGCCGATCGATCTCCTTGAGACAGAGACCGGCGCCCACGTCGTTTCCGACGAGCTTATCCGTATCGACTTTGGCATGCTTGCCTGACGATGCGCATCTGGCGCATCTCCAATTTCGCGGATCTCTCGGGTCGTGGCGGAACGCTCGTTGATGGAAGATGGAACAGGCGCGGGATGCCCATCGTCTATTGCACCGACCACCCTTCGACGGCACTGCTGGAGATACTGGTGCATGCGACGCGCGAAACCGTTCCGGAAACCTACCAGCTTATCGAAATCGACGTTCCGGACGGAATAGAAATGACCGAACCGGTTATCCATGACGGCTGGGACAAGGACATGGAATCGACACGGCGACAGGGCACGGACTTTCTCTCGGCCAATCGTTACGCGCTCATGAAAATCCCTTCGATCATAATGCGCAAGGCAAACAACTATCTGCTCAACCCGACCCATGACGATGCGTCACGCATTACGATTGCGGGCCTATACCATTATCCGTTCGACAGCCGTTTGATCAAATGAGCCGACGCCCGCCCGCTCACATCGAGAAATCGAAGCGATAGGTCGTCGACACGCCGATCGTGAACTGGTTGCGATCGCCGCGCTCCTTGACCAGGCTGGAATCGCCGGCCGGGCCCATCAGGCGGGAATATTCGCCGAACAGACTGGCCGTCATCGGTTCGGTCACCTTCCAGGTCACCGCGCCGCCCAGGCCCGCCGACTTCACCCCGCCACCGGGATGATATTCGCTGAGCCCCGAGGCCAGGGACTCCTCGGCATCAACGCCGTAATAGGCGTCGAAATAGTCCGATGAGGCGAACGAAACGCGCGGCCCGCCCGAAATCCTGACATCGGGGGTCACATCGTAAAAGGCGTCGGCGGCGATGTCGGCGACAAAGCCGTTATGGGCGCGAATGCCATGCCGCAATTCGGCGCGGGCACGCAGCCAATCCAAAGGATAGAATTCGAAGAAGCCGCCAGCCTCGCCGCCCCAGCGCACCGGGTCGAGACCCTTCAACTCGTCGGCATCACCACCGTCGCGGGAAAACAGGAACTTGCCTGTCAGGCCGGCGCGGACGCCGCCATCGTCGATCAATGCCAACGAGATATTGTCGTTGCGCGAGGTGAAGCGCGCCGCGGGACCAGCCTTGCCGAGCGAGATGATCGGCGAGGCGCTGAGCAGGTACCGTTTGCCGCCTTCGAAATTCGGGGCAACCATGCCGGTGGCGCCGACCGTCAGGTACCAGTCTCCGGACATCCAGCCGAAGGTGCCCTCGCCTGCCTTGGCAACGCCGCAGGTGCCGAGCATGAATGCGGCCAAGACCGTCGGGACAGACCGCATCGTTACTCCATACGTCGAACGCGTTGACGAACACTATCAGCCTTCATCCAAGCCATGGCGCCAGTTCGGTAAAATTTGACTTAATGTCCGTAACCTTGGCAGCGTTGGCCGGGCTGTTTTCCGCATTGCAGCGAATTGTACTGGCGCACCAAGATTCCAGATCAAGACGTTTGGAATGCGCCAGCAGCTGCTTCGGCAGGGGTTATAAATATTCGCGGGCAAACATGCCCGCGCTGTGAAGAGCGCGCCGACCGGCACCCAGCCCCGCATTCCAAACCGGCCAAGCGTGAATCATATGCGGCCAAATTTCGAGACGTACTTTGACGTCAGCCGCGCCAGCGGCTTCCGCGAGCCGAGTTGCGTCCGACAACAGCGTCTCGGCCGAACCGACTTGTATAAGCATTGGGGGAAATCCGCTCAGATCGGCAAACAAAGGCGAGATCAGCGGATCGCGCCGACCAACGCCATTGGGAACATAGGCGGTTGCCAGTTCCCCCAAATACGCCCGGTGGATGATAGGGTCGATTGCGTCCTTGGTTGATAGTGTCGCGCCGGACATCGAAAGGTCCGTCCAGGGCGAACACAGCCAAAGACATCGCGGCAACCGCTCGCCTGCCGTGCGCAATATACTGACCAGGCACAGGGTGAGGTTGCCACCCGCACTGTCTCCCCCAACCACGGTGCGATCCGGCGCAATGCCTTGCCGCCTCAGAAAGCGCCATGCGGTGAGTGCGTCTTCATGTTGCGCAGGGAAAGGATGTTCCGGCGCGCGTCGATAGTCGATCGCGAGGGTGCGCATTCCCATTGCCCGACCTGCCTCGGTCACCATTCGACGATGACTTTTAAGAGAGCCGGAGCAGTAGCCGCCACCGTGGAAAAAGAGCAGAATCTTATCCCTGTCACTGCCAGGCGCCAGGGACCACTCTCCCTCGAGGCCATCGAAAACCACATGCTCGCATCGGATGTCCTCCGCGACCGGCCAGACCGAACCGACTTCGTCGAGCCGTGCCCGGCGTTCGTCCCAGCGGACCGTTCGTGGTTTTGACGTCAACAGGCTGCGGACGGCATTGATCTCCACCAGATCGCGGTGTTCGTCCATATCGCTCATTTTGCTTCCCCAGCCTCATCAAGCGTAGAAAACGATATACAGCAGCAGCCGCACGTCATCGATAAAGGGCCAACGCCAGCGCTGGGAATTTTTCGTTACACTTGCGCCATGGCGAATACACGGGACGACGGGTCGCCCGTAAACTCGCTTGTCATCTTTTTAGCGCTGGCCCACCCCTGCACACGATCGAATATTCCATCTGGTATTTGGCCGCTTCGGATAGAAAGCGAAGGTCTGGCAAGCGGATCGCTCGGGAGTGTGGCGCTCACACCCTGCTCGCTGGACGGGCAAGGCGATCGGCGCTACCTTTCGGAACAAAGAAGCTAGGCAACCTTGACGGAGAAGGGCAATGACCGTGCACAGCGATGCCATGAAAGACGCCATTGGCCAGACGCGGGCGAAGTGGGGATGGTTCGTCGCGCTCGGGGTGCTGCTGCTCATCTTCGGCGGCATTGCTTTCGGCAATCTGTTCATCGCAACCGTCGCCTCGGTTTATGTCGTCGGCTGGCTGATGCTGATGGCCGGCGTCATCGAGATCATTCATGCGTTCGGCGTGAAGACATGGGGCCGCTTCTTCTATTGGCTGCTCAGCGGCCTTCTCTACGCCGTCGCCGGGTTCTTCGCCTTCTACAATCCACTGCTGGCCTCGGCGGTGCTGACATTCCTCCTGGCGGTCGCGCTGCTTGCCTCAGGCGTGCTCCGGGCCTGGGTCGGCTACAGCCACCGGCCGCAGCCGGGCTGGGGCTGGGTGGTCACGGCCGGCGTCGTCAGCGCGCTGGCGGGACTGGTCATCGCCATGGGCTGGCCGGTCAACAGCGTGTGGGTGCTCGGCCTGTTCCTGGCCGTCGACCTGATTTTCCAAGGCTGGACCTTCATTGCCGTCGGCCTGGCGCTGAAGAGATAAATTGTGATCGACCTGGCGGATTGCAGGATGCCGACAGGTAATGCTCGTCGTTCATTTCTATCGCATACCTTCGAGATTGGCTGAAATCTCCAGCTTCGTCATCCCAGGGCGAAGCAGGAGCGAAGCGACGCGGACGACGACGGCGCGGGTTGTCAAAACGCGATCGCTCGGTCCAGCCCGGAAAGCGGCCTGACGCCGGCGAGCAGTGCCTTCGCCTCGGCCTCGTCGCGCTTCATCTGGGCGACCAGCGCGTCAAGCCCGTCGAACTTCACCTCCGAGCGCAGGTAGCCGAAGAAGGACACGGCACAAATCTCGCCATAGAGGTCGCCGGAAAAGTCGAAGACGAAGGTCTCCAGCAATGGCGCGCCATTGTCGTCGACCGTCGGCCGGCGGCCGAAGCTGGCGACGCCATCATGAAGGGAACCGTCGGCGCGGCGGAAGCGGACGGCATAAACCCCTTCCTTGAGGGTGGCTTCCGGCGAAAGCCTCATGTTTGCGGTCGGAAAGGCGAGTGTCCGGCCGAGCTGCTGGCCGCCGATCACCTCCGCCTCGACGGTGAAACGGTAGCCGAGCAAGCCGGCGGCCTCGGCCACATTGCCCTCGCACAGCAGCGTGCGTATGCGGCTCGACGACACCACCTCGGCGCTTTCGTCGCGAAACGCATCGACCAGCGTGACGCCGAAGCCGTGGCGCTCGCCGGCAGCCATCAGATAGGCCGGACCGCCCTGGCGGTCCTTGCCGAAATGGAAATCGAAGCCGGTGACGGCGTGGCTTATGCCGAGGTTGCGCTCGAGCACGCCGGTGACGAAAGCCTCCGCCGACAAGGAGGCGAACTCGCGTGTGAACGGCTGCTCGACCAGCGCCGCAAAGCCCAGATGCGACAACAGCCGCGCCTTCATCGGCGGCGGCGTCAGCACGAACAGCGGCATGTCCGGCCTGAAAACCTTTCGCGGATGCGGTACGAAGGTCAGCACCAGGGCGGGTACGCCGCGATGCTCCGCTTCGGCGCGCGCGCGTTCGAGCACCGCCTGGTGGCCGCGGTGGACGCCGTCGAAATTGCCGATAGCCACTACGCCGCCGCGCAGATGGGCGGGCAGCGGTGCGGTTGCGGAAATGCGTTCGAACATTGCCGTCATGGCTTGAACCTATTGCAGTCTGGGAATCACCGCGACCGGCCTGTAGCCGTATTTTTCCAGAAAGGCCGCAAGCCTGGCCGGATCCGGCTGCAGCGTCTCACCGTAATCGCGGGCATGGATGCCGCCCGATACGTAGAGCACGTCGAAGCCATTGTCGGCCGCGCCCTTGATGTCGGTCATCATGCCGTCGCCGATGGCCAGAACTTGCGAACGCTCGACCGGGCGGCCGAGAATGACGGCGACCTCCTTCATGGCGACGTCATAGACCGGCGCGTACGGCTTGCCGGCGATCAGCGTGCGTCCGCCAAGCTGTGCGTATTCGCGGGCCAAAGCGCCTGCGCACCAGATCATGCGTTCGCCGCGCTCGACGACGATGTCGGGATTGGCGCAGATGAAGGGCAGGTTCCTGGCACGCAGCCGCCGCAGAAGATCGGCATAATCTTCCGGCTTCTCCACCTCGTCGTCGAACAGGCCGGTGCAGACCACGCCGGATGCTTCGAACTCCTCGACGATCTCGACGTCGAGGCCCTCATAGAGCGTGAAATCCCGATCGGCGCCTATATGGAAGATCTTTCGCGGCCCTTCGGCGATCAGATCGCGGGTAACGTCGCCGGACGTTACGACACGGTCGTAGGCAGCGGGAGGAACGCCGATGGCGTTCATCTGTGCCACCACGTCGGCGCTGCGGCGCGGCGAATTGGTGATCAGGACGACAGGTATTCTCGCCGCGCGAGCAGCGATCAGCGCGGCAGCCGCCGCCGGGAAATGCCATTCGCCATTATGCACGACGCCCCAGACGTCGCACAGTATGGCTGAATAGGCTCCCGACAAGTCTGCGAGCGAACCGATGATGTCGGGCGAATCCGCCATGCCGTTGTCCCTGTACCATGATGCTTGCAAGCGCCGCGACCGACGGTCCGTAGCGGCCGGCCCGGATTAACCGAAGCGCTTCGCCCTGTCACCAGCTTTCATTGTGTCCGCAAGATTGTCGTCCGGGAACTAAGGCAGGCGGCCCGGCGCGCTGGCGCAAAGGCTCCTGCCCTCATGCCCTTGCGGATGATGGAAGCATGTGGTGAGTGTACCCATCCGGAGATGCGCTCTTGCCTGAACCCGCCAACCACCTTGCCTTCGCGCTGGTCTGCCTCGGCATGGTGCTGACGCCCGGCCCGAACATGATCTATCTGATCTCGCGCTCGCTGTCGCAGGGGCCGAAGGCCGGGCTGATCTCGCTGGGCGGCGTGGCGCTCGGTTTCTTGTTCTATGTGCTGTCGGCGGCGTTCGGCATCACCGCGCTGCTGCTCGCCGTACCCTTTGCCTATGATGTGCTGCGCCTTGCCGGCGCGCTCTATTTGCTGTGGCTCGCCTGGCAAGCGGTGAAGCCCGGCGGGCGCTCGCCCTTCCATATCCGCGAACTGCCGAAAGACAGGCCGCGCAAGCTGTTCGCGATGGGCCTGATGACCAACCTGCTCAACCCGAAGGTGGCAGTGCTCTATCTGTCGCTGCTGCCGCAATTCATCAGCCCCGGCAAGGGCCACGTGCTGTCGCAGCTTCTAGTGCTCGGTGCCACGCAGGTCGCGATCAGCCTGACCGTCAATGCCATCATCGCGGTGACGGCCGGCTCGATCGCGGTTTTCCTCGCCGGGCGGCCCTTATGGATGGTGATCCAGCGCTGGATGATGGGTACGGTGCTGACCGCGCTGGCCGTCAAGATGGCAACCGACGCGCAACGCTGATCGGTCCTACATTGGCCGCCTGACCTGCTCCGCCCGCTCCGGTTCGACCACCCTGCGATAAAGATGCCAGGTCGCGTGGCCAAGGATGGGCATGACGACGGCAAGCCCGGCAAATAGCGGGATCGAGCCGATGACCAGGAGCACGGCGACCATCAGGCCCCACAGCGCCATCTGTAGCGGGTTTGTCAGGACGGCGCGCGCCGACGTCTCGACTGCCGAGACCGCGCCGACATCGCGGTCGAGCAGCAGCGGAAAGGCGACGACGGTCGTCGCCAGCACGATCGCGGCGAAGACGAACCCGGCCAGGTTGCCGAGCAGGATCAGCGTCCAGCCCTTGCTGGTCGTCAGCACCTCGCGAATAAAGCCGGCAATAGAGGCCGGAGGCTGATTGCCGTACAGGCTGGTGTAGATCGACTGCGCGGTGAACAGCCAGAGCAGGAACAGTACCAGCAGCATGATGCCGATGACCGCAATCGCGGGGAGCGCCGGCGAGTGGCGCACGTCGAGCGCATGCCACCAGGATGTATCCATGCCGAACTCGCGCCGGCGGCTGATTTCGTAAAGGCCGATAGCCGCGAACGGACCGACCAAAGCGAAGCCGGACATCAGCGGATAGATCAGCTGGATGGCGTTCGAGCCCGAGGTCCACTGCGTCAGGATCAGGCCGACCACCGGATAGATCAGGCACAGGAACACATAATGCGACGGCTTGGCCCAGAAATCCTCGACGCCGAGACGGAGCGCATCAATCAGATCCTCGGTGCTGATGCGGCGCACCGTGGGCTGTACATGCATTCCACGTGCATCAGCCATGACATGAAAGCCGGCCATAACCTTTCTCCCGTGTGTCGGGGCGGTCACCGCCAGGATGGCCGCCCGCAGCTGCCACTTCAAGAACGTCGACATGATAGCCGATCTGGGCGTGCTTGTCGCCAGCGCCCGGCGCCGGGGCGCCGGGCGCTGAGCGAACAGTTACGCCGCGAAGCGATCGATCACCTCGGCCAGCGGCAAGTGACCGAAGCAAGCGCCTGACCCGGCGGGCTTTTCGCCAGCCTCGACAGCGAGCGCGTATTGCACGGCCGGATCGGCTTCGATGCGGCGGCGTAGCGCCGCCAGCTTTGGGTAAGCGGCGCCGTCGACCGCCTGGTGGAACTCCGCCCAGCGCGCCACGCCGATCAACGTGGTGTCGGCAAGCGTCAGCCGCTCGCCGATCAGGAAATCCGTGTCGAGGATCATCGCCTCAAGCTGGTTATGGCGGTTGGTAACGACCTTGCGGCCGAAATCACGTAAAGTCGCCAGCAGCACCGGTTCGGCCGACTCCATTTCATATGCCGCCCAGAGCGGGGTGAAGGCGGCGGTGAAGCCGGTGTTTATGAAGGCGACCAGCTGGTGCATCCGGTCGGCCTCCGGCGAGCGAGGATCGAAGCTGATACGGCGTTGCGTATCGCGGGCTTCGAGCCAGGCGGCAATCGCCATAGTCTCGGTGAGCACCCTGCCCTCGTGCGTGATCAACACCGGCGTTTCCTGACGGCCGTTGATGCTGGCATAGGCGTCGTTCTTCATCTCAGTGAGCATGTCGACACGACACAGGCGATAGGGTTGTCCGAGGCGTTCAAAAGCAGCGACAAGCCCCATCGAACTTCCCAGCGGGAAGCCGTAAAGGAGAATAGGTTCCATTTCTTTGTCTCTTCCATGTTAGGGGTCACGCTGCGCAGCGAAACTTGACCCTAAACGCTGGTCGCCCCATGTAAATTAGGCACTATTCTGTAACCAGGTCCCCGCCATGAAAGATGTCGTCTCACGCTGCCCGATCGAGGAGACCATGCGTGTGCTCAGCGGTCGTTGGCCCACCTTGCTGCTCTATTATCTCAAGGATGGTACCAAGCGCTTCAGCGATTTGAGGCGTGACAACCCGGCAGTGTCGCACCGCATCCTGGCGCTGGAACTGCGCAAGCTGGAGGAAGCCGGGATCGTGCGGCGAACGGCGCATGCCGGCTATCCACTACGTGTGGATTACGACCTCACGGAGCCCGGCCTCAAGCTTGTGCCGCTTATCGACGCCCTGGGCGACTGGTGGGAACATACCGAAGACGATCGGGACGGCCGGGTTTCATCGACGCCGGAAACCAAACTCGTGGCGGCGGAATAGCCGACCGGCGATCACCGCATCGCAAAGACTGCCGGCGAGAGCCCAGCGCGCGCCAAGCCGTTCATACATTAGATCCCGCAAGACCAAGCGACCGGCTTATGGGGCGCGCCATTGTGGCCGACCAAACCGGGCAAGGCGCGGGCCATCCAGCACCAACTCCTGTAGCATGGCTCGCCAATCCCGGTCACTGACCCGCCGTTCGATCTCATTGCCCGATCAGATCGGCTGACCATGCTGGATGGCTGTTGCTTTCGATTTAGACGTGGATGAAGAGCCTACTTATGCTCTTGAAGTTTCTCCTGAGACTTTACCGTTTGATCGTCTCCAAGTTCCATATTGTGCATCGTTGCAATCAACCATTCTTCGTGATCCCGCGTCGCCACTACGCTGATTAATCCGCGCCGACGCGGCCATTCGTTTCCCATCGGATCGAGTGCGCCAGTCATGGACCACCGCAGGTCGAGCGTGGCAACATCCGGGCGAACAAGCCTGTTCCGCACGCTTTCCGCGGATAGGTGGCTGTGCTTGAACATCTTCTCAAAAATTGGGGCATGGAACTGCTCGATCCTGTCACGTCCAGTCGCCTGCATACCGAAGACGTTCGTAAATTCGGCATCTGCCGCGAATACGGCGGCAAAGGCGCGAGCATCGTGACGATTCCAAGCGTCGATCAGCCTGTACGCGACACTTTCCACCCCTTCGGTTCGGACGTTGCCAGTAGCCATGCTGACCTCTTGCCATATAGTTCGGTTGCCATACTATATGGGCACCATATAAGTTTGGAAAGATGGATAATCAGCCATACACGCAGTCTCTGCTTCTCTATGCTTATCAATCGTCGGCGAGCGCTTTGGTCCAGGTTCTCCGGGAGAGCGGCCATTCGGCAATCAAGCCCAAACACGGCGCTGTATTCGCCAACATCGACGCGGAAGGAACCCGACCCAGCGTCCTCGCAGAGCGAGCGGGCATTGGCAAAGCATCGATGGGTGAGTTGATCGATGAACTGGAGCGCCTCGGTTATGTTCGGCGCTCGCGTGATCCGAACGACCGACGGGCCAAATTAATCGTTGCAACCGACGCGGCGCTTGCGGTGATCCGGACCGTCCACGATTTCAATCAGCGTCTCGAAGACCAATACCGGAGGCTGCTTGGTGCTCAGGCGTACGAATCGCTCCGGTCGTCACTGCAAGCGATATCCCCCAGAGAAAATTTGCAACCGAGGATACCTCGCCAGCGCTCGTGAAGCCGCAAAGATGGGGCAAAAGAAGCTGTCTGTCCGTGAATGCCTGACTGGTGTCGAGCCGGAAACCATCATCACGCATTTTCACCGCCCTGCCCGGCAAAAGCCATGATCGCGCTTATGTCAGGCGGGCATGACCGTTACGAAAATCGAAAATTATGGGGCCCAACCATGCCTAAGTAGGCGCGTGCTGCTCAGAGCTGCCGGCCTTGGCGCCCTTGCCGGGCTCGTCGCCTGCGCCACCGTGCTGCCCACCGGCGAAGGCGCCGGTGTCTCTGCCTCCGCCGCTGGCACGCTGGCCGGCATCCGCGCTTCGGCGGGTCTCGGGCCGCTTGTCCCCGATGCCCGGCTCGAGCAGGCGGCACTGCAGCAGGCCGGCTATATGGCGCGCGGCCGCCGAATGAACCACACCACCGGCTGGGGCAAGGACTTTGCCTCGCGCGTCAAAGACAATGGCATTGCCGGCGCTGCCGCCGAAAACATCGCCGAAGGCCGCTTCGACCAGCAGAAGCTGTTCGATATCTGGGTGCATTCGCCAGGCCACCGCCGCAACATGCTCGACCCGCGCTTCACCCGCTTCGGTCTCGCCTATGTGCGCGACGGCCGCGACAGCACGCTTCGCTACTGGTGCCTTGTGCTCGGCAGATAACTTCCGCCATTTGGTCGGCGGAAGCCTGCTGGCGACCGATCCGTCAGTCTTTGCGGCCGCCGCCGAGCAATTCCTCGATGTCCTGCGCGCAAACCGGCCTGCTGAAATGATAGCCCTGCATTTCGTCGCAATTGTTCCTGCGCAGGAAAGCAACCTGATCATCTGTCTCAACGCCCTCGGCGATGACCCTCAGGTTGAGATTTTGCCCCAATGAAATCACCGCGCTGGCCACAGCCTGATCGTTCTCATCGGCGGCGAGATCCTTGATGAAGGACTTGTCGATCTTCAGCCGCGCCACGGGAAAGGTCTTGAGTGCGCTGAGGCTGGAATAGCCGGTGCCGAAATCATCGATCGAGATCTGGACACCCAGGCCTTGCAGGGCGTTCATGGTGGCGACCGCCAGCTCGATATCCTGCATGATCAGGCTCTCGGTCACCTCCAGCTCGAGATACCTGGCCTCCAGGCCGCTGTCCTTCAGCGCGCTGACGATCCGATCGATCAGGTTGCGCTCCCTGAATTGCCGCGCCGACACATTCACGCAAACGGTCAAGGGCGGCAGTCCCGCGTCTTGCCAGGCTTTGTTCTGCCGGCACGCCTCACGCAGAACCCAGTCGCCGATCGGTACGATCAGACCTGTCTCCTCGGCGGTCGGTATGAACATCGTCGGCATTACCGTGCCAAGCGTTGGATGGTTCCAGCGTATCAGCGCCTCGACCGCAAAAACCCGACCTGACCGAAGGTCCACTTGCGGCTGGTAGAGCAGCGTGAATTCCGAACGGGCCAAGGCGTTTCGCAACTCTTCCTGAAGCACGAATTTTTCATGCGCCCTGGTGTTGAACTCCGGAGCGTAAAACTGGAAATTGTCGCGGCCGAACTCCTTGGCGCGATACATGGCCGCATCGGCATTTGCCAGCAGCGTATCGGGATCCGTTCCATCCTTGGGATAGTTGGCAATGCCGATGCTGGCCGTCGCCCGCACCAGATGTGCTCCGAGCCGAACCGGCTCGGCGAGTGCAGCCCTGAGCTTTTGCAACGTCTCGGAAACGAGATCAACGTTCGCCGGCTGGTCGAACAGCACGATGACGAATTCGTCACCGCCAAGCCGCACGACGGTATCGGTCGCCCTTACGCAGTCGACCATGCGACTAGCGACGGTCTTCAGAAGCTCGTCGCCGGCATTATGGCCGAGCGTGTCGTTAACGAATTTGAAATTGTCCAGATCGATGAACACCACCGTCACCCAGCGATCGTATCGCTGGGCGTACAAGACCGCCTGTGAAAGCCGATCCTCCAACAAGGCGCGATTGGGAAGCCCGGTCAGCACGTCATGGTTGGCCATGAAGTGGATCCGGTCTTCGGCCTGTTTGCGTTCGATGGCGATCCCGGCGATGCGCGTGGTGAAATCGATGAGGCGAGTCTCGGCCTCTGTCGGTTCGCGCACCGTCATCGAATACATCGCAAAGAATCCAAGCACGGCGCCCTGATGCGACAGGATCGGGGTCGACCAGCATGAACGCAAACCGTGCGGCCGCGCGAGTTCGCGATAATCCTCCCAAAGCGGATCGTGCATGATGTCAGCGACGATCACCGGCTCGCGCCGATAGACTGCGGTTCCGCAAGACCCTGCTCTGGGGCCGACCGCGGCGCCGTCGACGGCGTCGGTGTAGTCTCTCGCCAGGCTGGGCGCGGCGGCGTGACGCAAGTGGCTGCCATCCTTGTCGAGCAGCAAGACCGAACCGAATATCCCCGCCAGTTGGGATTCGACCAGACGCATGAGCCGCTCGAGCACATCTTCGAGGGGAGCGCTCTTTGCGATCATCTCGAGGATATGCGCCTGCCCGTCGCGCAGGATTTCGGCCCGCTTGCGCGCAGTGATGTCGCGGGCAATGCCGACGAGGCCGAAAATGTTGTTTTGAACGTTGCGCAACGGCAGTTTCGTCGACAGGAACCATTTGCCGGTGCCTGACGCATCGATGACGAACTCCTCCTCGTCGATCATCGGCTGTCCGTCGCGCATCAGTTGCTGCTCGATGAAGCGAAACTTCTGCGCAAGTTCCGGCGCATGAAGGTCGAAGTCGCTCAGACCGATCATCTCGCTCGTGCTGTCCCGACCGCTATCGGACGCAATGGCTCGGTTCGCGACGACGAAGCGGCTTTCGGTGTCCTTCACCCACATGTAGTCAGGCACCAGGTCGATCAGCGTCTGCAAGGAGATACGCTCGTCAACGACCAAGCGATTGGCGCTGAGCTCGCTGATGTCCTCGTGCGTGGCCACCCAGCCGCCGTCAGGCATCGGTTGATGGCAGACCTGAATTGTCCGGCCATCGGCGAGCTCGGCTGTCCAGTTCCCCGAAGCCGTGCCCGAATTGACTGCCCGGGCCAACCCCAGATAGGCGTCCGCATTCATTGCCGAGGTCCCGACAGCGACGCGCCGCTCGACGATTTCGCGCAGCGCCACACCCGGCTGCAATTGCTCCGGTGCAAGGCGATAGATTTCCGCGTAGCGTCGGTTGCACAGGATCAGCCGTTCATCGGCGTCAAAGAAACAGATGCCTTGCGAGATGTTCTCTATCGCGGTCTGGAACCGCAGTGCCTGGTCCTGAAGCGCCGCAATCGTGGCGCGAAGTTCGCGCTCGAGGACTTCGTACGAGGTAGTCGCCAGTTTTGCCAGCGTCGTCAGATTGGCGGACTCGGGCGCTGCGGCGGTTTGCCTGGATGATTTCGTGGCCAAACACAATTCCTCCCGCTGATGCTTGAGGCAAGCAATGGAGGCTCGCCTTCAACCCAAAAGCAGTGCATATTGGTCCGGATATACTAATGGCAGGTGAACCTGGCTCAACGCGACGCGACCGGCACAGCCAACGGAAACCTCGAGCCGGTCGCGGTTGCCGTAAGCCCTGAGGCTTAGTCCATATGCGCGGCAGGCGCCCCACCGGCGGGCGGCGCGGCCTTTGGCTTGCGCAGCAGGAAAACAAACGGAATGGCAAGCAGCGTCATCATCATCAGCAGCTTGAAGTCATTGACGTAGGAGATCATCATCGCCTGGACATTGACCATGCGATCCATCAGCGACAGCGCCGTCGGATCGCCGCCCGCCGCTGCCGGCGATGCCGCCCAGAGGTTGGGGTTGAACGGATTGATGTAGGCCGAAAGCTCGGCATGGTTGATCTGCGTGTTGCGTACCAGCAAAACCGTCACCACCGACACGCCGATCGACGAGCCAAGGTTGCGCACCAGGCTGAACAACGCCGTGGCATCGGTGCGGAAGCGTGCGTCGAGCGTGGCGAAGGCTACAGTCGACAGCGGCACGAACACCATGCCCATTCCCAGGCCCTGGATGACGCCGGAACTGAGGATCAGCCAGTCGTCCATCTGCGGCGAGAAGCTGGACATCGTGTAGAGCGACTGCGCGGTTAGCAGGAAGCCGATGACGACGAGGATCCTGGCATCGATCCTGTGCATGATCCGCCCGACGAACAGCATCGCGATCATCGTGCCGACACCACGCGGCCCCAGGACAATGCCGATGGTGAGGGTCGGATAGCCGAAGATGGTCGACAGCATTGGCGGCAGCAGCGACATGCTCGCCAAGATGAGCACGCCCATGACAAAGATGAACGCCAGCCCGGTGACGAAATTGCGATCGAGGAAGATCTTCGGGTCGATAAAGGGGTGCTCCGCCGTCAATGTGTGAATGGTGAACACCCAGAAGCCGGTGATGGAAAGACCGAGCTCGATCCATATCTCGATCGAGGAAAACCAGTCGACCTCGCCGCCGCGATCGAGCATCAGCTGCAGCGCGCCGACACCGAGCGAGAGCATGGTGAAGCCGAAGAAATCGAAGCTGCGCACCCGCCGGGCAACGCTGGGAAGATACGCCGCCATGCCGAGGAAGGCGATGATGCCGACCGGCAGGTTGATGAAGAACACCCAGCGCCAGTTGAAGTTCTCGGTCAGCCAGCCACCCAGCGTCGGGCCAAGGATCGGTCCCAGCATGATGCCGGCGCCCCAGATGGCCATGGCTTGGCCGTGGCGTTCCCTAGGGTTGATGTCGAGCAGGAAGGTCTGCGACAGCGGCACGATGGCAGCGCCGAACACACCTTGCATGAGCCGGAACAAAACGATGGTCTCCAGGCTCCAGGCGATGCCGCACAGCATGGAGAAGACGGTGAAGCCGACCACGGCCGTCAGGAACAGCTCCTTGCGACCGAAGCGGTCGGCAAGCCAGCCGGTCACCGGCGTCATGATCGCCGCGGCAACGATGTAGGAGGTCAGCACCCAGTTGATGTTGTCGGGGGAGGCGCCGAGATCGCCGGTCATGGTCGGCAGCGCAACGTTGGCGATCGTCGTGTCGAGCGCCTGCATGATCGTCGCAAGCATGAGCGCGACTGTAATCAGGCCGCGGTGCGGTACTTCGCGAAAGGGTTCTGGGCTGCTCATGACGTAAAACTTCCAGCAGGTAACAAAAACGTGTACATTGGGTTTCCGGACGGCGAGGCCCTCGCTGTAGAGAGACCCTCATCGCGGTGGGACGCGAGCATCGATGTGGGGGTTACATCAACTGAGCGTCTCGACAAGCGGGCGCCTGCCGCCCGGAAACCTGAGGACCGAAGACCCTGCGCGGAGTTGTTTGCTCAGGCAGGCTACAGCGCAGCCCGTTTACGCATTCAACTTTTCCTGCGCCTCCTTCGGACCAATCCTGCATCCATTTCGCCGTTTGCTATGCGGCCGCTGTTCGGCCTCCTTACTTGGCCTCGCCCGCCGTGGCGCCGCGGAAAATGCTCGGCAGCCCGCGGGAAACGCCGGTGTCCACCGTGACCGTAGCGCTCATGCCGGTGCGCAGCGCCGCCTTGGCGTCGGCATCGGCCAATTCCAGGCGGACCGGAATGCGCTGTGTGACCTTGACCCAGTTGCCGGTGGCGTTCTGCGCAGGCAGCAGCGAGAACTCGGCCCCGGTGCCGGCGCCGATCGCCTTGACGGTGGCTTCGAAGGTCTTGCCCGGATAGGTATCGACCACGATATCGGCCTTCTGGCCTGGCTTCATGTTGGTGAGCTGGGTTTCCTTGAAATTGGCGTCGACCCAGGTGTCGCCGGTCTCGACCAGCGAAAACAGCGGCGTGCCCGAACCGACATACTGGCCGACCTTGAACGAAGCGGCCTGGCTGATGATGCCGTCGGCAGGCGCCTTGACCTTGGTCTGGACCAGATCGTAGGCCGCCTTGTCGCGTGCGGCGAGCGCCGCCATTACTGTCGGATGCTTGTCAGTTTCGATGTCGGGATTGCCGCCAAGTGCCGCCTTGGCGCTGACGATCCCCTGCTGGGCTACGGCCAGCTGCTGCTTGGCCTTGTCGAGGTCGTTCTTGGCTTCGTCCAGCGACGACTTGGCGTTGATGCCCTTCTGGGCAAGGTCGGCGGCGCGGTCATATTGGGACTGCGCGTACTGGACCTGGCTTTCGTCGGACTTCTCCTGCGCCAGCGCCTGGCTGTAGGCCGCACGCAGCTGCTCGACATTGAGCCGCGCACCGGCAACCGCCGCGTCGGCCTGGGCCAACGCGATCCGGTAGGGCTCGGGATCGATGGCGAACAACACGTCGCCCTGCTTGACAGACTGGTTGTCGAAAATGTCGACCTGAACGATGCGGCCCGCCGTATCGGCGGCTATCGAAACCTTGGCCTGCTGCAGATTGGCGTTCTCGGTCTCCTGATAGCGGCCGCCGGTCACCCAGACATAGCTGCCGCCGGCGATCAACGCAGCGGGCAGCACAAACATCAAAAGGAAGCGGCCGGCACGGCGCTTCGGCGCCACCGGCGCCGGAGCTACCTGCGGAGCGACCGTTACCGGAGCTGCCGCCGGCTTCGCGGGAGCTTCCATCTCCAGCTTGGCCGCATTCTCATCTAGTTTGGCTACCGCGTTCATGCTGCTGCGCCTTCCGTATTCTTCGTTTTTTCCGAGGGCGGCGTCTCACCATCTGCAAGATTCTGCACCATTGTTTCCAGCGCCTTGACCAGGACGCGGCGATCTTCCGGCGAAACGCCGACGAGCGATTCCTCATAGACCTCGCCGGCAAGGCTCTTGACGTGGGCGTAGGCCGCGTTCGCCTTGGCGGTCGGGAAAATCATGCGCACTCGCCTGTCGGTTGCGTCGGGACGGCGCTCGATCCAGCCGCCCTCCTCCATTCGATCGACAAGACGCGAGACGCTGATCGGCTCGATTTCGAGAAGCTCGGCAAGCCGCGCCTGCGCGACACCCGCCTCCTTGGCGACACGTACCAGAAGCCGCCATTGCGCCGAAGAAAGGCCGAAACCACTGGCGCGCGCCTCGAACCGCTTGCGCATCAGGCGCTGCACGTCGTGGATCAAAAAGCCCAATCTGTCGATGCCGTCGGAAACCATGAGCGACATATATAATAAGCGTGCTCATAATTCAAGGAGCCCGATTGTGCCAGAAGCCGGTAAGTGTGCATGGCAATCGGTGCAGGGCGATCGTGGTTAGCAATTTATTACGCCGGGCGTTTGTGACGAGCATGCGGAAGATCGGCGTTCAGATGCTTAGACTATCGATCTCACCCAGGCGGAAAAGGCTTCGATATGCGCTTGTCGGGGGTGATTGGCTACGCCAGCAAGGTAAAAGCCATAGCCTGGCAGAGAGAGATCATGTGCCTTGACCAGCCTGCCAGCCTCGAGTTCGCCACTGACGACCACATCGCTGCAGATAGCGATGCCTTGGCCTGCCGCTACCGCGTCAATCGCGTGCAGCTCTTCGCGGAAACTCAAGTCCCATGCCCGGTTGGCATTCGGGATGCTGGGATCGATCGAGCGTGCGATTGCCAGCCATCGCTGCCAGGTCGGCGCTTCCGGGTCGCGGTTCGTCCAATTGAAATGGATGAGCGGGTATTGCAGCAGATCGGCGGCGCGCTCGATCTGTCGGTCGCCTCCTGCGAACAGATCCGGGCTGCATACCGGAAAGAATGCGTCCCGAAAAATTTCCTGCGCGGGAACGTCCCGCGGCATCCTGCGCGCATAGCCGTTCTGGCGGCCTACGGCGAGAATTATCCGAGGCTGGCCGCGCTAAAAAACAAGTATGACCCCACCAATCTCTGTCGCTTGAACCAAAACATTAAGCCTGCGACCTGAGCGACCGCCGCAGGCCGATGCTCGAAATTCTGCGGCGCTGCTATAACTCCAAATTCCAGTTCTGGCCGACCAGATCCTTGCCGAAGGAATGGTGGCGCTCCTCGTCGGTCAGCTTGAACCCGGCCGCCTCGTAGATGCGGCGCGCCGAGGTGAGCACGTCGTTGGTCCACAGCGTCAGTGTCCTGTAACCCTTCGTTCGAGCAAAGCCGATGCATTCCTCGACCAGCCGCCTGCCGATGCCGAGACCGCGCGCCGAAGGCTCGACATAGAGCAGGCGCAACTTCGCCACCTCGTCCGACTGGTGCATGACGAAGACCGAGCCGACGACCTCCCCTTCCCGCTCGGCGATCCAGCTGCGTTCCCATTTCGGATCGAAGGATTTGACGAAGGCACCGAGGATTTCGGCGACCAGCGCTTCATAGGTTTCGTCCCAGCCATATTCCTGCGCGTAGAGCAGGCCCTGGCGATGGATGATCCAGCCGATGTCGCCGACTTGCAGAGACCGCAGCATATAGGGAATTTTGGGCTCGGCACTTCCGCCCAGCAGACGCTGCACCGTCTGCATGGCCCTGACCAGCCTGTCCTGTTCGGCAGCCGAAAGCCGTTCGAGCAAAGCCGCGACCTGTTCGTGCGAACCCTGGTTCAGCGGCGCGAAGGCCTGCCGCCCGGCCTTGGTCAGCGCGATCGACGAGCGCCGCGCATCCGCCTCGATCGTGGCCCGCTCGACCAGATCACGCTCCTCGAACTTCTTCAGCAGCCGGCTGAGATAACCGGCATCGAGGCCGAGATCGCGCCCAAGGTCGGTGGCGGTCAGCCCGTCGCGATGCGCCAGCTCATAGAGCACCCGCGCTTCGGTCAGCGAGAAGGTGCTTTTCAGCAGCCCTTCGTCGAGCAGCCCGATCTGGCGGGTGTAGAAGCGGTTGAAGGCCCGCACCGCGTCGATCCGCTCCTTGCCTGGGTGATGATGAATGGTCATGGCATCCTCCTGCCCGGCAAGATCAGCCATTTAGTTGACTTAGTCAAGTATCCGTTTGAAGCAATCGTCCTGAGGATGCTCACCAGGCGTCTTGACTCGCGCGAGCTGCCAGCCTATTTCAGCGCCACGTTAGCACTCCCCCAAGATGAGTGCTAACCACATGTCCGGCGCCGCCGGACGGAGGAACTGTTCTCACCATTCTCATCGAGGAATAAAAAATGGCAAAGTCGAAGTTCCGCCCGCTTCATGACCGCGTGGTCGTTCGTCGGGTCGAATCCGAATCCAAGACCGCGGGCGGGATCATCATCCCCGATACGGCTAAGGAAAAGCCGCAGGAAGGCGAGATCATCGCCGTCGGTTCCGGCGCCCGCGACGAAGCCGGCAAGCTCGTCCCGCTGGACGTCAAGGCCGGCGACCGCATCCTGTTCGGCAAGTGGTCGGGCACCGAAGTCAAGCTCAATGGCGAAGACCTTCTGATCATG